>JBNKGC010000063.1:0-28095 GCA_050289625.1 Polyangiaceae bacterium | reverse complement strand
CCAGGCGCAACTCAGGGGGATCGAGGGTCGACAACGCGCGCGTTCCGGATCGAGCGAATGCAAACGCCGATGGATCGGCCCCACACCGGACCGCTCACACAGGCGCGCAGCGCGTGGTGCGCCTGCGGCCAACGCCCATCGGAGCCCTCAAATGTCGAGGTTGCGCACGTTGAGAGCGTTGTCCTCGATGAACTTGCGTCGGGGCTCGACCTGGTCGCCCATGAGCACACTGAACAGCTCCTCGGCGCGCACGGGGTCCTTCACCTGCACCTCGAGCAGGGTGCGGCCGTCCGGATCCATCGTGGTCTCCCACAGCTGATCGGCGTTCATTTCACCGAGACCCTTGTAGCGGGTCACCTGGAGGCCTTTGCGGCCCCGCTCGGTGATGAACTGATCCAGCGCTTCGGCGTCGGCCAGAGTGACTGGCTCGCCCTTTTCGGATTTTGCCGTGTACGGCGAAGGACCGATGGAATCGATGTCGTCCTGAACGGACACCAGCTCGTGGTACTCGCCGGTCTCGGTGATCTCTTTGGTGAGCACCGTCGGACGCGAGGAGGCGCCCGGACGGAACCGAGCCGCGAGGGTATCGCCTTCGACCTCGTCCGCTTCGACCTTGACGGTGAGCGGTGTGAGATCGGGATGGCGCTCGGTCAGGTAGGCCTGAATCGTCTCGGCCGCCTGCTGCAGCTTCGCCTTGTCGTCGAAGGTCTCCGAGCGCACGCCGGCCACACGCAGCGCGGCAGCAACCATGCGCGCGTCGCACCGGCGATCGAGCTTTCCAAGGTGCTCACCCACACTGCGCAGGCTGCTCGCCAGTTCGAACAAGGGCTTTCCAGAGAGCACCGGCCCCTTCTGGCTCTGCACGGTGAGCCCTTCGATGCCGCTGTCGATCAGAAAGCGACTCATCGCCGGCTGATCTTTCATGTAGAGCATCTTCTTGGCCTTGCGCACGCCGAACAGCGGTGGCTGGGCGATGTACAGATACCCCTTCTCGATGAGCTCCGGCATCTGTCGATAGAAGAAGGTGAGCAGGAGCGTGCGGATGTGGCTGCCGTCGACGTCGGCATCCGTCATCAGGATGATCTTGTGATAGCGGAGCTTCGACAGGTCGAAACCGCCTTCCTCGGTAATGCCACAGCCGAGCGCACCGATGAGCGTAGCCACCGCCTCCGAGGCGAGCATGCGATCGATGCGGGCCCGCTCGACGTTCAGGATCTTGCCACGCAACGGCAAGATGGCCTGAAAATGCCGATCGCGGCCCTGCTTGGCGCTGCCACCGGCCGAGTCACCCTCGACGATGTAAAGTTCGCTAATCGACGGGTCTTTGCTCTGGCAGTCCGCCAGTTTGCCGCTGAGCGACGTGGTGTCGAGCACGCCCTTGCGCACCACCTCACGCGCCTTGCGCGCCGCTTCGCGCGCCTTGGCAGCCATGGTGGCTTTTTCGACGATCTTCTTCGCGGTTTGGGGGTGCTCTTCGAAGTAACGACGGATGTGCTCGGATACGGCGTTCTCGACGATGCCCTTCACCTCACTCGAAACGAGCTTGCTCTTCGTCTGGGAATCGAAGCTCGCGTCGGGATGCTTGACGTGGATGACGCAGATGACGCCTTCCCGGGTGTCGTCACCGGTGAGGCCGCTCTTCACGTCCTTGAAGAGGTTGTTGTCCTGTCCGTAGGAGTTTAGGGTCCGCGTGAGCGCCGAACGCAAACCGGTGAGATGGGTTCCACCGTCCTTGTTGTGGACGTTGTTCGTGTAACAGAAGATCTGCTCGGCGTAGGCGCTGCACCACTGGATGGCGAGATCGACTTCGATGTCGAGCTTGCCATCGCTCATGGGCACCGACGCGTCGAAGGCGATCACGTCCTCGTGAATCGGCTCTTTTTTGCTGGCGAGGTGAGCGACGAACTCCTGAATGCCGCCCTGGTAGAGGTACGTCTCCCGCTGGCCTTCCTCGCGCTCGTCGGCCAGCTTGATCTTCAGGCCCGAGTTCAAGAAAGCGAGCTCGCGCAGGCGAGTCGCGAGAATCTCGTAGCTGTATTCGGTGTCCGTGAAGATCTGGGCGTCCGGCTTGAAGGTGACCTTCGTCCCCGTCTCGCTCGTGTCGCTCGTGGGCGTGAGAGGCCCCTGCGGCACCCCGCGCTCGTAGTGCTGCTTCCAGACTTTGCCCTCGCGCTTGATCTCGAGGTCGAGATACTCGCAGACGGCGTTCACCGCGCTCACGCCCACGCCGTGCAAGCCGGCCGAGACCTTGTAGCTCGAGTGATCGAACTTGCCGCCGGCGTGCAGCACGGTCATCACGACCTCGGCAGCGCTCACACCCCGCTCATGCATTCCGACGGGGATGCCGCGACCGTCGTCGTACACGGTGACGCTTCCGTCGTGATTGACGATCACGTTGATCGTCGAGCAAAAGCCCGCGAGGTGCTCATCGACCGAGTTGTCGATCACCTCCCAGACCAAATGGTGCAGCGCGGAGCCGTCGTGAACGTCACCGATGTACATGCCGGGCCGCTTGCGCACGGCTTCGAGTCCTTCAAGAACGGTGATGTTTTTCGACCCGTACTCTTCGTCGGGAGTGCTTCCGGACTCGGCGGGGGGCTCGGGAATTTCGCTCAACGGAGTGTCTCCAAGAACGCCCACCTGTGGGCTCTTTACGTATAGCCGGTGTGCGGCGCCTCGTAAAGGCGAGTCAACCCTAAATACTTGCGCGATTTCAATGAGTTGTGCCACACCAGCCAGGCGATTTGGCGGCGCTCCACTCAGCCCTCCAAAGACCCATCCACGAGAGCGAAATTCGCGCGTTCGCTCGAGGGCAACTCGGCTCCTTCGAAGAGCTCGGGGCGGGTGGTCGTGACGAACACTTGGCTTTCGGTTTCCCGCAAAAACGAGAACACGGCGCTCGTGCGATCCGCGTCGAGCTCGCTCGAGACGTCGTCCAACAAGAGGACCGGCTGGGCTCCGCTGGCTTCGCGAACGCAATCGAGCTCGGCAATCTTGAGGGCCAGCGTCATCACGCGCTGTTGGCCCTGCGAGGCGTGGCTGCGCGCCGGTCTCCCGGCGATGACGAGCTCGAGTTCGTCTCGCTGCGGGCCGAAGTTGGCCGCACCGCGCCGGAGATCTTTCTCGCGACAGTCTCGCATGCGTTCGAGGAACAGCTCCGCGTCGGTCGTGCCCCCTGGGCGGTAGGTCACCTCGAGCTCGAGACCAGGCGCGGCCATGCGCTCGAAGGCCGGCAAGAGCGCCTCCACGAGCCGCTCTTGGGTGCGCTCGCGAGCCCGCGCGAAACGGGCCCCGTGCTCCGCCAAGACCTGCTCGTACGCATCGAGATCCGCTCCGCGGGGCCCCCGCAGAGCAAGCAGCCTTTGCCGGTCTCGAAGCGCCTTCTGGTAGTGCAGGCGGGCATCGGCCCCCGGCGGATCGAGGTAGAGCGCCACGCGATCGAGCAGGGTGCGGCGCCGCGAGGCGGGCCCTCCGACGAGCTCCAGATCCCCTGGATGAAACGCGATGATGGGCGTCTGAATGGCGTAGCTCGATCGCCGAGCGGGCTTCTTGCCGTCGATCAGAAATGAACGCGCTCGGGGCCCGATGACGGCGCGTTGCTCGCGGCGCGTAGGCTCGGAGCCGCTGGAGGTACTGCGCACCGTCGCTCGCACGATGGCCTGAGCAGCCCCTTGTCGAATGACTTCGAGCACCCGCTCGGCGCGAAAGCTCTTCGAGGTGGCCACGAGGTACAGAGCCTCGATCAGGCTCGTCTTGCCGTGGCCATTGCTCCCCGAGATGACGTTGAGCCGAGAAGCGGGCTCGAAGTCGACGAGGGCGAGGTTGCGAAATTCGCGCACCGCCACTCGCTCGAAGGCGACCCGACGCACCACGGTCGACACGGGGTCTTCGTCGCTTTCGGCAGCGCTCAGATGCGCATGGGCATGACCACGGCGAGGTAGCTCGCCCCGGTCGACTCCGTCCCGGGGGACAGCACGGCGGGGTCGAGCTCGCCGCTGAGCGCCAGCACGATCTCGTCGCTGTCCATCGCCGCCAAGACGTCGAGGAAGTACTTGGCGTTGAAGCCGATCGTCACCTCGGGTCCGTCGTAGTCGACGGGCACCTCGTCGAAGCCCTCGCCAGCCTCGGGGCTCTCGCTCTCGACCCGAATCTGCCCGGGGGCGAGGGTGAGCTTCACACCGCCAGTGCGGTCGCTGGCAGCGAGCGAGACGGCCTTCAGAGAATCGGAGAGGGCGGCACGCGGAGCGCGCACGGCCCGTTCGCTCTGCTTCGGGATCACCTGCTGGTAGGGCGGGAACTGGGCGTCGACGAGCTTGACGCTGAAGCGGAACCCCGACACCTCGAAGAAGACGCTCGGCCCGCTCTGCACGAGGCGAAGCTTCGGCGACTGCTCGTCCTTCGAGTCCGAGAGCGCCTCGTCGCAAAGACGCCTGAGCTCGAGCACGCCTTTGAGCGGAATCAGCATGTTGGCGCTGGCCGACGAGCCCTCGACTCCAAGCTCCATTTTCGACAAGCGATGGCCATCGGTCGTGACCATACGCACCCGATCGCCCTCCAACTCGAACAGAGCACTGCTCAGGTGGAGGCGCGTCTCGTCGGTGGAGATCGAAAAATAAGTTGCGGCAATCAAGCGCGATAGCGCCGACACCTCGAGCTCCAGCCACCCTTCCGACTCGGGTTCGGGCAAGCTCGGGAACTCTTCGCCGGGCACCCCGTGCACCATGTAGCGACGCGCAGTTCCCATCGCGCGGATGGCGGTGGAGCCGCCCTCGCCCACTTCGATCGACACCTCGCCCTCGGGCATCATCTTCACGCGCTCGAACAGGTCACGAGCTCCGACAGCAACCGATCCGGGCCTGTCGACCGTGGCATCGATGCGTCCGCTCACGGCGAGGTACAGGTCGGTGGCAGCAAGGCGAAGCGCCTTCGAGTCGACCGTCTCGAGCAGCACGTTCCCCAGCACGGGCATGGTGCTTTTCTTGTCGGCAACGCCCTGGCAGCGGGCCAGAACACGGAGGAGATCTTTCTTGCTGACGACGACGTGCATCGTGGGGGTAGTCCTATCGCGACCGGTGGGTTGCGGTCGAATGCGGGCGATGAGCGATGAGCGATGGATGGGTGACCGGAGTGCGGGTGGGGACTCTCACGCCCTCCCCAGGGTCTGTTCGGACCGTCGGCGATCCGATCGGAACATCCGGTACCGCTGTAGTCGGGGATCGCTCCCGCCGCCAGCCCCGGTGGGGTGGCTCGGGGGTCCACGCTCAACGGTTGGATCCCCATCCCCGATAAGGATCTAAATGAATAAATAGAAATAAATCATCGTCTTGGTAGGGGCTGTGGATACTGGGGATCCAGGCTCCAACCGCGCGAGATCGTGAAAGTTCTTCGTGCCTCTGGCTGTGTGGATCCCCGGGGGACGATCCGGGATCGACTGGGGGCTATCGAGACACACACATCGACTCCTGGGTTCATCCACACCCCAAGACGGGGGTTTTCCCCAGGACACCCCGAGCGGAAATTCAGGGTTTTTCGACCCGATTTTTTCCGGGGATGAGCGGTCGATCGGTGCCCGATCTTCCGTAGCTCTGTTGCCAGGGGGGCGGCCTCGTCACCCTTCGGCCTTGCGGCCTCGCGTGCCTCGGTTGGTTCCTGCGGACCGAGGTCGTGTGCTTCGGGTCGTTCGCGCGAAACGGCCGGCAGCCAGGCCGTCCGGAATCGAGGTTCGGCGGCCTGCCTGGCGAGCTTCCTGAGCCCTCTGCGGAGTCAGCGCTGCCAGGCGTTGAACCGGCTTCAGGCGCCCTTCTGCCGGGGTGTGGACGCGCTTTCAGGCGCGGGCCTGCAGAGGGCCATGCTGGGGCTTCAGGCGGCCTTGGTCGCTGCGGGCAAGGACCCGCTCGCGCGGGGGGCAAAGTCGAGCCGCGCCAAGGCATCGAGCAGCCGTCGACGGGCTTGTTCGCGCGTGACGGGTCCGATGTCTCCCTGGTCGAAGGCCCGCTCTACTGCGACCAATTCATCGAGCAGAAGCTTGCGGGCGCGATCGAGATCTTCACCGGCGATCGCGTGCCGCTTCTTCCCCTTGGGTCCGGGACGCAAAACCACCGACGCGATCCCGCCGAGAGCGATCGCCAGGGCGAGTGCCACGGCGATCCAGCGCGCTGGACCGGCGACAGGCAGACCACCGAGCTCAACGAGGACCTTCTTCAGCTGATTTTCACCGGGGCGCATCAGGCGGCGCGTGATGAGCACGCGATCCCCCGCGGGGCCACGGGCCACCTGCGGCTCTTCGAAGGTGACTTCCCTCGTTCCTCCACGGTCGGTCTCTTCGAAGCCCTTCACGTCGAGCGTCATGCCGGGCGCCGCCTCCCCAAGGACGCGGAGCTCGGCCACGTGAGGCGGGATCGCGATGGGGAAGGTCTGGGACTTCTCCTGGTCGCTCGGCACCTGAAAGCTCATGCGGACGTCGTGTGTGCCCGGTCCGAACGTGCCGGTGAGCTGGGCGCCGCGACCTTCCGCTTCGATGAAGCGCGTGTCGCCCGAATCGATTGGTCCGTCCAGCGCGGTGAAACCCTTCGGGAGCTCGAGCACGAGGTTCTGCGGGACCCAGCTCACCCGGCCCATGTTCATCACGCGGAACAGCATCTCCACCTGGAAGATGTCTTCGCGTGTCCGCACGTAGACGAAGCCGCGCATGCCGACGAACGCCCCGGCCACGTCGTGCGTGGACGGGTAGGTATGAAGGCGCACTCGATGACCGCTCTCCGGTGTGAGGCGGAAGGCCGGCACCCCGTAGTGCGCGGGGCCGCGCGTCGTGGTCACCTGATAGCTGTAGCGGAGCTCGGTCGAGAGACCTGAAAACACCGCGCGGCCGTCCTGATCCGTGGTCGCGGTTTTTGAACTTTCCTGCGGGCCCTTGGCGATGCTCTCGAAGGTGATCCCGAGGTCCAGCTTGGCGCCGGCGACGGGCTTGTCGTTTTCGTCGACCACCTCGACGGTGAGGGTGCCCGCAGGCAAGGTGGGATCGGGCTGGGAAACGTCGCGCTCGGCTTCGGCGCCGTGCGGGTTGTCCATCCCGGGGGCGGCCATCGGGGGATGGCCTGGTGGCACCGGGGCGACGGGCTGCTCGGGCGTCGTGGTTGCCGTCGACGTGGGGGCCATCGGGGCGACGGCTGCCGGAGTCCTTTCGGTGCTTGCCGCAGGCTTTCCTGGCGCGGCCTTGGTCGGCTTCAGGGCTGCTCCGGTTGGGGCAGCGGTGGGGGCCGCTGGCGCCGCGGTCGCCGTCGGGGGCGAGCTCTTCTGGGTTCGAGCGGGAGTTTGCGCGAACGTCGTGGAGGCAGCGAAAAGCACGAGGGGCCAGGTGCGTGCCAGGAGGAGCTGACGAGAGCGGCGGGGCGCGAAGGAAGAAACCATCAGCTGTCCTCGGGGGGCTTTGGGGTCTCGTCGGGGCCTCCATCGAGGGCGGTACCGCACTTCTTGCAGAAGCGAGCGTCCGCATCGTTCGACGTGCCACAAGCGGTGCAGATCAGGGGCGCGGCCCGAGTTTCGGTCGGCGCGCTGGCGACGCGTTCTTCGGCGGTCTCCTCTTTCGAGGCCTCGACGGGTGTCGGCTCGGCGACCTCGCCTTCGGTTTCCGCCGAGGGCACTTCCTCGGAAGCCTCGCCGACGGGTGCTCCCGCGGGTTGCGGCTCCAGCGACTCTTCCTTCAGGCGCTCCGCCAGCAGGCGTTCGGCGTGAGCCCGCTGCTCCTCGAGGCCGACGTCGACCGCTTGGATGAGGCGTTTGGCCTCCGCGCGATAGAAGGCGGAGAGCTCGCGGTAGTCGTCCTCGACGATCTTCCCGACGCTGCGCTCGTACTCGAGATCTTTCAGCGCCCGCAAGACGGCGCGCTTCTGTTCTTCCTCGGCGGTCGGCGCGGCGAGACTCAACGCTTCCTCGAACGTCAGCTCGGTCTCACCCGACAGATGCTGGAGGCTTTGCCAGGCTAGCGTGATCACGAGCGTGAGCGCCACCGCAGCACCCAGGAGTAGACCCACGGGCACGCCCAGCGCGATGCCCACGACGAGCACGGCGACGACGATGATCAGGGCAACGAAAGCGCCCGGGTAAGGCAACGGGGACGACGGGGCGCTCACTGCGTGACGGGACCTTCGGAAGTGTGGTGCTGGGCCGCGCTCACGGGGAGCCCGGTCCTCTCGAAGGGGACCGTATAGGGAGTGGACGCGGTTGTCGCCAGATAGAACGCGAAACCGATGCCCGCCGTCGCGCCAGCCGTGGCGCGCACGTAGCCCCAGACCCCGACTTTCTTCGTGCTGACCTCGGGCCAGAGCGAAACCACGCAGCCGAACATCAGCACCATGAGGCCGGCCCAAATCCAGCTCACGAACGGGTTCACGTAGATGGTGAAGGTGGCCCGTTTCGTCTCGGGATTGGCCGTGGCCAGGACGGTGTACAGGTCGTCGCGGAAACCGCGCATCAGACCGACCTCGCTCGTGGTCTGCGGAGGCCTTTGGTAGATGAACTTGGCCGGGCTCAAGGTCCCGAGGTCCCGTCCACCCCGCATGATACGCAGGTCGGCGAAGAGCATGCGCTTGCCGAGCTCGGCCTGTTCCTCGGCGCTGCAGTCCGGGCTGCCGGGGCACATGCGCGTCCCCTGGTAGGTGATTTCGTAGTCTTCGACTTGGGTGCTCTGGCCGGGATCGAGGGAAACCTCCCGTTCCACGGTCCAGGCGGTGCCGACGAAACCGAGGAACATGAAGGTGATGCCGACGTGCACCACGTAACCGCCGTAGCGACGACGGCTCTTCTGCACCAGGCGCAGGAGGGCAACGAGCACGCTCTCCTGATCCCCCTGCTTGCGGGTGGAGGAGCGGCGCGCTTTGACGCCTCGCTGGAACTCCTGGACGACCACCGCGATGTTGAAGGCTGCCAGGGCCACCGTGATGAAGGGAAAGACGCTGCTCACGGTCGAGAAGAGCCGCGCGAAGGTGCTCTGCTCCAAGGTGGCGCCTTCGACGATGGGCGGGAAGCCGAGACTCGAGCCGAAAGCGACGTGGACCGCTGCCACGACGAGAGTGACGGCCACGGGGAAGGCGAACGCCTTTTTGAGGGATTCCGAGCTGGTCTTTCGCCAACCGAAGAGGGGCGCCAGCCCCATCAAGGCGAAGATCAGAAGCCCGATCGGCGCCATCCACTTGTTGTAGAAGGGCGGCCCGACGGTGACCTCCTTGTCGGCGAAGAGCTCGCTGAACAGAGGGAAGGTGGTCGATCCGAGGATGAACACCATCCCGCCGAGGAGCGCCCAGTTGTTGATCACGAACATCGCCTCGCGACTGGCGATCGACTCCACGCGGGCGCGCCCCTGGAGCAGGGGCAAGCGCCACACGATGAGCCCCGCCGAGGCCGAACAAGCGAACCCCAAAAACCACATGAAATAGGGGCCGATGTCGCTCTTGGCGAAGGAGTGGACGCTCGCGATGAGCCCCGAACGGGTGAGGAACGTGCCGAAGATCGTGAGGGCGAACGTCACGCAGATCAGCACGACGTTCCACACCTTCAGCATGTTGCGCCGCTCCTGGATCATCGTGGAATGCACGTAGGCGGCAGCCGTGAACCAGGGCAGGCAGGCGGCGTTCTCGACCGGATCCCACGCCCAGAAGCCGCCCCAACCGAGCACCTCGTAGGCCCAGATCATTCCGAGCACGTTGCCGATGCTCAGAAACAGGAAGGCGACGAGCATCCACTTGCGCACCGCCACGATCCACTCGTTGTCGAGGCGCCCGGTCACCAGCGCCGCGATTGCGAAGGCAAAGGGCACCGAGCAGCCGACGAAGCCCGTGTAGAGCATCGGCGGGTGGATGATCATCCAATAGTTCTGGAGCAGCGGATTGAGCCCGTCTCCGTCCGGGCTCGCGCCGGCGACGTTTTGCTCGAATGGGTTCGCCGCGAAGATCATCAGGATCGCGAAGAAGGCGATGATGACCATCAAGGTCGCGATCACGTAGGGCTGGAGCTCGCGGTAGCGTCCCTTCATCCAGCGCACCACGCCGGCCGTGTACCCGCCGAGGAGCAGTGACCACCAGAGGAGCGAGCCGTCCTGCCCGCCCCACAGGGACGTAAACAGGTAGGTCGTGCTCATCGACCGATCGCTGTAACGCGAGACGTAGCGAATTCTGAAGTCGTGGGTGACGAACGCGTAGGCCAGGAGCAACACGCCGCACAAGACGAGCGCGCTCGTAGCGTAGGCGCCGAGCCGCGCGGACTGCAGGAGCCGCGGCCTACCTTGGCCCGCCGAAAGGGCGATGGCGAAGGTGTAGGCGGCCATGACCAACACGCCGTAAACGACGAGTGTGCCGAACCCAGGAAGTGACAGCCACATGGCGGGCTGACTCTAACGCAGGAGCCCGGCACGTACAGTGAGATCCGGCCGTGCGAGCGTTCCCGCATCCGGATGTTCACCTTCTCGCCACTCGGACCCGGAGCGGGCGGTGGCTCGAAGCGACCGCGGGAGCTGCCGGGTGCGGTGTAGCCAGCCCGGCGCTCGTCACGGCGCTTCGAAAGCCCCGTCAGCTGCCCACTTCGAGATCGCCGACCGTGGTGCCGACGTTTTCGCCCCGGAGCACGCGACGGATGTTGCCCTTGGCCATCTTGAACACGCGGATCGGCAGGCCATTTTCGCGGCACAGGGCGATCGCCGTCGAATCCATCACCTTGAGGTGATCGGTCAGGAAGCGATCGTAGGTGACGTGCTCGAGCATGCGCGCGCTCTCGTCGCGTTCGGGATCGCGATCGTAGATGCCCTCGACCTTGGTGGCCTTGAACAGAGCATCAGCACGGATTTCCATGGCCCGAAGGGAAGCTGCGGTGTCGGTGGAGAAGTACGGGTTGCCGGTACCCGCTGCGAAGATCACCACGTGGCCGCGGTCGAGGTGCCGAATGGCGCGGCGCCGGATGTAAGGCTCGGCCAGCTGGCGGATCTCGATGGCCGTCATCACCCGCGTGGGGACATCGCAGCGCTCGAGGGCATCCTGCAGCGCGAGCGAGTTGATGACCGTCGCGAGCATGCCCATGTAGTCGCTCTGCGCGCGATCCATGCCCTGGCTCGCTCCTTTGAGGCCGCGGAAGATGTTGCCACCGCCCACGACCAGACCGATCTGCACGCCGGTGCTTCGGACATCGGCGATCTCCTCAGCGGTCGATCGCAACGTCTCGGTGTCGATGCCGCCCGCGCCCTGCCCGCTGAGGGCTTCGCCGCTCAGCTTGAGGACCACGCGTTTGTACCGAAGTGAAGATTGCCCGAGGTTACCGCTTTCCACGTGGGCGGGTCGTAGCCTTCCGGGGCAGGTCCCGCAACGCCGCACCGCGGGATCCGGGAAACCGGCGAGAGGCTCCGGTGGCGCATTGCGGGGCGGCTCCGGCCCTGGCCCCACCTGCGGGGACGTAGTATCGGAATCGACCATGATTCGCTCCGGTCACCGCGCTTTTCGGGTTTTCGAACCCGCTCGTTCGGCGTGGATCTGCGCGGCTCTGGCCGGTTTTCTGTCGTGGGGATGCGACGAGGAAACCCCGGCCCCGGGCCCAACGCCTGGTGCGACCGCTGTGGCGCCAGGGGAAACAGGTGAGCTCACCGCCGAGCAGAAGAAGGCCGTCTTGGCTCAGGTGGGCGACCGGACGATCACCCTAGGCGAGTACGTGGCCACCCTCGAGCGCATGGATCCGTTCGAGCGCCTTCGCTACCAGTCGCCCGAGCGCAGGAAGCTCCTGCTCGACGAAATGATCGAGGTCGAGCTGCTCGCCCAAGAGGCGCGGCGGCGTGGGCTCGACAAGACGCCGGAGACGCGGCTTCGCATCATGCAGGCGATGCGCGACGAGGTGCTCGAGGACCTCAAGCGGAGCCTGCCCGACGCCTCGGAAATCCCCGAAGGCGAGGTGAAGGCCTACTACCAGGCGCACCGGGACGAGTTTCGCGAGCCGGAGCGCCGCCGGGTCCTGCACATCGAGCTGGCCAGCCGGGAGCTCGCAGAAAAGGTCGCGAAAGAGGCACAGGGCGCTAGTGGCGCGGCTTGGGGCGAGCTCGCTCGGAAGCATTCCCTCGACCGCCGGGGGACAGACAAAGACGCGGCCCCCGAGCTCGCTGGTGATCTGGGTCTGGTGTCGGCCCCCGGCGAGAAACGGGGTGCCAACGATCGAGTTCCCGAGGAGCTCCGAAAAGCCGTCTTCGAGTTAGCTGAACTAGGGGATGTGACCCCGAAGCCGGTGGAGAGCGGTGGCCACTTTCACGTGGTGCGCGTCGGCGCGATCAGCAAGGCGCGGGACCGGACGTTTCAGGACGCCGAGCGCACCGTGCGAGTCGAGCTCTTGCAAAAAAAGTTTCTCGAACTCGAGAAGCAGCTCGAGGCGGAGCTGAGTGAGCGCTTTCCAGTCGAGATCGATGAGAAAGCCGTGAAGGAGCTGCAGGTTCCGACCGTCGAAGCCCCCGCCGACGAAGCGCCCGATGGCAACGCGCTTGACGGCAAAGCGCCCGCCGAAAAGGCGGCGCCCCAAAAATCCGATGTCGATCGCTGATCCCGCAGGGCGCCCGGGTGCGCGCCTCGCCGTCGTGGAGCAGGGACCCGATCCGCAAGAGCGGTCGTCCGACTGGCGCTGGCAGCTGAAGAGCGCGATTCGCAGCGCCGACCAGCTTGCCCGCGCGCTGCCCCTCACGCCCGAGGAACTCGCGGGGGCACGAGCCGCGGAGAGTGCTGGCTTTCCCATCTCCATCACTCCGCACTACCTGGCGCTCATCGATCGCGACGATCCCGAGTGCCCGATCCGGCGTCAGATCGTGCCGCGTCTCGACGAAACACGAGCGACCCCGGGCGATCTGCGGGACCCACTCGGTGAGGAAGACCACGAAGTCGCCCCCGAACTCGTCCAACGCTACCCGGACCGCGCCTTGCTGCTCGTGACCGACCGCTGTGCGGTCTACTGCCGTTACTGCACGCGCAGTCGGATGGTCGGTTCGGGGGGTGGGGCGCGCAGTGAAGCGCGCCTGCTTCCGGCGCTCGACTATTTGCGGTCGCATCCGGAGGTACGCGACGTGATCGTGAGCGGTGGCGATCCGCTCGCGATGTCGACTTCGAAGCTCCTGCGCATCGTGGAAGGCCTGCGCGCCATCCCCAGCGTGGAGACGATCCGCCTCGCCACGCGCGTGCCCGTGGTGTTGCCCCAGCGCATCACCGAAGAGCTCCTGAGTGCGCTCCGCCCCCACCATCCCCTCTGGGTGATGACGCACTTCAATCACCCGCGCGAGCTTTCCGAAGAGGCACGCGCTGCGTGCAGGCGCCTCGCGGACGCCGGCTTTCCGGTGATGAACCAGTCGGTGCTCTTGCGTGGCGTGAACGACGATGCAGCCGTCCTCACCGCGCTCTTCCGCGGTCTGGTTCGCGAACGGGTGCGACCCTACTACCTCCTGCAGACCGATCCGGTGCGGGGAACCGGGCACCTGCGCACCCCGGTGCAGACCGGCATCGACCTGATGGAGCGGCTGCAGGGGCGCCTGAGCGGCATCGCGCTGCCGAAGCTCATCCTCGATGCGCCGGGAGGGTTCGGGAAGGTGCCCATCGGTCCGGACTGGATCGTGTCCCGCTCCGAAGGTGTCACCCGAGTCCGGACGCCGCGCGGCGTAGAAGTGGACTACGTGGATCCGTAGCGATTGCGGGCTGGGAAAGACGCCGTCAGTCGCGCGGATCGAACTCGGCCAGCAGATGAACGACATCCCCCTCGAGTTGACTGGTCACGTGCAGACCGCTCCGCTGAAACACGAGAAGCATCGGCGCGTTGGTGGCCAGCGCATCCGCGCGGAAACCGAGGAGCCCCTTGGCGCGGGCGATCTCGCTCATCTGCCGAAGGAGAGCCTTGCCGATCCCCTGGTGCTGAAAGTCGTCGCGCACGACGAAGGCGATCTCTGCGAGCTTGGTCGAAAGCTCGACGTCGTAGCGGCACATGCCGATGATCTCCCCGTCGGCGGTTTCCACGACGAGCGCCATGTTGTGCTCGTAATCGGTGTCGACCAGCTCCTGCATCTCGCGGTGGGCGTGAACTCGCTTGTGCCCCAAAAACCGCTGGTAGGTGCTGTCGTCCGAAAGGTCGTACAGAAGCCGTTGCAGTGGTCCTTCGTCGCTCATGCGAGCAGGCCGCAGGATGACCTCGGCGCCCCGGGTGGTGCAGGTTCGGTGCTCTTCTCGCCAGGGATAGACGCCACGCGGCAGGTGCTGGTCGAGAAAGACGTACCGTCGGCGTTTGGCATCGGCGAGGAGCTCGGCGCGGTAGGTCGGGTGCGCGATTTCCACGAGGGACAGAGCGCGCTGTCGGACGCTCTTCCCCCACAGGTCGGCGATCCCGTACTCGGTGACGACGTAGCGAACGTCGCCGCGACTCGTCACGACCCCAGCTCCGGGTTCCAGCACCGAGGTGATTCGACTCACCGATCCCGCCCGCGCCGTGGAGCGCAGAGCGATGATGGATCGACCAGCGTGACTTCGAGCTGCCCCGCGCACGAAGTCGACCTGGCCACCGATGCCCGAAAAGAACTTGCCCCCGAGGGTGTCGGCCGCCACCTGTCCCGTCAGATCGACTGCGCACGCGGAGTTGATGGACACCATCTGGTCGTTTCGAGCGATGACCGCCGGATCGTTGGTGAAACCCGAACCGCGCATTTCCAGCGCGGGATTCTCGTTCACCCAGCGATACAGTTCGCGACTTCCCATCACGAAGGAAGCCACCATTTTTCCCGGCAAGAGCGACTTGCGCTTGCCGGTGATCACACCCGCCTCGGCGAGCTTCATCATGCCGTCTGAGAGCATCTCGGTGTGAACGCCGAGGTCGCGGTGAGATCGGAGCGAGTCGAAGATGGCGTTGGGCAAGGCGCCGATGCCGAGTTGCAGGGTGGCACCGTTGGGAACCAGGCGCGCCACGTGGTGGCCGATGGCCTCCTCGACGGGGCCGGGAGCTTCGTGCAGGAGTTCGGGCAGCGGGTCATCGACGGGGACGATCCGGTCGATCTCCGAAAGATGGAGGAACGAGTCGCCGTGGGTGCGCGGCATGTGCGGATTGATCTCCGCCAGGACGAAGCCCGCTGTGTCCACGGCGGCGCGCACGACGTCCACTGACACCCCGAGGCTCACGTAACCGTGCTCATCCGGCGGGCTGGTTTGGATGAGCGCAGCGTCGATGCGCACGCGTCGGCTCCGGATCAGCTCCGGCACCTCGGAAAGAAATACGGGGATGAAGTCGGCCCGGCCTTCTTGGACCGCCTCCCGTACGTTCGGGCCGATGAAGAACGCCGCGTGCCGGAACCGATGAGCGAACTCGGGTCGCACGTACGGAGCGGGACCCAAGGTCAAGATGTGGACGATCTCGTTGTCGGCAAGGTGAGCGCCGCACTCGACCAGGGCTTCCACGAGGCGAGTCGGCTCACCCGCGCCTGACCCGATGAACAGACGTCGTCCGGGTCGAATCAGCGCGATCGCCTCCCGGGCGCTCGTCGTTTGGTTCATCGCAAGAGGCCTCCCCTCCTCCCGCATGCTCGAAGTTTAGCTGACAGTCAGCCTGGCGAAAGCCGGCGAGTCATTCTGAACGCCGCGGCCCCACCCGGATCTCCGTCTTGACCGAGTTCGCGATGAAACAGCCCTCATGAGCCAGATGGTGGAGCTCGGCCTCTTGCTCCGGAGAGGGCGCCTTGCCCGGGGCGTACTCGATGCGAGGGTGGAGGGTGACGAGGCTCACCCACGGAATGCGTCGCTCGTTCTTCGTGATGCTTCCCACGGCTTCGTCTTCGTAAGCGAGGACTTCGAACCCTTCTTTCGCTGCATGGTAGAGGAACGTGAGCATGTGGCAGCTGGACACGGAGGCGACGAACGCTTCTTCGGGATCGACCGCCGCCGGGTCGGAGTAGGGCTCCCGAACCACGCTGGGAGACGGCGAAGCGGGGACCGTGACTCCTCCGTCGAATGACCAGGTGTGCGCGCGCGAATAGGTCTTTTTCGTGAAGTCGCCCGAGGTGTGGCGGAAACGAATGGTCGCGCGGTGTTCGCTCATGGGTCGTCTTTCGGTCGATGGGGTCTGCCGGTGCCCCGGAGCGGCTTGCCGCGTGGGGTCATCGGAGAGAGTGCTTCTGTGGGCGACTGTCGGGGAGTTCAGGGAAGCACGCCACCCATTGCGATGGCTTCGGAGGACCCCCCCTGGACACAGAATGATTGACCATGGGATGATGCCCGATGCGCTTGGCTACGGTGAGGATCGTCACCGTCCTCTCAGTTTTCGAAGAATGAAAAGCATCGGGCGAGAAGCTTTGAAACGAACGACGACGCTCGGAGCCCTTGCAGTTCCTTTGGCACTCTTGGGGATCACGGCCTGCGGGGCGGACGGAACGTCGGTTGCCGGCTCCGACTCCGGGACGAGTGGCTCCGGGGGTTTGTCGACCGGTGGCTCCGCGACAGGCGGTAGTGGCTCGGGCGGAGACCCGAGTTCCGGCGGTACTGGTGGAGACCCGAGTTTCGGCGGTACCGGCGGAGACTCGGCTGACGATCCTTGCGAACTCGCGAGCTGCCCGACGGGTGCCCGCTGCGCGGTGGAGGACGAACAAGCCGTCTGCTCCTGTCCCGCCGGTATGGCCGAAGAAGACGGCGCTTGCGTCGACGCGGATGGGTGCGCTGACGGTCCCTGCAGTACTGGAGAGACTTGCATCGACCAAGCGGCCCCTCGCTCCGGGTTCACCTGCGAGGACACGGATGAGTGCGCTGGCGTGGAGTGCGGCGCCGGCGAGACGTGCGTGGACGCGGTGGCACCCGCCACGGGGTACACGTGCGAGGACACGGACGGCTGCGCGGGCGATCCCTGTCGCGCGGGCTACGACTGCGTGGACATCGTGGCGCCTGCGGTGGGCTATTCGTGCAAAGACACCGACGGCTGTGCGGGCGATCCGTGCCGCACGGGTGAGACCTGCCTGGATGTGGTGGCTCCTGGAACGGGATACATGTGTTCGGACGTGGACGGCTGCGCGGGCGATCCGTGCGGCGTGGGCGAGACCTGCACCGACATCTCCGCGCCCCTGACGGGTTACATGTGCTCGGACACGGACGAGTGCGTGGGCGATCCGTGCGGCACGGGTGAGACGTGTGTGGACGCGATAGCGCCCGCGACGGGTTATGCTTGTGAGGACACGGATGGTTGCGAGGGCGCCGCCTGTGGCACGGGTGAGACGTGCGTGGACGCGGTAGCGCCGGCGACTGGCTACACGTGCGAGGACACCGACGAATGCGCGGCGGATCCGTGCAGGACGGGTGAGACGTGCGTGGACGCCGTAGCGCCTCAGACGGGCTACGCGTGTGAGGACATCGATGGGTGCGTGGACGTCGCCTGCGGCTCCGGCGAGACGTGCATGGACGCGGTAGCGCCGGCGACGGGTCATACGTGCGAGGACACGGACGAGTGCGTGGGCAATCCGTGCGGCGCGGCTTATTCGTGCATCGACGCGGTAGCACCAGAGACTGGCTACACGTGCGAGGACGCGGATGGGTGCGCGGCGAATCCGTGCAGGACGGGCGAGAGATGCATCGACGCGGTGGCGCCGCTTGCGGGCTACACGTGTGAAGAAATCGATGGATGCGTCGGAGTGGACTGCGGGTCCGGGTTCACGTGCGTGGACGCGGCCGCGCCTGCCACCGGCTACACGTGCACAGACGACGACTGCATCGGGGTCACCTGTTTGGGGGGCACGTGCGTGCCCGCGGCGGCGCCCGCCCAGGGGTACTCCTGCACCTACCAGACCGATACGTGCATGACTCCGTTCGTTTTGATCAGGGACCAGCAGCCTTTCACCCTGACGACGACCTCGTCCAGCGCCTACGGCGTCATCACCGACGTCGACGCGTCGCTCGTCGTGACGCACTCCTTCGTAGAGGATCTCTGGTTCGAGCTGCGACACGAGGGCATTTCCGTCGACCTCATCAAGCGTCAGTGCAGCGAATGGGACAACGTCAACGCGCACTTCGACGATGACGGCGCGCCCCTCGTGTGCAGCCAAACGCCTCCGGCGATCTCCGGCGACATCGCTCCGGTGGGGAGCCTGTCCGCCTTCAACGGCGTCTACGCCAACGGAGAATGGAGCATGCGCGTGTCCGACTCCGGTATCGGCGACGAGGGCCGCCTCAACCTCTGGTGCGCCTATATCACCAGCAGCTGGAGTCCGCCCGGCGTGCTCTCGTATACGGCTGGGGCTTCCACCGCTCAGCGCGGGTTTACGGACAACCCCCCGACGACCGAGAGCTGCCCCGCCGGCACGGTGCTCATGGGGCTCGACGTGTGGGACAACGACGGGGGGGACTACATCTGGGGTGTACAAGCCGTCTGCGGAAAGCCCGAGATCGCGCCGGGTGCCGGGGCGGACGAGTACCGGGTGCTGGTGAACAAGAGATCTTCGCAGGCGCTCCAGGGCACGGCCCAGGGTAGCGCCAGCACGCAGCTTTTGTGTCCTGCCAACCAGGTGGTCGTCGGCTTCTCCGGTCGAAGCGGTCAATGGATGGACGCCCTGGGCCTCCGCTGTGCACCCCTGGAGGTCACTGGCGCGCCGGGCTCGGAGGTGCTGGGCGTGGGCAGTCCGGTGACCTCCACCAGCCAGCTCGGCGGCCCCGGAGGCGGCGCCTATCCGGACACGGATTGCGGGTCCGGCATGATGGCGTCGGGCACGACGGTGAACCTCTACGACGTCTATGTGTCCGGCTTCGGGCTGACCTGCACCACCCCCAGCATCGACTGAGCTGAGCGCCGCACCGAGCTCGCAAGAGAGCGGAAGCGCCGCCGGAATTCTCGGGGGCGTTTCTCGTCGCGCCATCGTGGTGTCGCCCCGCTCGTGCTACCCATCGAGTCGAGCATGGGGACGTTGGACGACAGCGACGGAGCAGAGGCGCGCCTTCTTCGGATGAACGAAGAGGCGCTTCGCGGCGGCGGGCCCGAGCGCATCGCCCGGCAGCACGAAGCGGGCAAGCTCACGGCCCGCGAGCGCATCGAGGAGCTGCTCGATCCGGGAAGCTTCGTCGAGTTCGACCGCTTCGTGACCCACCGGGCCATCGACTTCGACATGGCCGATCAGAAGGTCCTCGGTGACGGCGTGATCACCGGACACGGTCTGGTCGACGGGCGACCCGTGTACGTCTTTGCCCAGGACTTCACGGTGTTCGGCGGATCCCTGAGCGGGGCGCACGCGGCCAAGATCATGAAGATCCAGGATCAGGCCCTCAGCGTCGGCGCGCCGGTGATCGGCCTCTGCGATTCGGGCGGCGCGCGCATCCAGGAGGGCGTCGAGTCCCTGGGCGGCTACGCGGAGATCTTCTGGCGCAACACCATGGCGAGCGGCGTCATCCCGCAGATCAGCGCCATCGTGGGACCGAGTGCGGGGGGGGCCGTTTACTCACCGGCGCTCACGGACTTCGTGTTCATGGCGGAGGGCACGAGCTACATGTTCGTGACGGGGCCCGACGTGGTGCGAGCCGTCACCAGCGAAAAGGTCACCAAGGAGGAGCTGGGCGGCGCGATGACCCATGCGGCCAAGAGCGGCGTGTGTCACTTCGTCGAGCCGAACGATCGCGCCGTGCTCGCAGGCATTCGCCACCTCTTGTCATTCTTGCCAGGCAACAACGCTTCGGATCCGCCGCGCGGCTCGACCCGCGATCCGATCGATCGCGAGGTGGTCGAGCTCGACTCCTTCGTGCCGGTGCAGAGCGACAAGCCGTACGACATGGCGGAGCTCGTTCGCCTCGTCGTCGACGACGGGGAGCTCTTTCAGGTGCACGAGCACTTCGCTCCGAACATCGTGGTGGGCTTCGCGCGCATCGGAGGTCGCTCGGTTGGAGTCGTGGGCAACAACCCGGCGCACCTCGCCGGGGTGCTCGACATCGATTCGAGTCGCAAGGCGGCGCGCTTCGTGCGCTTCTGCGACTGCTTCAACATCCCTCTGGTCACCTTCGTGGACGTGCCGGGCTTCTTGCCCGGCGTCGATCAGGAGCACCGCGGCATCATCTCGAACGGCGCAAAGCTCCTCTACGCGTACTGCGAGGCCACCGTGCCGAAGCTCACGGTGATCACCCGCAAGGCGTACGGCGGCGCGTACGACGTGATGAGCAGCAAGCACATCCGCGGTGACTTGAACCTCGCCTTTCCGACGGCTGAGGTGGCGGTGATGGGCCCGGATGGCGCGGTGAACATCATCCATCGGCGCAAGCTCCTTGCCGCCGAAGATCCCGAGGCGGAGCGCGCGCGCCTGGTCGCCGAGTACAAAGAGCGGTTCGCCAATCCGTACCACGCAGCCTCCCTCGGCTACGTGGACGAGGTGCTCGAGCCCCGCCACGTGCGGCGACGTCTCGCGATCGGTCTCGAGCTGCTCAGCGAAAAGAGCGCGAGCCTGCCCCCGAAGAAGCACGGCAACCCGCCGCTCTGACGTTAGCAGGGGGGCTTTCCCAGCCCCCCTCGTCGCGGCGAGTGAATCGCCGCTCCTCACCCCAACTCCCGCCTGCGCTCCGGCGCCTCCCACAAGGTCTGCGGCGGTGTTCGGCGCCTCGTCACTCCTCGGCTTGCGCCCTCGGTTTGTTCCAGCGAAACGAGTCGGGTGGAATCTCCTCAGAGCAGCGCCCCGAGCAGAAGCAAGACCACGACCAACGCTCCGAGTGCTGCCAGTGCACCCCGACCTTTCCGGAGCGCGTCGGGATCACAGGCGTCGAATGCTCGCCGGATCTTCTCCGCTTCCGTGGCAGCGCGTTCGACGTCGAAATCCGCGTTTCGAACCGCGTCGAGGTGTTCTCCGGGGATGACAACCTCTCCTCGCATCTCGAGTAGCCGTTGTGCCGCCGCTACGAGGGCAGTCCGTTCCTGGTTTCGCGCCTCGACCACGCCGGCGTTTCGGGTGTCGATCTGCGCCTGATTCTTCGAAGAAAACGATCGCTTCTCGTGCTCGATTCGCTTGCGCTGCACGTCGAGCTGCCGAAGGGAGCGGTCGATTTCGAGACGCTGGGCTTCGGCCTGTCGATGTGCCGTCCTGGCGCGATCGAGCTCCGGCTCCAGGGTGCCGGCGTTTGCCTCGAGCGCTTGCAGCCTGGCGTTCAAGTCGGCCGGCAGGGCGCCTCCGTCCGGTCCGATGCGCTGTCGCGCGACGTCGAGCACCGAGCGTTTCTCGATCTCGATGCGTTTGGCGCTCGCCTCGAGGCGGCGGAGTGCACTAGCAGCCTGCTCTTCGGTGAGAGCGGCTTGCTCGCGCTCCTGGGCCCGAAGGAGACGCTCGGCCTCGAGGGTTTCCAGGCGCGCCCCGAACTCCCCGAGGTGAGTCGATAGCTCGGCGCTCGCGCGACCGAGAGCCCGCTCTCGTTCTTCCGCAAGACGGGCGAAGTCGCGCGCTTCGCTGAGCAGGCGAGCGTGTCGGTCGCTCCGCTCGAGTTCGGGCGTGACCGCCTCCAACAGCGCGACCAGAGCGTCGTCTCGGAGCGACTCGGCGGTGGCCAACGCGGCTTCGGCGCGCGCGATCTGCGGCTTCAGCTGCCGCCGACCGACCAGCACCCGCACCGTGTACCAAGGCGCTCCGGGGAGCCCGCTCGGAGCGGGACCGAACCCGGAAAGCAGGGCCACTTCTACAGGATCGATGGCCATCTCCTCGCGAGGAGGAGTCACCCCGCTGGGCCAGGGCCGTTCAGGCTCCGAAGGCCTTGCCTCCGCGAGTTGCATGCCCCCCACAGCATCGGCGGTGAGGCCGCCCGTGAGACCCGCCTCGAGGGAGGAGTCGAACGGGTCGAAGTCGCCGAAGCCCGGCAGATCGATCTCCGGCGAGGCGCCGACTGTCGCGCCGGCCGCCGGAACGGCTGCCTGCGAACCCTGACCTGGGGGAGGTGGCGCGTCGAAGTCGAGAAGGTCGAGTTCGCCGGGGCTGGCATTCAGCTCGGCTGCGCCGGTCGCGGAGTCGAGCTCGAAGGGGTCCGCGTTGACCGTCGGCAGAGCCTCCTTTTCCGTCGGGCGCGCGAAGCGAGGGGGCGCCTCATCCGGTGCGGGACCGAAGAGATCGGGGACCTCCGGAAGTGACGAATCGTTCTTGCCCGTCATGGTGATCCAGCCGCGCGGCTCGGCGGAAATGCCCCGAGCGGGGTCGTTTGGCCGCCCTACGGCGGCGCCAGAGCGCACGAATATAGCGTGCTCCGACGGCTGCGCTCCAGCTTTCGGCCGTGGCGCGCCCGATGCCCGTCTGGACTGACCCGCCGGGGGGCGGGTCAGGCTCTCTGGGTCTGAGCCAGGAGCTCTGCGTGAAACTGTGAAAAAACGGATTCTTCGGGCCATGCCGGCGCACCTTCGATCAACGCGAGGGCTGCGTCGGGTTCGCCGCCGTCGACGTGAACGATGGCCGCGGCGTACCGCATCGGCCAGGCCATGAGCGGGTTGTTTCGAGCCGCGCGCTTCAGTTGGCTCAGGTCGCCGCGCTCGGGCCTCCTCGCGAAGGCGCGCGTGAGCGCCACGATCGCTTCGCGCAAGACCTGGATTCGCGCGCGCGCGAACGGCCCGGTCGGCGGCAGCGGCATGGTCTGCAGTTCCTCGGCCTTCGCGATGGCGATGGTTCGATCCCCCTCGTAGGCATCGAGGAGGGCTTCGACCAAGAGACGCTGTTCCCGAGCGGCCTCCCACGCGTCTCCGCGACGCGCACGAGTGATGGCCCGACGCGCCCGTTCGACGAAGCCGTTCGCCGACAGAGCAGTGGCGACCAGGAGCGGACCCAGGGTGTCGCGATGCGGCAACCGATCGAGGGTCGCTGACCAGGCTGTCAGCACGGCCTCCACGTCGCCCGATTCGAGCACCTGACGGACCCGACGTCGCCCGAGCCAGCGGGGCAGATAAAGCACCACCGCGAGCCCAGCGAGGATTGCCCCCTGAATCGGATCTTCGAGCGTCATCTTGATCGCGAGAGCCACGATTGCGGCTGACGTGACGAACGGCACCCACGCGAGGATGCGGCGCTTTAGGGGAGGCTGGGGGATGTCCATGCGGTGTTTGCTCTCGAGCGGGAACCACCTTCGCAAGCGGTGCTCGCTATAGATCGAGAAGCCCAAGTGCGCCACGACGAGCCCTCCATGGTAAACGGACTTTGCCGCGCTCGGTGTCGGGAGGCGGCGGGGAGGCGGCGTGATCCTGACGAACATCGAGAGCATTCCGGGTCGGACCATCGTGAAACACTTCGGTCTGGTGATGGGCAGTACGATTCGCGCCAAGCACCTGGGCCGCGATCTCATGGCGGGACTCAAGAATCTCGTGGGCGGCGAACTCAAGGGCTACACCGAGCTCCTGCAGGAATCTCGGTCCGAAGCCCTCGATCGCATGGCATCAGAAGCTCGGGTGCTCGGTGCCAACGCCGTCATCAACGTGCGCCTCACGACCTCGTCCGTTGCGCAGGGGGCGGCGGAAATCCTCGCCTACGGTACTGCGGTTCGGGTGGAGTGAGCCGTGGCAACGGAGCTTCTGATCTTCGTTCTGCTCATCGCGCTCGGGTTCTCTGCGGGAACCCTCGCGGAAAAGCGGCATTTTCGCTCTCTCGGGGAGCGCGAGCACCACCTACGTCACCAACTGGTCGTGGCCGACAAGCTCTCTTATCCTGATTTGGCCGTGGCGCATGCCGAGCTCGCGGTCGGCTCGGTGGTGGTGTCGGTCGACTACTTCAAGCGCTTCTTGGCTGGAATTCGCATGCTCATGGGTGGCGAGCTCCATTCCTACTCGACGCTCGTCGAACGGGGTCGACGCGAGGCGGTCTTGCGGATGAAGGAAGCCTGTCCTGGTGCCGATCTCTTCGTGAACGCGCGGGTGCAAACGGCGACGATTTCGAGCGGTCAGGGTCAAGCGGTCGGTTGCGTCGAGGTGATCGCATACGCCACCGCGCTGACCTTGTCGGGAGCCGGCCGCAGCGCTTCGCAGGACCGACTGGACAGGCCGGGGGCTTTGGGGTAGCTCCCTCACACGCCGTCTGTATGGGCCCACCAACAGCGCGCCTCGAACCCCGCCAGGCCCGGAAGGGAGCAACGGTAGAGGAAAGCGGGTGTGGTGGGCCCTTTCCTATTTTCGGCCCCGCCCCCTAACTCCCAAACATCTCGACGACGGCGCCGTTGTGCGCTCGTGGGGCGTCGAGAGCGAAGTAGGCCAGGCTTCGAGCCACGTCCTCGGGCGTCATCCGGGGTTCGAAGCCGCTGCCGGCCAGCATGTCCGTGTCGACCGAACCGGGCAGCAGCGCCATCGTCGAAAGGGGTGTGTCGGAGAGCTCCTCGGCAAGGCACTTCATCAGGCCAACGAGTCCCCATTTGCTCGCGTGGTAGGCGGCTTGCTGGGCGGTCCCCAACGTCGACGAGATGCTCGCCACGAATAGGATGCGACCCCTGCCTCGACCGAGCATGTCCGGAAGGAAGGCGCGCGTGATGCGAAAGGGAGCGGTTAGGTTGACGTCGAGTTGAGCTTGCCAGCTCGCGTCGCTGGTGGTGGCCACCGGAGCGCGCTCGATCGTCGCGGCGCTGTGGACGACGACGTCCGGTGGTCCGCATGCGGCGAGCGTCTCTCCCGTCGCGCGGGCGATGCTCGCTGGGTCGGACAGCTCGCAAGGAAAGGCGCGAAATGCGGCGCCCGCCTCCCGCAGCAAGCGCTCGGTCTCCGTCTGAGCCTTCGAGGGTCGCGACAAGAGCGAAAGCTCGCAGCCGCGGCTGGCGAGGTGCAGGGCGAGGGCGCGTCCGATGCCGCGGCTGGTACCGGTGATGACGGCAATCGTCATGCGCCGCCCCGCGTCGACTCCCCAGAGCCGTCAGGGCCCAGGAGTGGCGCCCAGCGGGCGGGGTCTTCGAGGTTGCCCCGTGCGGCGATCGTCACGGCGCGCGCGCTCGACTGCGTGGGGCCACGGGCGCGGAGGCAGGCGTGGTTCATCACCAGGCGGCAGCAAGCTCCACGGGCACCGGCGTGGGTCATCAGAGCGTCGACCACCTCAGTGGCGATGCTTTCCTGGAGCACCAGGCGCCGACTCACCGCGTCGACCAGCCGGGCCACCGTGCCGAGGCCCAGGATGCGTTGGCCTGGGACGTAGGCAACCGCAGCCTTCCCCTCGGCGACGAGCAAGTGGTGTGGGCAGACGGTGGCGACGCTGATCTCGTCGACAATCACCGGATCCGAACTTTTCCCTTCGGTGGTGAGTTCGGATCCCCTGGCGATCAATTCGGGGACGTTCACTCGGTAGCCGACGAGCAGTTCGTCGGCGAAGGCACGCGTGACGCGTCCTGGAGTCTCTCGAAACTCCGGATGGAGTTCGGGGTCGTGTCCCAGAGCGGCCAAGAAGGCCCGGATTGCCGCCTCGGCGGCTTCGCGATCCACTCCCATGAAAGCCCCCGCAGTATGGGTTCCCCGCCTCCCTCGTCGCAAGCCGGGGAGGTCGGACATGCCGTAGTTTTGGTGCTTCGATCGGCAATCGCCCGGCCGAACGCTTCGTCGGATGCGCATCGCGGTTGGGGCCCGCAGCCGCCGTGCGACGCACACTCGCCGCGCGAGGCACGGCGGCGGTCGCGCGATCGTCGCTGGCTCCGTGGGCTCATGCGTTCGAGGTCGCCACGCGAGCGCACGTCGAAAAGGTCGTCATTGCCACACGGCGATGACGAGTTTCGTCAGGAGGAAGTCGGCAATGAAGATCGCGATCGAACATGACACCACGGTGCGCGTCGTGCTGTTGCCGACGCCTGCGGTGCCGCCGCGCGTGATCATGCCGAAATGGCACCCGGTCATGGCGATGATGGCGCCGAACACGGGTGTTTTGATGAGACCCGAAGCGAAGTCCATCATCGAAACGCTCGACAGGGCGCTTTGATAGAAAAAGCTGGCTGGGATTCCGAATTGAACGTCGGTGATCACCATCGCGCCCCCGATGCCGAGCACCAAGGCGATCACCCCGAGCGCCGGCAGGACGATGACCGATGCGACCAGGCGAGGCCACACGAGCTTCTTGAGCGGATCCGCGCCCAGGGCTCGGATCGCATCGATCTGTTCGGTAACCGCCATCGAGCCGACTTCGGCCGCCATCCCCGCCCCAATGCGTCCTCCGACGATGATGGCCGTGAGGGTCGGTGCAAGCTCCCGCGCGAAGCTCAGGGAGATCACCCGCGGCGTGTATTCCATCCCGCCGAACTTTCGCAGACCAAACGCGAACTGCACCGCCATCACCATGCCGATGAAGACGCTCGCCACCACCACGATGCCGAGGGAGGCCACACCAACGGCTTCGATCTGCTGCACGATGGCTTTTCCCTCGAACGGACGCTTCAGTCCCGCGCGAAGAGTGCCGACGAACATGATCGCCACCTGCCCGAGATGTCCGATCAGCGCCAGCGCACGCTTGGTGTGGTGGGCGACGAAGCGCTCCGCGGGCGGCGGTCCGTACTTCGTGATGCGGTCGGTCGACGGTTCGCTGGGTAGCTCGCTGTCCACGTCGGATCGGGTCATGCCACGGTCCTTTCTCGGTCAGCGGGGGACGGTTTTGAAGCTCCCGACGAAGTTCGAGAAGGCTTCTTGACCCGGATCGTTCTGGTGGTCGCCGATCCAGAGAAAGTCGTATACGCAACCATCCTTCTTCAGCACGTAGACGACGAAGTGCTTCGGAACCCCGTCGAGCTCCGCGCGAAGCTCGGTCATGAGGGCGGCACGCCCGTCGAGCATGAGCTCTTTCTGGGCGACGCGCTCGCGGCCGGTGAACTGGAGGAAGAGGTGATGGGTCAGCGCCTGAAGCGGGACGTCGTCGCCGTCCCGATGGCAACGAGCATTGACCGCGACGGTGGCGAGGTGGGCGTCGTCGCGAAACGCCAGCACGGCTTCACTCGCATCGATCGCCCGCCAACCCGAGGGTGGGGGACCAATCCGAAAGGCGACTTCGTCGTTCTTGAAAACGCGCCCGTCGTACTGGGGACCGGCGCACGCCACGGCGCTCACGCAGAGCGCGAGTGCCAAGGCGAGCCCGTGGGTGCGTGCTTTTGCCCGTCCCGCCGCTGCGACCATCGGCCGGGCACGTTAGCATGCACTGCCGGAAGCACGAGACCCCCCGGACCCCGCCGGGCTTCGGCCGACCGCTTCCACCGCCCACGCCTTGTCCCAGCTGGACCCTGGGGCTAGACGAACTGCCTCGTGCTGTTCCCGCTCTACGACAACAACCCGACGCGCCGCACACCGGTGGTCACGATCGTCCTGATCGTCGCGAACGTCGCCGTTTGGCTGCTTCAGGTGCTCGTCGGCATGGGAGGGGTGAGTTGGCTCGCGGCGGGCTACGGGCTGGTTCCCTCCCGCATCACTTACGATCCGCTGGGCGAGTCCTTCACCGCCCTCACGAGCATGTTCATGCACGGCGATTTGGGACACATCGCCTGGAACATGATTTATCTTTGGATCTTCGGCGACAACGTCGAGGAGGCCCTCGGGCACGTGCGCTTCGCGCTGTTCTACGTGCTGTGTGGCCTGGCAGCGGCAAGTTGCCAGTACTTTCTCGACCCGTCGAGCACCATCCCCATGCTGGGCGCCTCGGGCGCCATCGCGGGGGTACTGGCGGCCTACCTCGTGCTCTATCCGCGAGCGCCCGTGGTCGTGTTCCACATGTTCATCCCCCTGTGGCTCCTGATGGGGCCGCTCTTGGCGCTGCCCGCTTGGCTGGTGCTGGGGCTCTGGTTCGCAGGCGACCTCGTCAACGCCTTGGGGGTTCTCCGTGAAGGAACCCAGCCGGGGGTCGCGTTCTTCGCGCACATCGGAGGCTTCGTCGCGGGGCTCCTTCTCGTGCGCCCGCTGATGCTCGGACGCCATCGGCAGACGACGGAGCGCTGGAGCGGGTGGCAGGCGCCGCCTCGACCAAGGAATCGTCCTCGCGTGTTCTGGCGAGACGATCGCGGCGACGGTCCGTTTTGGCGTTAAGCTAGATTCCGGCTCTGCCGCGCGGGTAGCTGCCGCCGAGACTCCAGCAGTTCGGGACAAATCGAGGCACGCGACGAGCCGAACGCGAGGAGGAGTGACGAGGCCGCCTCAGCACCGCCGGGGAGCGAGCCC
>JBNKGC010000062.1:0-28685 GCA_050289625.1 Polyangiaceae bacterium | reverse complement strand
CTGGATCCGCGTGGTCGGGGCGGAGCTGCTCGGCCGGCGGGGCAGCCTCGTTTTCGCCGTCCAGATCGACCGAGTCTTCGGGGGGCGCGTCCTCGTTGTCGTCGGGATCGAGCGAACCCCGTCCGGAACCCGCAGGCGACCCTTCCGGAGCAATCTCGTCCGCTGGGATGGTGCGGACCTCACCTGTCGCCAATTGGAGCGTCACGTGCTTGCCCGGCACTTCTTCGACCAAGACGCCTTGCACACGAGAGCCGTCGCGTAGGGTGACGAGAGTCGTGACTGGCGCCGGCGCTGCCTCTTCGGAAGCCGAACGCGCTTCAGCGTTCCGAGCCACGAGCCGAAGTCCCTCGCGGACGCGTCCCGGCTGAGCTTGGCGCCGCCTCCGAGGCTTACCGGGGAGAGCCGTCGTCGCTCCCCTCGAACGCAAAGCCACTCGTAAAATGCGTGCGGGGCGCACCCCAGACCTCACGCCACCGCGGGACCCAACGCGGCGCCTCGCGCGCCCACCGGGTGAGGCTCATCGGGAGGGCACTCTCGAACTGAAACCACAACGAGACGTTCGAGCTGCGCCGCGGGGCGTCGGCCTGTTCGTCGCTTTGGGCAAGGTATCGTTCCACGGTTTCGGTAACCACGCCGTGCGGAGTCGTCGGGGGCGTAAGGAAGGTGATCCCGGCCTCGAAGGGAGGCACCCCGCCACCCACTTCCCGCAAAATCCCGTTGAACTCCGTCGTCGCGTTCCGGTGGTAGTACGGGGGGCGGAAGGTGTGCTCCGTCGCGTCCCAGCGCACCGGAAATGCCACGAGGTCGAGCAGGTTCGTGCCGGGCTCGTCCAGGGGCGTCGACAGCACCGTGAAGACCGAAGGATCCCCATGGTCCACCCGGGCATTCCAGACCGGGGAGAACAGCGCAAGGTCGTAGGTGTAGGGGGCAAAGTTTCCCTGCCAAGCTACGACGTCGAACGGCGAGTAGTCCTGCATGGCTTCGTACAGGCGCCCCCCGAGCTTGTGGGTGAGGCGGTAGCCGGGAGCCAAGCGGTCTTCGTGCCAGGCTGTCGGCGCCATGAAGTGCCGCGCGTCGCTGAGCCCGTTCGCTCCAATCGGACCGCGCTCCGGAAGCTCGAAATGTCGACCGAAGACCTCGGCGACGAATCCCCGCGCGTCCCCCTCGCGGAGCAGCACCGAAAATCGGAGCCCTCGCGGGACCACCGCGAGCTCACCGACGCCAACCTCGAGCACACCGAGCTCGGTCAGGAGAGTGAGCGCTCCGCGTTGAGGGAGGATCAGGAGCTCCCCGTCTCCGGAGCTGAGCGCGCGGTGTTCCATGCTCCGGTTCGCCGCGTAGGTGTGGATGGCGTACCCACGGCGAAGGCCGGCGGCGCCTGCTCCACCCAGCGTCACCAAACCGTCCACGAAATCCGTAGGCTCCGTGGGAATGGGTTCCGCCGCGAAGCCGCACAGGTTCACCTCGGGCGGCACATCCAGGAAGTCCGCGGCGAGATACGGGTGCTCGAGGGGCGCGAACGTGCTCTGCTGATTCGACGGGCGGATTCGATACACCCAGGCGCGACGATTCTTGGCGCGTTCGACCGTGAACCCCGTGTCGTTGATCTGCTCGGGATAAAGGCCGTACGGCGCGTGCCGCGGCGTGTTTTGCTCGCGCGGGAGAGCGCCCGGCAGCCCCTCGCTCTGGTGCACGTTTCCGAAACCAGTCTCGGTGCGACGGGTACGTCCCGTCAAGAGCTCGCGTCCCCGAATGCGCTGCACGCCGTGGAGGAAGTGCTCGCCTCCAGAAACCCGAATGTCCTCGACCTCACAGCCCACGCTGTCGAGTTCACGCGCGGTGGCGCTCACGTGATCGCCAGCGATCCAAAGATCTCCATTTGAAAGGCCCAACAAGACGGGGGTGCCCGAAAGCTCCGCGCTGGCGGGTGGCCCCTCTTCTGCTTCGCCGATGCGAGCTCCGGAAAGCGCCACCACCGAAGCCAAGCGTCGCCCGCGAGCAATGAACACCTCGAGCGCCACACAGGCCCCCTGGGAAAACCCGAACAAGGCGAGGCGCTCGTCACCGACAGTCTTCGCCACGCGATCGCAGACCGCAGTCACGCGAGCCAGAGCGACGTCGAGCTCCTCGTCCAGCTCGACCCGCGATTGGTCGTAGCGCCCTGGGTACCAACTGTTGCCCACCGCCTGGGGAGCCACAATCGCGATCTGCGGGTCGTTCCCTGTGACCTCGAGGGCCCGGCGCACGATCTGTTCCGCGTTGATCCCTCGACCGTGCACGGCGACGATCACGCGGCGCGCTCCTTCGAGCGGCGGTCCCCAGTGCGCGACCTCGAGCCCGGGCCCCCACGCTTCCCAGCGGATCTCCGCCGACGGACAGCGCCCGTCCACAGCCCGCGCGAGCACCTCGACGGGGACGTCCGCCTGCTCTTGGGCCACAGTGCGGAGCTCCCCATGACGCACCCCGAGCTCCGCGAGGGAGGTCGGAGCTCCCGCCCGCACCAAGAGCTCGAAGAGTGCCTTTTCCAAGTTGGGCTCGCCGAGCTCATCGGCGAGCTCCGCCGTCAGACTCGGATTTTCGTCCCGCAGAAGCCGCAAGAAGTGCGGCAGCACGACCGCGTGGGCCTCGCTGTGCACCACGTCGAATCGCCCACCGAGGAGGTGCACCCACCGGTGATGAACCCCGAGCTCGCCGCGCTCGATGCATTCGGCCGCGAGCGCCGCGGCGCGGAGCGCTCCGGCACGGGCCTTCCCATGGTGCGGGAGGGATACCAACGTGTGAGCGGACGCGTAGACGAGCTTTGCCGCCCGAAACGCCTCCTCTCGCGCCTTCCCCTGCAGAGTCCCCACCGAAAGTGCGCTGATCGGGTGGGCGAGGGCGTTGAGCAGGCTGGTGCAGGTGAGCCTCCTCGGCATGTCTTCGGTGAGCGAACCGTCGTAGATGACCACGTCGGGGCGTGCCATCGGCTCGCGCCTGGTGCTCTTGATTCCGGAGTCCGTCGTCCCGACGACGCTGGTCATCTCCGAACCGGAGTACGTCGTCGGGATCGCGACGAAGTTCACCTTTCGCTCGAGTCGCAGAACCTTGCCGAGCCCCGTCGCGGCGCCCCCCCCGATGGAGACGACCGTGTCCGCCTTCGACTGCGTGAGAACGTCGGTCGCACGACGGACGACTTCGAGCGGCACGTGTTGTTGGCTGCCGTCGAAGACGTCGACTTCCCGGTCCCCCGCGGCTGCCTTCACCCGGTCGACGAAGCGCCGGCTCGGACCGGACAGGACCAGGATTTTGCGGCTGCTCAGGCGGTCGAGATGTTCCTCGAGGGCTGCGAGTCCACGAGTCTCGATTTCAGGCTCTCGCGCCTGCACTTCGTCCGTCACAAGCTTCCTTCTAACACCGACTTTTTGCCGGCGACACGGCAGACTCGAGCTCGAGGATCGCTCGTGCCTCGTCTGGAGTGGCCGGTCGCCGCCCATATTGTCCCGTGAGCTCGGCGACCCGGGCCACGAGTTCGGCATTGCTCTTCGCGAGCCGCGACCGGTCGTAACGGATGTTGTCTTCGAGCCCGGTACGACAATGCCCACCGAGCTCGAGACACCAGTGATTGACCGCAAGCTGATGTCGACCGAGCCCCGCCGCGGTCCAGGTGGCTCCCGGCAGAACCGCGCCGAGCTCCGACACCAAGAAATCGAGGATCTCCCGGCGGGCGGGCAGCGCGTTCTTGATCCCGAAGACGAACTGGACATGCAGGGGACCCTGGAGCTTCCCCTCGTCGAGCATGCGCCGAGCGTTGTACAGCATCGCGAGATCGAAGATTTCGATCTCCGGTTTGATTCCCCTCTCGAGCATGGTCGCGGCAAGACGTTCGATCAGATCGGGAGAATTTTCGTAGACGCTCGTGGGAAAGTTCACCGAGCCCGTGGCGAGGGAGGCCATGTCCGGGTCGAGGTGGAGCATCGCCCCACGCTCTTCCGCCGACCGGCCCCGGCCACCGGTGGAGAACTGAATGATCATGCCGGGGCAGTGCCTTCGGACCCCATCCTGCACGGCTGCGAATTTCTCGGGATCGGACGAGGGGCTCTCGTCGTCGTTCCGCACATGGATGTGGACCAGGGCCGCCCCCGCCTCGTAGGCCTCCTGGCTGGACTCGATCTGCTCGTTCGGTGTGACGGGGATCGCCGAGGTGTCCCGCTTTCGGGGCACGGAACCGGTGATTGCGACACTGATGATGCACGGGTCGTCCACCGGAAAATCATAGCAGCTCCGGCAATGAGCTACGCTCGGACCCGATGAAGCACCCCGCCCCTCCCCCTTTCCCCTCCGAGGAGCGTCGCGTCTCCCTCCGGTTGATCCAGGACGGGCAGCACTATACCGAGGTAGTCAGCACCCTCGCTTCGGCCCGGGTCTCTCTGTGGATCGCGAGCGCCAACTTGAAAGATCTTCGAGTGGAAGCCCCGATCGGATCCGCAGCGCGCGCCCGAGGTCGCTACGTCTCCGTCCTGGGAACCCTGAGTGATCTGGTCAAGCGGGGAGTCGAGGTCCGACTCCTGCATGCGACAAACCCGTCGCGCGCCTTTTCTCAGGAACTGGGAAAGCACCCGAGCCTGCGTAAGACCCCCGCCTGGCTCCGTCAGTGCCCCCGCGTCCACCTCAAGATCATCGCGGTCGACGGTTGTCGACTCTACATGGGAAGCGCCAACTTCACCGGCGCAGGGCTCGGCGCCAAGGGCGAGAAGCGGCGCAACTTCGAGATGGGTATTTTGACAGATGACGATTTTCTCCTGGACGAAGCCCAGGCGCGTTTCGATGCGATTTGGTCTGGAAATGAATGCTCCGGGTGCCGCGTCCGACAGAATTGCCCAAGGCCCATCGACAAACTCTAAGGCCAGCGTGCACACCGGTCGTCATGAGCCCCGATGGGCAATGATCGGCGCACGGGGCGCCGCGGGTTGCCGCAACTAACGTCGCGAGACCCACGACACGGAGGGAACACGATGGGCACTTTCGAATTTCCTGACGAACAGAAGAAGTCTCTTCTCGCCTTCCTGGGGCGGATCCGGTTCGACAGCGAGTTCAACGCGGAGTTCAAGGCCGACGAGTTCGACGCGCTGGCCGCCTGTGGCTTCGAGACTTCCCAGGCGCGCATCGACGAGTTGATGCGAATGACCCCCGAACAAAAGAAAGCTCTCGCCCAGACCTTCATCGACGGCGATCGCGATCTGAGTGCCACCGAGGTCACCGAGATGCTCTTTTGCCTGGGTCACCTCGTGCACGATCCGAACGACGCGGCCACGGCCAGCGCTCTGTGGGGAGTCGCCGGGGATGTAGTGGCGGACGAGCTCCGGAAGGCCTCGGGAACCCGAGTTTTTTGGTGAGATCATGTTCCCATCAGCCTCGGCCCGAGACGGTCCTCCGATGTCTCGCCAGATGCTTGCCGAAGTGGAGGCCCATCTGGCCTCTCCCCTGATCGAGGAGAACGCTTGGCTCGATCTGACGAGCCTCGCGGACGAACTGCCTCCTTGGTTTGCGGGCTGGTACCTCGAATGCCGCCTCGATGAGGGCGACCCGCGCTTGGATCTGCTCGGAGCGGTTCGTCCCGATCTCGCACCCGTCCATCCTCCTGACTCGGGCGCTCCGGACACCTGGCATGCCGCTTGGAAGGCGCTCGAGCCCTGGATCGGGGTCGAACCCCCGCCCTCGCGAGGACTTTGGGTGGAGTTCGACGACGTGTCTTCGCCTCCCAAGCGCCGCCCCCTGGACAATGTCCACGTATGCGTCGATCCGCACTACGCCTTCGGAAGCGCGGATACTCGAGAGCACCCTGACGCAGCCGTCGAGGTCGAGCGGCTCCTCGGCTCCACCCTCCTCGAACGGAGAGAACGCGAAGCGGTCCGCTTCTCCCTCGATCGACTCCCAACCAACGCACGCCTGATTCACCTTTCGGTGATGTCGGGTCGCTGCCCCCGACAGATCAAGCTCTACCTTGCCGTGCCTCGCGCGGCTCTCGGTGGCTACCTCGAGCGTTCCGGCCGTGCCGAGATCATGGTGCTCCCCGCGCTGGCTTTCGAGCACACCGGCCCCACGGTGTACTGCGACCTGACCCTGACCGCTGACGGTCCCCCTGACCTAGGAGTTGTCTACTCCCAACCGCAGCTCGAAAGCAGCGCGGTCGACCCATCGCGTGCTCGGTTGCGCGAATGGATGGTCGACGCGGGGCTCTCGTGTCCGCGAAAGAACGAGGCTCTCTCCACCTGGATTTCACCGCCACGTTCGCCTCCCTTCGCTGCCGATCCGACTCGGCGACTCCATCGCTTTCTCGACCTAAAAGTGAGTTTCGAAAACGCTCGACCCTTCCGTTCGAAGGCATATCTCGGTGTCGCCGCCCTTCCGTCCATCCTGTAGTTGAGCGGCACTCGCCCCCGAGCGACCGCTCGGGATTGGCGTCTCGTAGCCGTTGTGGCCCTCGTCCGCTGTAGGCCAAACGCGCGGAGGGGCAATCAACTCAAGTGGTTCCCGCTGTAGGTGCACGATGAAGCTACGGACTCCCGCCGCAGTCGCTACCCTTCTCGTCGGAGGCGCCGTGGGTCTCGCTCTGCGCAACGAGCCCGGAGCCGAGGACACTTCACCCGCAGAGGCACAAGCCAACACGACGACGGGGAACAGTCCGCAAACGGGCAGCAAGTCAGCGGAGAAGAAGTCACCCACCATCTCCGCCGCCGAGCCAAGCACGCCTGCCGACGTGGGCTCGAACTGCTTCGAACCTCTCGACCCCCGACGCCACGCGTCCGACCTGCCCGAGCTGATGACGGCGCCTCTACCGTGCGAGCCCTGCGCGGTGGACCAGCCGAGCTGCACCGAGAGAAGTGAAACCCCCGCCACTCCGGAAGCGCTCTCGAAGCTTGGAGCTCTCGAGCGAAAGTCCGTCGATCTCTTCGCATGGCGCTGGTTCCTCTACCTCGTCGAGCCTCTCGACCCCCACACCGGCCGGCCGTGCTCGGAACCCTCGACTTTCGAGGAAACGCCGAGCCATGCAATGTGGTGCGGAGCAGGACCTCGGTCCGCCACACATTTTCCCCGCTTCATGTCGTGGTTCCCCCTCGACGACGTGAAGCGCAAATGCGAGGGATTCCGAGGCGACAGCACCCTCCCCGATCCCGTCGTGTGCGCCGACCGCTCGGGAGCCATCGATCGCTGTCGATGTGAGGGCCATTGCTTCGATGCGGGGGTTCCCGGAACCGAGGAGGAAACCCCCGAGCGGATGACCGAGGATTACCTGTTCGACCAAAATGGTGCCCCGGTTCAGTACGAGATCCGCGTCAATCCGGTCTGGCGCACACGGAAGGAGTTCATCAGCTTTACCCACGGCGGCTGGAGACCCGACGGTCCCGATGGTGGCGGGAAGACGGAACCTTCCGTTGCCGCGAAGTTCGCTTGGAAAGTCGTCGGTCCAAACGACGAAGTCCGCTCGGCCCAAGGACAAGATCGCTTCTTCCTCCTGCACGACGTGAAAATCCCTCGTACGAGACTCCCCAATGCTGCCAGCGACACATCGGACTCCGAGTTCGCCACGCGGGATCTGGCGTTGGTCGGTCTTCACATGGTGTTCAAGACCGCCACCTACGAGGAATGGATCTGGGCCACGTTCGAGCACCTCGACAACGTCCCGAGCGATTCGGACGACGAGGCCCTATTTTTTGATCACGACTGCAAAAACCCGAAGCACTGTGAGGCAAACACCTACGTCGACGAACCTGCAGCAGCCGCAATGGTCAACGTGCCGGCACAGCTGACTCGGTTGTTTCAAAATGAGAACGTCACGCGAACCTTGAATCAGGAAATGGGCGCTTGGCTCACGAAGCAAGGCTCGCTGTGGAAGTACTACCGGCTGATCGACACGCAGTTCGTCGCGGTCACGGGCCCTCGCGCCGGAACTTCCGAGCCCAAATCCTTACGCAATCCCGTCATCGAGCCCTTCGGCAAGCAGGGTCAGTCCGCGAGCTGCATCGACTGTCACCGCGAGGGTAGAGACTTCACGTTTCAGTCGCGGTATCTCTGCAAACTCACCGATGACCTCCCGTGACCGTGCCTGGGCACCTGATGCGGAGCCAACGCAAGCCACCAGGGAATCTCCCCGGTCGGCCGTAGCGACGGAGCCGAGTCGCGGAGGAGAGAGCGTCGAGTTCCATCCTGCCTATTGCGTCGGGCCGTACGAGGTCCGACGTTTGATTGGCGTCGGCGGCATGAGCGAAGTTTTCGAGGGCTACGATCCTCGGCTGAACCGCTCCGTGGCCATCAAACGTCTGCTGGGGGAGGTGATCCCCGGTCCCGGGGCTCGCGAGCACCTGCGCACCGAAGCCCAACTTGCGGCGACGCTCTCGCACCCGCGAATCGTTGCCGTCTACGACTACGTCGAAGCGGGCGGCGAGGACTATCTGATCTCCGAGCTGGTCACCGGCCAAACCCTCCATCAAGCGCTCGCAAAAACCCGGACGGGAGCTTTCCCGCTGGAGAGAGCTTTGCAGGTCGGCATCGCCATAGCCGAGGCCCTCGATCACGCGCACACGCTGGGAATCGTCCATCACGACGTGAAACCGTCGAACGTTCTCGTCGGGCAGGACGCAAGCACGATCAAACTCGCCGATTTCGGAATCGCAGCCCGCGCGCAGGACGCCGCGGAGGCGAAGCAGGGTTCAGTCCTTCGCGGAACGTGGTCGGCCATGTCCCCCGAACAGACCCGTGGCGAACCGACGGATCCGCGCTCCGACCTGTTCTCGCTCGGAGCGCTCCTGTACCAGATGATTTCGGGGGTCTCTCCCTTCGCCGCGCGAACGCCTCTGGAGACGCTGCACATGATCCGCCGACTCCGGCAGCAACCTCTCGGGGAGCGCATGGCGAAACCTCCCCGCGAGATCTCGGATCTCGTCGACCACCTTCTGGAGAAATCACCTGGCGATCGCCCCGAGAGCGCGAGCGAGGTGCTCGACGTCCTGTCGCGAAGTCTTCGCACCCTACGCCAGGCCCCCATCCGCACGGCGAGTGAAACCGCCTACGTCAAGCAGCTCGCCATCGTGAGCTGCCGTCTCGTCGCGACCGAGCAAGAAAGCATTTTGGATCCCATGCTGGAATTCGACGCGCTCGACCGAGCGCACCACCACATCCAGGGTGGCGGAGGCACGATCCTCTCCATCGCGGGTGGCCACGTCCTGTTCTATCCTTCGGTCCAAGACAACAACTGCGACGCCGCCGTTCGCTCTGCCGTAGAACTGCGCGAGGCGATTTCCGCGGCGACGGAAGGCCGGCTCACGACGAACATCGGGGTCGACTTCGGCGCAGTGACCCTTGCGCTGCACGGTGACCGCGCTCTCGCCACGGGGAGCGCTTTGGATGGTGCCATTGCACTTTCTGGCGCGGCGCGTCCCGGCGAGATTCGCGCAAGTGAAGCGGTGCAGCGAGTCGCCCGGGGACTGTTCGATCTCGAGTCGCTCCAAGACGACTCCGTCCCCTCGTTCGTCGTCAAGGGTCCGAAGGCGGTTCACTCGGACCGAGGCTGGCTGACGGCAACGCCCTTCGTCGGGCAGGAGCAGGTCCTGAAACGCCTCGATCTCGCGTGGTCGACGGCCAGTACCGGTCACACCACCGCGCTCCTTTTGCTGGGGGAGCCGGGACTGGGGAAGAGTCGGGTCGTCAGCGAGTGGATGGAACGACACGCGTCGAAGATCGAAGGCAGGACCCTTCGCTTGCACGGCGTGGAATCGGAACGATTCTCACCCTTCGCCCCGTGGCACAGGTGCGCTCGAGGCCTGTTGGGGCTTATGGAAGGCGCCACGGCGCCCTCTTCGTCGCAAATCCGCGAAGGCCTCCGAAAGCTCGATCTCGACGACCCCGAGTGGCAAATGCTCCTCGGGCTTCTGTTCCGTCCGGAGGAAGAGAACGATCAGGACCGGACGGGACGGTCCGCGGAGGAACGGCGCCAGCAGCTGATCGGCGGCCTGGTTCGCCTGGCCCAGGCGCTCGGACGCAGGCAGCCTCTGCTCGTCGTTGCCGACGATTTGCACTGGATGGATCAATCGTCGCTCGCCGCACTGCAATCCACCCACCGAGAGTCCGGGGCCATCCCACTGCTCCTGTTGATGACGGCTCGTCCCGAGTTCGACGCTCGCTGGAATGGCGGACCGCACCTCGAACGTGTCCCGGTGATGCCGCTCGATCGTTGGGAGTCGTTCGCGCTCGTCAAGGGACTCACGGAGAACACCCCTCTCGAACCAGCGGTCGTCCGACAGCTCCTCGCCTCCGCCGAAGGCAATCCCCTCGTCCTCGAAGAGCTCTGCGCCGCTGCGAAAACCGCCGCGAGTAGCGGTCGTCCCACGTCGCTTCGTGACTGTCCCACCGCTCTCGGCGATTCGATCCACCGAAAACTCGAGAGCCTCGGCGCGAGCCTCGAGGCCGTGTGGGTGGCGGCGACGCTCGGCACAACCTTCTCGCGCGAACTGCTGAGGCGGGTCCTCACGCTGGACGAACGAGCGCTCCAGAATCACCTGAGAAAGCTCGCAGGCGCGACGTTGCTCCAAAGCTCGTGCGGGAAAGACTCCACCACCTGCGCTTTCAGCCACTCCCTGGTGCGAAATGCCGTCTACGACTCGATTCCGACCGCCGAACGAAGACGTCTTCATCATCGCATCGTCGCGGTCCTCGAGACGGACTTCGAAGGCGAACTCCATCGACACCCGGAACGCTACGCCGTTCACTATGCGCAAGCGGGAAGACCGGAGCGCGCTCTCGACCTCTACGAGATTGCCGCACGCCGAGCCGCGCGCTCGTCGGCGCATGCCGATGCCAGGGTCCACTTCGAAGCGGCGCTCGAGCTGGTGAGCTCCCTCCCCGCTTCGGAGGCGGCACGACGCGAGCGGAGCCTCCGCGTTCTGATGGCTCCCTCGATTCGCGGTACGGAGGGATGGGGCAGCGCAGAGGTCGAGGCAAATCTTGCGCGCATCGCCGCGCTGTCGGACGGTCGGTCCGAGCTCTCCACCCTGTGGGGCCTCTGGTCCCTCGGCATCGTGACCCACGACGAAGCGCAAACGCAGGCGGCGCTTTCAGCCATCGACCACTGCCAGCCGTCACGGGAGCGAACCTTCGTGTCTGCCTCGACGCATGGAGTGACGACCTTCTACGAAGGAAACTTCGCAATCGGACGCGCGCACTTGGTGCGGGCATCCAAACTCGTCGGGCCGCTCACCACCTCTTCCAACCCATCCGGTTCGACCCACGACTCCCCCGCCATTCCGGCCGACACACTTCGGGATTGGGGCCTCGAGTTCGCCATTGCTGCTCTCGTTCACCTCGCGTGGCTGGACGCGCTGTCGGGCGATGTCGAAGGTGCGCTGCGCGCGCAACGCAAGGCGGAGACCCTTCTTTTGCGAGTCTCGACGAGCTGCGACAAAAATGAGGTGCGGCACGGTTTGTACATGCGGCTCCTCCTCGGCATGACGCTCCGCGACTACGACTACTACGATGCCGACGAGGCGCTCGAGGGACGCGGCGCGTTGAGCCATTTCATCGGGCTCGTCGGCACCGACTATCCTTATTATCACGCGGTAGCCCGCCTCGCCCTCGGGCGGGCCCGTCTCGCCCGAGGCGACCACGCGGCGCTCGTCGACGTCGAGGAAGCGTACGCGGGCATCAAGTCACTTGCGAAAGCGAACGTCGGACAGGTCTTCTTTCCGACCCTGGTCGCCGACGCCTGCATCGAAGGGGGAGCAATCGAACGATGCGTGCCGTACGTCGAAGAGGCGGTCACGACCGCCGACACGAGATACGGCCGATTTTACGCTCCGGAGGCGCATCGAGCCGAAGCTTCCCTTCAGATGGCTCGTGGCGAATTCGAGCTGGCGAGACGCGCCCTGGACCGAGCACGGAGCGCTCAGTCCTCGCTCGCACTGGAGGCCCAGCCAGGCGGTAGCCTCTTCGAACGGCGCATCGCCGCCGTTGCTCGGATGCTCCATTAGACGCGCGCGACGTCCACGACCCCGTTCAGCTTGCTCAGAGCTTTCATCACGTTCTTGAGCTGGGTCAGATCGTTGCAGTGGAACGTGAAGGTGTTGTGGGCACGTCCATCGTCGGCGGCGCGGCAGTTCGCTTCGCTGATGTTGATGCGCTGGGCACTCAACGTCTGGCTGACGGTGGCCAAAATTCCCGGCTTGTTCGTGGTGGTAACGCTGATTTGTACCGGACGGTTGATCTTCGCCTTGCTGTCCCAGTTCACGTCGATGCGACGCTCGGGATCGGTATCGAAGGCTTTCGAACATTCCCGCCGGTGCACAGTAACCCCGCGCCCACGGGTGATGAATCCGATGATGGCGTCGCCCGGAAGCGGATTGCAGCACTTCGCGTAGCGCACCAGAACGTTGTCGATGCCAGCCACCCGGATGCCCGCGGTGTCGTTGCCACGCACCTTGCGAACGATCGTCTCGAAAGCGCCAGGCTTGAGGGACGGCTGAGGTTCGTCTTTGGGGCGATCGCGCAGGGTTTCGACTACGTCCTCACCGGCAAGCTTGCCGTAGCCAATCGCGAGAAGCAGTTCGTCGAGGCTGCCGTAGTGGTGCGCGGAAGCGAGTCGGGCAACCTGTTGCTCGTTCTTGAGAAGCTTCGTGAGGCTCATCCCCGCTTGACGCATCTCTGCCTCGAGCAACTCCCTGCCGAGGTTGATGCTCTTGATCCGCTTCTCCGCCCGCAGAAATGCTCGGATGCGGGTGCGCGCCCGCGTCGTGACACAGTAGTCCACCCAGTCTTTGCTCGGTCTCTGCGACGGGGACGTCATGATCTCGAGAACATCACCGTTCTTCACCTTGTAGCGGATCGGAACGATTTGCCCGTTGCAGCGCGCCCCCGAGCAGTGGTGCCCCACCTCGGTGTGGATCGCGTACGCGAAATCGATGGGCGTCGCCCCCCGCGGCAAGACGAGGACATCTCCCTTCGGGGTGAAAACGTAGACCTCGTCCGGGAACAGGTCGATCTTGACGCTCTCCAGGAACTCCGCAGGATCCTTAAGGTTTCTCTGGTAGTCGGCCAGCTCACGGAGCCAACCGAACTTCTCGGCATCGCTCGGATCGACCCCACCGGAGATTCGCTCCTTGTACTTCCAGTGGGCCGCGACGCCCCGCTCGGCAACCCGGTGCATCTGGTGCGTGCGAATCTGTACTTCGATGCGTTGCCGCCCCGGGCCGATCACGGTCGTGTGAAGCGACTGATACATGTTGGGCTTCGGCAGGGCGATGTAGTCCTTGAACCGGCCCGGCACCGGCGTCCATCGCGAGTGAATGGCACCCAGGCAAGCGTAACAGTCGGCCTCGGACTCCACGATGATGCGGAAGGCAATCAGGTCGAACACCTGCTCGAACTCGCACTGCGTCGCGCGCATCTTGCGGAAGATCGAGTAGGCGTGCTTCGCACGACCCGACACGGTGACGCTGAACCCCTGCTCGGCCAGACGGGAGGTAATCGTCTTGCAGGTGCTCTCGATGTACCGCTCCCGATCCTTGTTGGTCTTGGCGAGCTTGGAGGTGATCCCCTGGTAGGCTTCAGGCTCGAGGTACTTGAAAGACAAATCCTCGAACTCGCTCTTGACCACATTCAAGCCCAGGCGATTCGCCAGCGGCGCGTAGATGTCCATCGTCTCGCGCGCGATTCGCTCCTGCGACTCGGGCTTCATGTGATCGAGGGTCCGCATGTTGTCGACCCGATCGCAGATCTTGATGAGCAGGACGCGAATGTCCTTCGCCATCGCCACGACCATCTTGCGGAAGCTCTCCGCTTGCCGGTCCTCGCGCGACGTGAAGTTGATCTTGCTCAGTTTGGTGACGCCGTCGACGAGCGTGGCGATCTCGGACCCGAAGTCGCCCTTGACGTCGTCGACCGTGGCCAGGGTGTCTTCGACCACGTCGTGGAGCAGTCCTGCGCAGACGCTCGCGGTATCGAGCTTCAGATCGGCGATGACTCCCGCGACGCGCGCGGGGTGGGTGAAGTAAGGCTCGCCGCTTTTCCTGATCTGAGCGCGATGAGCCCATTCACCGTAGTGATAGGCGCGCCGGATGAGCTCAACGTCGGCGTCGGGGTGGTACGACTGAACACTCTCCACCAGGTCTTCGAGGGCCAGCACGGATCAATCCTAGGGTCGTGGCAAAAAGCGAAACAAGAGGGACCCGGAAGCGTTTGCCTGCTGGGATCCTTCATGGAAAGTAACACCCACCCATGAACCCAGCAAAAACCCCGTCCGCCCGGCTGGGTGTCTACGTGCATTTCCCGTGGTGCTTGAAGAAGTGTCCCTACTGTGACTTCTTGAGTGTCGCGGTGGATCCGAAGCGGCTCCGTGAGGCACAGAGCCTTGCTGGCGAGCGCGCCGCGAAGCCTGAAGGCGGGCCCGAAGCGGGGCGCGAACTGCCTTTGACTGCCCTCGAGGCGCGACCCGTACTTCCCCACGAAGCGTACGCCGACGCCGTCTTGCGGGAGCTCCGGACACGCCGCGATTGCATGGAAGCGGCAAACGTCCGTTCCGTTTTCTTCGGCGGGGGAACCCCGTCCCTCTGGGAGCCAGCCGCGCTCGGTCGCGTTTTGCAGCAGATCCTCGAGGACGGTGCTGGGCCGCACGCACCAGGAAAGGTGGAGGTCACCGTCGAATGCAACCCAACCAGCTTCGACTACGAGCACGCCCGCGCCCTGCTCGACGTAGGAGTGAACCGGGTCAGCATCGGGGTTCAGGGCCTCGAACGCGGTCGCTTGGAGTTCCTGGGTCGCCTCCACGATGCACCCGGCGGCCTGCGCGCGCTCGAAGAAGCCCAAAAGGCGGGCGTTCCTCGCATCTCTGCCGACCTCATCTTCGGCGTAGCCGGGCAAACTCCCGAACAGGCCGCCGCAGAAGCGCGCAGAGTGGCCGAGACCGGAATCACCCACGTCAGCGCCTACGCGTTGACGATCGAGCCGGGAACCCAGTTCGGAGCCCTGGCTCGCAAGGGGCGACTGCCCCTCCTCGACGAGTCCCTCGTCGCCGATTCGTTTTCGGCCGTCGAAGAGGCTCTCGGCTCGCTGGGGTTCGCCCACTACGAAGTGAGCAACTATGCACGCCAGGGCCACGTCGCCGAGCACAACCTCGGATACTGGCGTGGCGACGACTACCTCGGCCTCGGCACGGGAGCCTGGGGAACCGTGCGTGTGACCGGACCGGAAGGGGCCTCACGACTGCGCTATCGCAACGCGCAGTCCCCCGAGCACTACCTTCGGCTGTGGGGTGGCGCACCCCCGGAAAATCCATTCGCCGAGGGCCCCCATCTAACGCACCGCGAACCCATCGACGCGGAGACGGCGCTTTCGGAGCGCATCCTCCTCGGCCTTCGCCTCGAGTCGGGGCTCGACTTGGAGAGCGCCGCACGCGAACTCGGCGTCGAGGCCTGGCCGGATGAGCGTCGGCGCGCGGCAGATCGGCTGATTGCTCGGGGCCGGTTGTCCGAGGCCGAGGGGACCCTGCGCATTCCGCAGAACGAGTGGCTGTTCGCCGACGGGACCATCGCCGAGCTGCTCTGAGGTCGGTGGCGACTCGCTTCCCAAGTGCCTGAACTCAGGCTGCGCGCAACCCCTGCGCTTCAATCCAGGCTTCGAGATCGCGAAGGGCGCGCTCCGCGATCTTCTCGTACTTGGCCCGCTTCTGCAGGCGTTCACCTTCCCAGGGGGGCAAATGCGCGAAGGTGATGTTGGACGGTTGATAGTCGTCCGGGTTGCGCCTCGTGTGCGTGAGCATGCCGGCGTGCGCCGTGGTCGCCGGCAGAGGCGCCGGCTCGCGACCGAGCAGACGTTCGGCGATGAAGTACGCAGCGAGCCACCCTCCCGAAGCGGCCTCTACGTAACCCTCGGTCCCGACGATTTGTCCGGCAAAGTACACACCCGGTTCGCTCGCGAGCTGCCACGTGTCGTCGAGGGAGCGCGGCGCGTTGATGAAGGTGTTTCGATGCACCGCGCCGAAGCGGTAAAACTCGGCGTTTTCCAGACCGGGAATCATGCGAAAGACGCGCGCCTGTTCGCCCCAAGTCATGCGGGTTTGGAAACCCACCAAGTTGTAGGCACTGCCCGCTTCGTCTTCCTTGCGAAGCTGCACGACCGCCTTCGGCCAGCGACCCGTCCGAGGATCGGTCAAACCCGCGGGCTTCATGGGACCGAAGGCGAGCGTTTTTTCGCCCCGTTCCGCCATGACTTCGATGGGCAGACATCCCTCGAAGTAGCGCACCTTCTCGAATCCTTTCGGCTCGACCTTCTGCGCACCGACGATGGCCCCCACGAAGGCGCGGTACTCCTCTTCCGTGAAGGGGCAGTTGACGTAGGCCTTCCTGTCTTCCTCCGCCTCGCCCTTGTCCCAGCGCGAGGCGCAAAAGACCTTGTCCCAGTCGATCGACTCCGCGCTGACGATGGGAGCGATGGCGTCGTAGTAGGCGAGGCTCTCGGAACCGAGGCGCCGAGCGATGTCTTCAGCCAGGGCGTCACCCGTCAGTGGACCCGTGGCCACGAGCAGGGGGCGGTCCTCGGGGAGTCGTTCGACGACGGTCGAGACGACTTCGATGTTCGGATGACTTCGAAGGAGCCGCGTCATTTCGGCCGCGAACACCTCCCGATCCACCGCCAACGCACCTCCCGCTGGCACCTTGGCAAGCTCTGCGGCTCCCATCACGAACGAGCCCAGGCGGCGCATCTCCTCCTTCAGGAGCCCCACCGCATTGGCAAGAGAAGCCCCTCGAAACGAGTTCGAGCAAACGAGCTCGCACAGCTGATCGCTGCTCTGGGCGGGGGTGCGCGTTTGCGGCTTCTGCTCGAGGAGCCGCACCTTGAGCCCTCGCCTGGCCAGTTGCAGCGCGGCCTCACTCCCGGCGAGGCCCGCACCGACGATGGTGACGTCCGGTTCCGACATGGGGGGTTGGTCTCTATAGCGAGCATCGCTTGTGATGATCGAGGAAAACAACAGCAGCCCATGCGGAAGATTGGCCCGTGGGCTCAGTCCTCGGCGGGGGACCCCGCTTCGTCGCAAAGCTCGAATCGGCCATTTTCCCCGAGAGCGCCCTGACCCGTCAACGTCAGTTCCAGAAGGGCAATTTGAACCTCCTGCGCCTCCAAGCCCGTCCGTTCGCAGATTCGATCGGGAACGGTCACGCCATCACGCAGCGCATCGCGCACCGCCTGGACCCACTGGGAAGAGGCTCCCGACCAGGCCGTCCGCCTCGGATGCTCGCCGGTGCGCTTCGGCATCGATGCGCACGCTCTCTTTCTAGAGGGAGCCTTCTTTCTAGAGGGAGCCTTCTTCGAGGCGAGTGGAACGATCGGACCGACGGGCAGGATCCCCATCTGCTCCAGGAGTCGGAGCACGTCCCGTGCCCCCTCGAACCACCGGGCGCCCTCCCGCAGAGCCTGGTTGCTCCCCCGCCCGCGAACATTCCAGGCGGCAGCAGGCGCGGCGAACACCGGGCGACCCAGGGTGCGCGCATGCTTGGCCGCGTTCTTCGCCCCGCTCCGTACCGGAGCTTCGCCGATCACGACCGCGTGCGACAGGGCGGCGAGCGCCGCATTGCGTGGAAAGAACGACGCGGAGGTCGCTGGCACCTCGGGTTCTACCAAGGAAAGATAGCCCCCGCCCCGTTCGACGACTTCGCTGAAGAGCCGTGCGTTCGTCTTGGGAAATGGGCGCTCGAAGCCACTCGGCGCGACGACCAGGGTCGGGCAATCCGCGTCGAGAGCTCCTCGATGTGCGGCAGTGTCGATTCCCGCGGCTCCGCCGGAGATCACCGTCACCCCAGCTTCGGCAAGGTCTCTGGCGACGCTTCGGACGAAGCGCCACGCCTCCGGCGTGGCATCGCGAGTTCCCACGATGGCTACGTAGGGCTCGGGAGGTATCCGCCCCCAAAGATGAACCTGGTGTGGCGGCTCCGGCAGATCCTGAAGGCGAAGGGGAACGTCGCGTCCGGAGAGGACTCGGTATTGCATGAGCCTTCATCGGCCAGTCACTTCGGCCGGTTGCGCGCTCTTCGTGAATGCCAGCGAAGATTTTCGAGTGGTCTCCTTGACGGCCTAGGGGCGGTGGTTATTTTCAATTTGCGCCAGGAAAACGGCGCAAATGCCGCAAAAAACGGCTACTTCGACCGGTGTTTCGGCGGACTGTTTTCGCCGAAACCAGTCGCCCCACGGGGCCTTCGAACGGCCCCTCAGTCGCTCCAAGGCGCGGAACGAAATGACCGCGCCCAGCCCGAGAACGTAGGGCCCCGATCGAGTTCATCCAAGGGGGCCCTGGAGGCGAACGGAGCCGAGGGCGACCGGAAAAAGCCGACTGCAAGTCGAAGCAGGGGGCCTTCGGTTCGACATCCGAGATCCGTTCCGGGGGCCCCGAGATCTTGAGACGCACATTGAAGTGCGTCCGGTCGAGCAAGTGCGCTCGGCATCAGAAGCCAAACCCCAATGGGCCCGTGTGCCCGCAAGGAGAAGTGCGCCATGTTGACCCTGTGGAACCAATTCGATGACCTCTTCAACGATGCCCGCTGGCCTGCGCGCGCCGCAGCGCCGCGTACCTACGTGCCCGCAGTGGACATCCAAGAGACCAAGGAGGGCTACGTCCTCACCGCCGACGTTCCCGGCATGAGTCCAGAAGACGTCGACATCTCCGTCGAGGATGGAGTTCTCACCTTCAAGGGCGAGCGGTCCACCGAACAGCGAACGAATGAAGCCGGCTACCATCGAGTCGAGCGGACCATGGGCTCCTTCCAGAGGTCCTTCAGCCTCCCGAAGGGAGTGAATACCGAAGGCATCGAAGCCCACGTCGAAAACGGTCAGCTCGTCATCCAGGTGCCGAAGCCCGTCGCGGCCCTTCCCAAGAAGATCGAGGTGAAACCCCTCGGCTCCTCCAAGAAGGGGTTCTTCGGGGGTGAAAAGAAGGCTGGCTGACGTATCAGACCGTGTCACGGTGACCACCCGGTGAGCGGTCCATTTTCCTGGCGCCTTTCGCCACCTGCGAAGGGCGCTCGCATTCGAGTCTCCTCCGTTGTTTGTGTGTGTGCCCGACGGGGTCGCGGTGGTTCGCGGCCCCGTCCTTTTTTAGCAGGGTGCCGATGCTCGCTTTCGGCGGACAGCTGCGCCCCACCGATAGGGTCGCCATCTACGCGGAGACGGATTTCGGAGGCGCGATCACCACCACGGACTTCGCCGATTCGGGCGTCTTGGTCTACTTCGCCGCCGGGCTCAGCCTGCTCTTCGAATCCGCACCCCAGCCGTCCCGAGTCGACCACGAGAGCGATCCCTGATCCGACGCGGTGGCGGCGCCACCCTCGACGCACACGTCAGGAAAGGCGACCTTTGTAGTCTTCGTAACCGAACTGGCGAACCACTTCGAGCGCGTCGGATTCCGGCTCGAAGGTGGCGATCGACGGCAGGCGCACACCGTTGAACGTGGTGTTCTTCACCATCGTGTAGTGCGCCATGTCGGTGAACACGAGACGGTCACCGATGCGAAGAGGCTCGTCGAACGAATAGTCCCCGATCACGTCCCCGGCCAGGCACGTGAGGCCTCCGAGACGCACCGTGTGGGCGCGCTCTCCAGGCTTTGCGGCCCCGAGGATTTCGGGACGGTACGGAGCCTCGAGAACATCGGGCATGTGGGCCGAGGCGGACGTGTCCAAGATCGCCGTAGGAGTCTCGCCATCCACGACGTCGAGCACTTCAGCGATGAGCCAACCGGTGTTCAAGGCCGCCGCTTCTCCCGGCTCGAGGTAGACTTGCACGCCCCAGCGCTTACGGAATTCGCTCACCAGGCGGACCAAGAGCTCGACGTCGTAATCGGGGCGGGAGATGTGATGCCCTCCGCCAAAGTTCACCCACTGGACCTCGGGGATCAGATCGCCGAAGCGCTTCTCGAAGGAGGCGAGGGTGCGCTCGAGCGCGTCCGCCCCCTTTTGGCAAAGGTTGTGGAAGTGCAGACCGCTCAGGCCGTCGAGCGAAACACCCTCGAGCTGGCTCCGACGCACCCCGAGCCGCGATCCGGGAGCGCACGGGTCGTAGATCGGATAGTCGGCTTCCGAGTGCTCTGGGTTCACGCGAAGCGCGCATTCGATGCGGCGGGGCGCCGCGTCGACGATGTCGCGGTATCGCTCCCACTGGGCGACCGAGTTGAACACGATGTGATCGGCAAGCTCCACGAGCTCGGCGACGTCCCGCTCCGAGTAGGCTGGGGCGTAGGCGTGAACTTCACCCCCGAACTGTTCGCGTCCGAGACGCGCTTCGAACACCGAGCTGCACGTCGTGCCCACCAGGTACTTTCGCGCCACGGGAAACACACTCCACATGGCAAAGCCCTTGAGCGCTAGCAGGATGCGGCAACCGGCTCGCTCCTGCACGTCGCGAAGCACGCTCAGGTTTTTCCTGAGACGTCCGAGGTCGACCACGTAGCAGGGTGATGGCGCCCGGCTCGGGTCGAAGCCGAGCTGCCGAGCGATCTGCTCCACAGTGTCTTTTTTCAAGAGGGCCTCTTTTCGAAGCTCCGAACCGCGCGGCTCAGAGCTCCTTCACGTGCCACGGCAGACCGTGCTGGGCCAGGAGTTCCAGGAACGGCTCGGGGTCGAGGTCCTCGATGTTGAAGACACCCTTTCCAGTCCACTTGCCGGTCACCATCATTGCCGCGCCCACGACCGCAGGAACGCCGGTCGTGTAGCTGATCGCCTGGGAACGCACCTCGCGATAGCACTCGGCGTGATCGCAGACGTTGTAGATGAAGACCTTCTTCGCCTTGCCGTCCTTCTTCCCCTCGATCAGGCAGCCGATGCTCGTCTTGCCGGTGTAGTTCTTCGCGAGGCTCGCCGGATCGGGCAGGAGCGCCTTCAGGAACTGAATCGGCACGATCTTCTGACCTTGGAACTCGACCGGCTCGATGCTGGTCATGCCGACGTTCGAAAGAACGCGCAGGTGAGTGAGGTACTCCTCACCGAAGGTCATCCAGAAACGAATGCGCTTGAGCCCCTTGATGTTCTTCGAGAGGGACTCGAGCTCCTCGTGGTAGAGCAGGTAGGCGGGCCTCTCGCCGACTTCGGGGAAGTCGAAGTCCCAGCGCACGCTCATCGGATCGATGCTCTTCCACTCGCCGCCGGCCCATTCGCCTTCGGAGACGCCCTCCCCATTTTCGCCCTTGCGAAGCCAGTAGCGACCGCGCTGGGTGATCTCCCGGATGTTGATCTCGGGGTTGAAGTTCGTGGCGAAGGCGTGTCCGTGGCTGCCCGCGTTGCAGTCGAGGATGTCGATGGTGTCGATCTCATCGAACAGCTTCTTCTGCGCGTACGCACAGAAGACGTTCGTCACGCCCGGGTCGAAGCCGGATCCGAGCAGCGCCATGAGACCAGCCTTCTCGAACTTCTCCTGATAGGCCCACTGCCACTTGTACTCGAACTTCGCTTCATCGGGCGGTTCGTAGTTGGCCGTGTCGAGATAGGGCACACCGGCGGCGAGGCAGGCGTCCATGATCGTGAGGTCCTGATACGGGAGCGCGACGTTCAGAACCAGCGCCGGTTTGAAGCTCTCGATGAGCTTCGTTGTCGCCGCCGCGTCGTCTGCGTCGATGGCGGCGGTCTGAAGGGTTCGCCCGGTCAGCTCCTTCACCTCCGCCGCGATCTCGTCGCATTTGGACTTGGTGCGACTCGCCAGGAGAATGTCGGAAAAGACGTCAGAAAGCTGTGCGGACTTGTGGGCTACCACCCGTCCAACACCACCTGCCCCGATGATCAGAAGCTTGTTCACGGCCCTGCCCTGTAGTCAGTGGTTTGCGGGGAGTAAAGCAACAAACGGGTGTCTAGCAACCCGCGCGCCACCCGTCGGCGGCAGCGTCGTCGTGCGTGCCCCGAGCCCCCCGACGTGGAATGCTAGAGTAACGTATGCCGGTCATCAGTGGTGGACCGAAAGCCCTCCCCACGCCGCCCTGCTCAGCGGGCCCGAGCGGGAGCCGCGCTCGCGTGCCGGCTCACCTCCGGAACTACGTCGTCGATCAAGCCTACGACGAATACAACGCAGTCGACCAAGCCGTCTGGCGATTCGTGCTGGAACAAATCTACGACACCCTGCGGCACACGGCCCACCCCGCCTACGAACACGGTCTCGCCCAGACCGGGATCTCCACCGACCACATCCCGAGCATCGCCGAGATGGATCGGAAGCTCACCGACTACGGCTGGGGCGCGGTCTGCGTCGACGGGTTCATTCCCCCGCGCGCCTTCGTCGAGTTCCAGGCGCTCGGGCTTTTGCCGATCGCGGCGGACATGCGCTCCAAGCGCCATCTCGTCTACACGCCTGCGCCGGACATCATCCACGAAGCGGCGGGCCACGCACCGATCATTCCGGACGAGAAATACGCGGCCTATCTGAAGCAGATCGGAGCAATCGGGCGAGCCGCTTTCAGCTCGCCCGAAGACGAGCGGGTCTACCGGGCCATCTACACCCTGAGCGAGGTCAAAGAGCAACCCGACGCCACCGCCGAGCAGATTCGCCGAGCTGAATTGGCCTTCGAAGAGGCCACCAGCTCTGTGACCCACGAAACGGAGGCGACGCGCATGTCTCGCCTCTACTGGTGGACCGCAGAATACGGCCTCGTGGGCACGCCGAGTGAGTACAAGTTGTACGGCGCGGGCCTTCTGTCGTCCCTCGGGGAAAGCCACTCCTGCCACGGTCCCGAGGTCCGCAAGATCCCCCTCTCCGTCGAGTGCCTCGACGTCAGCTACGACATCACGCGACAGCAGCCCCAACTCTTCGTCGCCCGCGACTTCGAGCACCTGAACGACGTGCTGTCGGAGGCGTCTCGGAGCCTGAGCTGCTGCAAAGGCGGAATCGAGGGCCTGCGAGAAGCCCAGTTCAGCGCCGATCTCTGCACTCTGGGGGTAGAGCAGGATTGTTCCGAGCCTTTCGTGGACCCAGTCCAACTCGACCGCCAAGAGCTCGGCATCCTCGGTACGGTCGAGGGCTTTTTGGTGCACGGCGAGGGCCAGCGCTCCTTTCTCGAGATCCAACTGCGGGGCCCCCTCGGGATCGCGCGGCGCGGTCGACTGAGCCTGGCCTCGGGAGAGCTCCCTGCCGAGGCTCGGGTCATCGTCTGTCCCGCTACCCATCCACTGCCTCGGCAAGCGAGTTCCGCTTCCTACGAAACCGAACTCGCCGGCGGGGCGACCCTCCGCGGCGTGGTTGCTCGGCCGGAGCTTTCCGCCGAAGGACGCTTGCTGCTTCTCACCCTGAAGGACGCGTGCATCGGCGATCGACCCTTGCTGGGAACCACCTTTTTGTGCCCCGGAGAGCTGGTTTCCGTCTCGGCCGGAGCTCTGGACGGGGATTTCTACCCTGCGACAGATTTCACCCGTCACCGCGTCCCCAGCCCCCGCCGATTCGACGTCGAAGAGCGGGAGCTCATCGATCTCTTCGACGAGACCAGCCAACTCGTCGACGATCGACTCGGCACCGAGGGACGGCGACGCCTCATCGCCATTCACGAGGAGCTCCGCGAACGCTACCCCGAGGAGTGGCTTCTCCGCTGGAACCTTCTCGAGGGATTGCTCCGCGCGGGGCAGCTCGGCACGGAAGCAAAAGCCTTACGAGAAGAGCTCGAGCACTTGGAGCTCCGCTTCGCCCACAAGGAGCCCATCGCGATGGGCCTCGCCTATCTCAGCCGGCTCGTCGCATGAGACACCCCACCCCCGAAGCTGCCAGTCGGAAGAAACCACCCCCGGCGGAGGAGCCACCTCCCACTCGAAAGCGTCCCCCCGCGGAAGAACCACCCGAAGAACCGTCCAGGCCCCCCGCCGAGCCGCCCGAGCCCCCACCGCAAAAGGGGCCGGTGCGAGAGCCGTCGAAGCCACCCCCGGCGCAGGTCGGGTAGGCGAACGAGCATCCGCGCTGTAGGGTTCGCCCATGCTCGAGCGCCCCCGACGCAACCGAACGAACGCCGCGATGCGCGGCATGATCCGCGAAACCCACCTCGAGGCGGGAAACCTGGTTTTGCCCCTTTTCGTGCACGAGGAGGAGCGCGAGGCTCCCATCGCCTCGATGCCTCGCCACGCGCGCCTCGGCATCCAAGGGATCGTGCGCAAGGCTCGTGAGGCCCTCGATTTCGGCGTGATGGGCGTCGCGTTGTTCCCCGCGCTCGACGGCGACAAGAAGGACCCGTTCGGCAAGGAATCGGAGAACCCCGAGGGGCTTCTGCAACGCACCATCCGCGCCCTGAAGGCGGAGGTCCCGGAAATCCTCGTGATCACGGACGTCGCCCTCGATCCCTACTCGACGGACGGTCATGACGGCGTCGTCATCGACGGACGCATCGACAACGAAACCACGGTCCCCATCCTCGCGCGCATGGCGGTTGCCCAGGCGCGTGCAGGCGCCGACGTGGTCGCTCCGAGCGACATGATGGACGGTCGCGTGGGGGCCATTCGCCGCGCGCTCGACGAGGCGGGGTACTTCGACGTGGCCATTTGTTCGTACGCCGTCAAATATGCCTCGGCATTCTACGGTCCGTTTCGCGACGCCCTCGACTCGGCGCCGCGCGCCGGAGACAAGAAGACATACCAAATGGATCCGGCCAACACGCGCGAAGCTCTCCGCGAAATCCGGCTCGACGAGGCCGAGGGCGCCGACTGGCTCATGGTGAAACCCGGCCTGCCCTACGCGGACGTCATTCGCCGTGTCCGGGAAAATACCGCGCTTCCCGTCGCCGCGTATCACGTGTCCGGCGAATACGCGATGCTGTGCGCCGCGGCAGAAAAGGGCTGGCTCGACTACGACAAGTGCCTCCTGGAGAGCCTCGTGTCCCTACGACGAGCCGGAGCCAACATCATCTTCACCTACGGCGCCCTCGACGCCGCCCGACTCCTCGCGCGCTGAGCGCTCTTGGCGGCGAGCAGACGTCGCGCAGCTCAGCAAAGGTGCTGTCGTCCCAAGCGGCTTGGCCGCGGACGCAAATCTAGGTTTTGCGGGAACTCGTACGAACGGTCGCTCACATCTATTTCGACGAACCCGCTGTTATGAATGCGCCGCTCGCGACGGCGTGAGCGCTCACAGGCGCCGCCTGGCACGGCTCCCCCGGCGCGCGCAGCAGCGAGGGCACGATCGCTTCGGTAGCAGGCACCCCGACGAAGTCAGGGCGAGCGCCCAAGGCGTAGTCGTCGTCCGAGTTCGATAACCCCGCGTTGTATTGCTCGACGGCGCTTCGATACGCCTGGTGTGAACCAATCCAGAAGCCGATGGACAAGCCGTAGCCGACGGCCGCTCCGATCAGGAGATTTCTCCTCGTCGACTCCTCTTCGACGTACTGGGGTCCGCTGAAGATCAGCGCAGCGGTTCCCAACGCCTGAAAAATCCGAGTCGCCCCCTCGAGAGTCCGCGCCGTACTCACGGTGTCGCCGTAATCCGGCGACTTGCCCAACGTGCTCTTGACTGAGTCCGCGTCGACTCGCTCGCCTTCCTGATAGAAGCAGGTCGAACACGTGAGCCCCGGCCGCGCGTCGATCGGGACTCCATAGCGCATGCGCGGATGTGTTCCCGCGCAGCCGGACAGCGAAATCATGACGGCAGCGGAGCTGAGGCACCACCTCCACCAATCGCTCCGCAGCCGTACCTGTCGCTCGTCGACTCGAGCACGCCTGAACCCCGACCGGCCGCCAAAGCCACCGTCTGCCGCATCGTTCGAGTCGTTCCCGTACCTCAACCTGCCCTCCCCTCTCGCCGCCGAATTGCCTGCACGCGCTCGCTCCTCCAATAACATGCGATGCACACCCGAGGAACCCTCGAACCAACCGCGATCGGCAGAATTGTTGTCCGGGGACGTGTTGCTGAAGACCGGCCGGAGTCGCGAACCACGCCTCGCAAGCGCTGTCTTTCTGTGCGTCGGCGATGGCGCTGACGCGGACAGGTGAACTTCCCAATGGGCACTTCGTGAGAGCAGCCGTCGCATCTCGGCCCCGGCGGCCGAGATGCGCTGCCGTTCTGCGCGGCTCACGCCGCTTTGCCGCCCGGCTAAGCAGCAGCCCAGCCAGGCTGGTTTCGTGCTTGTTTCGGCTATCAGAGAGCGGGGGACAAAGCGTCCATCGAGTAGCACGAATATCGCACTTTCCGCCGGCCATCGGAATCACTTTTCGGCGCACGACAGGACGAGAGCTGACCGCCCCGTCCGCGTGGCATTCGTGCCGCTTGAACCGCCTGGCTGGGCTCCGGATTCAGCCAGGCGGACTCGTCTTTCGTCTCCGGGTGTCAAAGAGCGAAGGATGGTGCATCCGTCCGACTTTCGGAAGCTCGCATCTTCCACGCCCCAAGGGAACCATTCTTCGATCTATCGATTCAATCGACCCTGTGCGTTCCTTGCCTGTCCGGGCCAGCGGATTTCGAGGACGCGCGCATCTGCCCCTCGTCGAGCTCGACGTCGCTGCTTGAGTCCCGCTTCCGCATCGCGATGGGGTACGCGACGCAGGGAGTGGTGCGTCCGCGGTCATGGCTTGCTCACAAGTGAACAATTCCGTCCGTCGCAAGCGTCGCTCCGCGCTCGCTCCCTCCGGCGTGAGGAGGGCTCGGATTGGCATCGAACTACTGTTCATTCGTCCTCCGGCACGGTTGCGAATTCGCTGCTCTTTTGTCCGGGCAAAGGTCGCTGACGCACAACAGGGGTGCGTCTGCGATCATGGATTGCTCACAAATGAGCACTTCCGTCCGTCGCAAGCGCTCCGCGCCCGCTCCCTCCGGCGTGAGGACGGCACGGATTGGCGTCGAAACACTGCTCATTCGTCCTCCGGCATGGCCTCGAATTCACTGCTCTTTTGTCTGGGCAAAGGTCGCTGACGCACGACAGGGATCCCTCAGGAGCTACTGATGTAATCGAACTGAGTCCCGTTCACTCGTTGATCATATCTGCCAAGGTCTTCCGCAAAAAGTCTCGGAACCAGTGGACACTCAGCAGGTAGTTGCCACCCACGAAAAAAAACCAAAACACGACGAAGACGATCAGATGTGGCGCCCACTGTTCAGGCGCGTTGTACGCTAGAAAAAAGGATATGAGCGTTCCACCGAGAACGATCTCATTGAATCGCAGACTGTACAACACCTCAATCTTGTTCCCCTGCTGAGAAACTCGAACAGTGCCGCGGCTGATGGCTACGAGCAGATTGGAACTCAGCACCGCGCGCATGGGTCCCGCTTCAAAGGCGAGGGTGTCGTTCTGCACCGAAAGGGACGTCGGCTTGTATCGCTCCAAGCGTTCACCTATCCGCTCGAGCACACGAGGCGCCTCCATCGACTCAACTGACGCGTTAACGGACCCGGAAGCAGAAAGTGGAAACATGGACTATCTCTTACCAATATGACCCAACCCTGACACGCACACAGAACCGAAGAAAGCCAAAGCTCCAACCGTCGGGAAACCTCACGGATGTGGCACGCACTTCAGCAGTTGCTACGCCGCCAAACACAGCCCGCAGGGTGTCACTCCGGGGTTAGTACGACAACAGGAACAGCTGACGGTAGTAGGTTTCGTTAGTGTACGCGCCCACCGGTGCTCCTATTCCGAGGCCGAGGGAACCACCAGACCACCCGCTACTGGGACTCATCGTATTCGGGTCGCTGGAAAAAGCGCTTCCGCTCACTGGTCCGAGGTTCCCACCGATATTGTAAAACGAACCCGTCCAATCGCCGCTGCCCACTGCATAGTTGTACTCGGTAGAAGTGCCGAAGGCGAACCCCTCCGCAGACCCGGGTGTCGGCATTGGGTGATACCAATACAATCCCAACCCTCGGTCAGTAACCTCCAAGTTTAGACCAACGCTTCCGCCGAAATTCCACAATTGAGCGATAAAATCCCACGACACACCAAACGCCCAGGACTTTGGCGGAGTCAACTTCAGCTTTGGAACAGGTGGCAACTCCGGCATTGCCGCGGTGCTAGCGCAACCCTCGCAGGTCCCGGTTACGAGGAATTCGCCGAGGATACTGTCTTCCGGTCCCGCCGGTGGCTCCTTCGCGAGCAGCGCTCCCCCCGCGTTGAGGGAAGATGAAGTGCCCGCTTTTGCAGGACCGACGTCACCATATTGACCAACGGCATGCCCCGCGCCCCTCGCAACCGCCGCCCCCTGCGCCGCAGGCGCAGCCGATGGCGCCACCGAGTACGAACTCGCCGCACGCGACCCGCCACCGAGGCTCCCGCTCAGGAGGGTCGTCGCAACGTTCGCTCCAATTCCGGCTGACCCCACGGCGGCACTCGCACCGCTCACCCCGCCATTGCTCGAAAGTGTCGACAGCGCTGCCGGCGCCGTGAAGTGCGCGGCCGCGATTCCCGGCAACGCGCCTTCCGCATGCCCGTAGGCGCTCATGAACCCACTCGGGTCCACGTTGTTCACCGGGTCATTGAACACATAAGCATAACGGTTCAACCCCTGACTGAAATACGGAGCCTGCATGATCGGGTCAGGCGTCGTGAAGCGCCCCGCGAGCTCATCGTAGACGCGCCCACGCATGTCGATCAGCCCGAGGTCCACGTCGTGCTGGTGGCTCGTGTAGCCGGTCCGCGTCAGGTCGAGCCCTTCGGTATCTTGAGGCACGCCCCAAGCGTCGTACTCCTGCGCAACGTAGCCTCCGGAGCCCTTGCTTAGGACATCCACGCTTCCCTGGTGATC
>JBNKGC010000061.1:0-28850 GCA_050289625.1 Polyangiaceae bacterium | reverse complement strand
GCGCCTTGGGGCCACGCAGGCCCCCTGAAGTCTCCGGCGCAGGCTAGCGTGGCATGAGCCAGACCCCAGCGAGGAAAAGGCGAGGGAATGCTTCCCGCCCGCCCCCACGACGGGAGGCTACGGCCCGGGCGGGCCCCTGGCCCTCCCACCCGGGCCTACGAAGGCAAAACCCAGGCGGATGGGCGCGGGGAGCTAGAAATGGCTGAAAGGCACTGCTCAAAGGAACTGATGGCACGGAGGGTACTGCCGTTCTATGTTGATCTCAGATCAACACGTGGTAAGGGGCCCCTGTGACCCCGGAGGAAGTGCTCGCTCATGTCGCTGGTGCGGCACGTGTGCGCCAAGTGATCGTGGTCGATCACGCCTGGGAGCGAATGAAGCAACGACGACTGGTTCTCAACGATCTGTTCAGCGCTCTGAAGACCGCAACGGACGCGACCTTTGATCCGACGCGGGGCTACCAGGGCCGCTGGCTGATCAGTAACGGAACGGCCCTCGATGGTGACCCTCTCGACGTTGCGGTCGAACTCGACGACGGGGTCGTCGTCGTGACGGTCTGGTGAGGAAGGTAAGGAAAATGCGCTGCTACAACTGCGGATCCACGAAGGAGTTCGTCTCTTCGACCAAGCCTCTGACCACCCGCATCGGTGATGTGGAGGTGCAGGACCGGAGCATCCCGCTCAAGGTTTGTGCGGACTGCGACAAGTGGGCGCTTGGAGCGGACGTGCTCGAACGTGCTGAGCTGCGTGCAGCCGTCGTTGCGCTATCCGATCTTTCTGAGATGAGCGGAGAACGCCTCCGTGCTGTGAGGAAGATCCTAGGGCTCACTCAGCGGGAGCTCGGCAAGCGGCTCGATACGAGGCACGAAACCCTTTCCCGCATAGAGAACGCTGAAGAACCGGCCCCGGAGTGGCTACGAGCCGCGATGCTGGGCTTCGTTTCAGAGAAGCTGCACGACATCGAGGGGAACGAGTCCATCGAGATCCTGCCGCAATCGGCCTGAACTCAAGGCCCCTTCAGGCACCGCCACGCCCGGACTACCCTCCGGGCGTGCGCGTTTTGTGGGCCGTGTGGCGCTTGCTGCTGCTTTCGCTGACGCTTCTCCTGCCGGGGATCGCGTCAGCGTCTGCGTTTGCATCTGAAGGCGGAACTCGCGCCAGGGCGATCGACGTTGCCGTGGAGATCTGCCTCGATGCGAGGTCGCTGTGGGCTGCGAAGACGCGTCGGGGCGAATCGCAAATTGCGGCAGAAGTCGCATCGCGCTGCTCCATAGCCCCAAGGGGGGGAGTGGGCTCAAGACCGTCCTTCTACGTACGTCCGAACGGTGAGTCGGTGCCCGCAACTGGGTACAGGCACGTCTCATCTGAGGCTCCGTATTTGGATGAACTCGTAAGGACTGGAGAGGTTCCGGCGAACCCCAGAGGAACGTACCTGTCTTTCGATCGGCTGGACGACGCTGCTACTGCTCCTGGGAGATTGCAGGTTCCCCACGATGCAGCGATCCGCATTGAGTTCGACACTGCGCAGATCCTCGACGACGTGAGGATTCCGAGGGGGCAGTGGGGCGAGGCAACCCACCTGGAGCCGCTCACGAAGGACTTCCCACAGTTCGGACCCGGTGGCGGCACACAGGCGGTTGCGTCTCTGCCATTCCGCGCAAGGCGCATCGTCGACATCCGTACGGGACGGGTGCTCTTTGAGGGGAAGAAGTAGACGTGAGTCCGGAGAAGGCAAAACGATTGCGTATCATTGAGGCTGGTCTTTCGCGGTTTTTCGATGAGGGGTACGTGAAGTGGCCGCGTGAACGTTTCGAAGCGCTCATTGGACCCGACCTATCACTGGACGATCCCGACCTGGTTGCCCGCCTACGGGATTGGGAGAGCACCGGATTCGTTCGACTCGATCGCCAGAGCGATCCGTTCGTGACAGTCCTCCGCCCTCGAACCGGAAGGCAACCATGACGGGGCATCGCCGCCCGCCAGGCCGCGTGTGGGGCGGGGCCACACGCGGCCTGGGCCGCAAGTCGAGAGGGTGGGCGGGCAAAGACTCGATCCGGTGGGCGATTCGCACGGTAGGAGATGCTCCCGAGCGCTGGCGGGTGTTCGATGAACACGGAGCCCGGCGCTACCTCGTTGGGCAGTTCCCGTATGGGATCATCTACGAGATCGAGGGATCGACGGTCACGGTGCTGGCCGTAGCGCACCTGCGCCGCCGACCTGCCTACTGGCGGAAGTGATGACCGCAATGGCCTTGGGCGATGGCTCCTGAGGCAGCTCGAAACGCCATTTGAAGAGCGCAGGGCTTTCCTCCCTTCAGCCTTCCGCGCGCCCGGACTACCCTCCGGACGTGCGCGCTTTGTGGGCCGTGTGGCGCTTGCTGCTGCATTGATGAGGTAGCGATGCTTTCGCAGGAAACCATCGAACGGATCGGTCCAACTCCGAGCGACCTGCTCGAGCACCTCGCCAGTGGGCTGTCGGGCAATGTTCGCGATCTGGACGCGGCGTGTTTCGAGATCGATGACGAAGAGCACGAGGTATCGGACAAGCCCGTGGGCGGAGAGTACCTCGACGGAGAAGAAGTCAGTGGCCGCTATGCAGCTCCAATGAGACTTGGGAAAAGTAGACCAGCCCGACTTGCGACCCGGAGGAGGGTCGATGCCGTTGTCGCGCAGAACGCGGGCGATGGTACTGCGAGCGATCCGATGCCCGAGATTGGCGAGGGCGCCACGAATCCGCGAGTATCCCCAGCGAGGGTTTTCACGAGCGACGTCGAGGATGAGCGATTCGAGGTCGGCTTTGAGGGGCGGCCTGCCGGGTCTTCGCCGGGAGCTGCCGTCGTACTTCTTGGCGATGAGCTGTCGGTACCAGCGAAGGAGGGTATCGGGAGTGACGATGCTGGCGAAGTGATTCAAGGCGGCGCGCCCGAGCTGTTTGGCCTTCATGGCAAGCCGGCGCCGCTGAACATCGGTGAGGGAGAGGCGTCGCCCTGTACCTTCGGACCCGGAGCCCGAAGGCTACAGAAGCCTTTCAGAAGCGTTTTGAGAAAGCGATCGAGGAGCTTGGCGAGACGGCCCACACAACCGCTGGATGAAGACGTCCAGCCGTGGAGGAAGCCCTCCCCGAGCTTGAGCCCCGCTCGACCCCACTCCCATTCGGACTACGGTTTCCACCATGAAGCCCCGTCTGCTCGCCTTGCACGGCTTTACCCTGAATGGCGCCGTCATGCGCCGGCAGATGGGGACTCTCGGGCGGCGGTTGGAGGAGATCGCGGACGTCGAGTACCTCGACGCGCCGCACACTTCGGCTCCCGAGGACGTAGCGCGCCTTTACGCCCGTTGGGATGTTTCGCGGGCCGACCCGCCGCACCTGCATTGGTGGAACGCGTCCGGCGACGGGAGGGACTACGTCGGATGGGAAGAGACAAGGGCGCTTCTTGCCGAGAAGCTCGAACCCCGGCGCCGGGGCGAAAAGGTGGGGGTCATCGGCTTCAGTCAGGGGGCCATCGTGTGCGCTGCGGCGGCCGCGCTCTCGACCAGCGGGGACTTGCCGACCCTCCATTTCGCGATTCCGCTCGCGGGAGCTCCGCCGCGGGCTGTCGGCTTCGGGCCGCACTTCGTCGAGCCGATCGAGGTGCCCTCGCTCCACGTTTGGGGCACCGAGGATTGGCTCATGGGAGATGCCCCAGCGCGGCTCGTGCAGTGCTTCGAGGCGAACGATCGACACGTGGTGACTTTCTCGGGCGCCCACACGATTCCGCGCCGCGGGGAAGCTGCCGATCGGATCGTCGAGTTCGTCGACGCGCACAGCTGAGGCGCTCAATGCGGCGCAAATCGTCCGCGACCGAGTCGAGCTAGTAGAGCGCAGCCACAGTACTCCGCTCGGGGTCGCTATACTTCGACAGCGACGGGTTTTGACTTCCAGGGAGGCCGTCCCTCCGTGAGCGGCGGGGCGAAGCCGTAGTTCATCGAGAGTGCGAGTGGAAGCCGACGGACAGACGATGGCGTCCGGCCTGAAGCCGGGGAGCGCCAAGCAGCCGCCCGGACTGATGGCGCCGAGGACGATGACGCTCGCGCGCTCGCGCTTGGAGCAGCTCGGGTTGCTTGTCGGCGCCATGAACCTGATCGTCATCCCGTTCTGGGGGCTGTCGCACTCGATCTTCCAGAACCCGGTGATGGTGGCTCTCATGGTCATGCACCTGGGAGCAGCGCTTTCGCTCGACGCGACCATCGTGATCGCCGCGCGCGACAAGCACCTCGGGGATGAGACGGTGATTCGCATGGGCTTCGCGTATCACGTGCTCCGCTCGGCCACCCTGGCGACTTTCCCCGTCGTCTTCGAGGGCATGCTGGGATACGACCCGCCGACGGTGACCTTCGCCTGCGCCCTCGTGGCGGGGTTTCCGCTGATGGTTCCCACGCCACTTCGCACGACGACCGTCGTTTCGTGCCTCGCGGCGGCGACTCAACCGCTCGCGGTGATCCTTTTCGCGGTGGGACCCATCTCGCTCGCCCTGGTAGGAGCGAGCGCCCTCTACGCAGGAATCGCAGCTGTAGCCGCGATTCTGTGCGGTCGCGTGTCGTACGGCCTGAGCATCACGGCGCGGAGCACCCGCGAGCTCGGGACGTACCAACTCGTGAAGCGCATCGGAGTGGGCGGGGCGGGTGAGGTCTGGCGCGCCAAACATCGGCATCTCGCTCGGCCGACCGCCATCAAGATGGCCCGCCTCGAAGGCCAGTCGATGCGCGGAAAGCGCTCAGCGACTCGGCGCTTCGAAAAAGAGGCGCAAGTCACTGCGCGCCTGAAGTCGCCGCATACGGTGACCCTCTACGACTACGGCGTCTCCGACGACGGCACCTACTTCGTGGCGATGGAGTACCTCCGAGGCTGCGATCTCCAGCGGTACGTCGACCAGCGAGGACCCTGCTCGCCCCAGGAGGCCGTGCAGATCGCACTGCAGATCTGTGACTCCCTCGGGGAGGCTCACGAGCTTGGTCTCGTCCATCGCGACCTGAAACCCGCCAATTTGTTTCGTGCGCGGGTCGGTCTGCGCAGCGACTTCATCAAGGTTCTGGACTTCGGTTGGGCAGAGTTCGAGCGGCGTCTCGATGTGCGCGTCTCCGGACTGTCATCATCCTCGAAGCGTCTCGCCGGGACGCCCGCCTACGTGTCTCCCGAAACGCTTTTGGAAAAGCCCGTCGACGGCCGCTCCGACATCTATCAGCTGGGCTGCGTGCTCTACTTCCTGCTCACCGGGAAGGAAGCGTTCAAACGCCGCACCGTGCAACTCACCGCCATGGCGCATCTCGTCGACCGGATTCAGGGGGCCGATGCAGCGAGTCCGTGGTCCGTGCCCCCCGAGCTCGACGCGATCATCGCTCGCTGTCTCGAAAAGGAACCTCGCGACCGCTTCGCGTCGGCAGATGAACTGGAGAGCGCCCTTCTCAGCATTCCCGAAGAGGTGTTGGAACTCCGGGAGCACGAAGACAGCGCCACCTGGGTTCCTGGGCGGATCTCCGAGCCTGAGCCCGAGGAGGACGACGAGCGCGCTTCGACCCCGATCCCGGGGTTTCAAGCCGTGCCCGCGAAACGTCGCGAACGTGCGGGCGGGCGCACCGGCCTTTCCGCCGAGCTCACGAGTTTGGCGCGCGCTCGGCTGGCCAAGCTCGGGTACCTGGTGTGTGGCCTTAGCGTCATCACGTTTCCGCTGTGGCTCCTGTTGAATCCGGCTGTGGCGATGAGCCCCGCAGCTGGGCCCGAGGAGCTGCTCTTGTTCCTTCTCGGGATCTCCCTCGATCTCGCGCTGGTATTCACGGCAAACGACGAAAGTATCGAGGACGACGACGCAATGCGCATCGCCCTCGGATACCTCGTCCTCCGATGCGCGGTGATTTCCGTCGCGTTGGTCCGAGCGCACGCCCTCCTGGGGCTCGACCCACCGACCCGCGGGCTCTCGATCCTCATGATCCTGGTGTTTCCTCTGTTCGTCCCCATCGAACCGCGGCGTCTCGTCCTCCCGAGCGCGCTGGCGGCGGCGGCGCAGCCCCTGACACTCGCATTTCTAAGCTTCCGGAGCGCCGACCACGAACTGGTCCTCGACGCGTCCGTCCGGGGCCTCGTCGTCATGGTCGGCTCGCTGTTTTTGGCCCACGCGGTCACGTCGCTCCGCCAAGCGTCGCTGAACGACGGCGCGATCGGCTCGTACCGGCTGCTCGAGGAGGTCGGTCACGGATCCATGGGCAAGGTGTGGCGCGCTCAACATCTGCTCCTGGCCCGCCCGGCGGCGATCAAGACAATCGGCGTGGACGCTGCCAGCCCGGGCGCGGACCAGCGAGCGGTCTTGCGCCGGTTCCAGCGCGAAGCTCAGGTGACCGCCACGCTGACGTCGCCGCACACCGTCACGCTCTACGACTACGGCGTCACCGCGGACGACACCTGCTACTACGTGATGGAGCTGCTTCAAGGGACCGATCTGCAGCGGCTCGTGGAAAACGAAGGCGCGCAAACCTCCGCCCGTGTGATCGACATCGCCCTGCAGGTGTGCGACTCGCTCGCCGAGGCCCACGCCTACGGGCTGGTCCATAGGGATCTCAAGCCAGCCAACCTGTTCCAAGCCCACATCGGGAGACGTACCGACTACATCAAAGTGCTCGACTTCGGATTGGCCGAGCTCGTCCGCCGCTTGCGCGTCGGCAAGGACGTCTCGGTTCAAGCGACAGCTCGCGTTGCGGGAACGCCGGCCTACATGCCTCCTGAAACGCTGATGGAGCAGAACGTAGACGGGCGCGCGGACCTCTACCAGCTGGGGTGCGTGATGTACTTTCTGCTCACCGGGCACCCAGTCTTCGAACGCACCTCGGCCACGGCGCTCGCCCTGGCCCATGCGAGCGACCCGCCGCCACGCCCGTCGGAAGACGCTCCCTTTCCGGTCCCCGAGGCTCTGGACGGGATCATCTTGCGCTGCCTGGAGAAAAGTCCGGCCAACCGCTTCTCCAGTGCGATCGAGCTCGATGCCGCGTTGCGTACGGTTCAGCGCGCCGAGGCCGAACACGCGCGCAGGGAGGGGTACGTCGAAGGGCCTGCGGCTCTCCACTGAGGCTCACGTTCCGCCGGTCGGCGGTCGCGGTGAGTGGGAAGCGCGTCGTCCGCCAAGCTTTGGTCCCGGTGAAGGGTCCTTCGCGGCTCGACGCCCTTGCGGGCTTCGGCCATCGGAACGAGGCTTGCGCCCACCATGAGTCGCTTCCGCCTTCGATCCGCCTCCGGTTCCTCGCCCGCCTGCTCTCCATCGACTTCGGCCTCGCTCGCGCCCGGCACCCCGCGCGGCTCGAGGGGCCTGAGAGACGGCCGAGTCGTCTGGGTCCCGTTGGCTCTTTCGCTGTTAGGCTGCGTCCCCAAGAGTGGTCCAGGCACCGATGCAGCGAGTCCGGCTGCGCCGCAACCGAACTCGCCCCCGACCCCTCAGGCGACGGGCCCCAGCGCGGCTCCTCAGGCGAAACCACTCCGCATTGCATTCACCGATCAGCCGCCGGTCGCTCTGCCCCTCGGCAAACTGCGCCGCGGGATCAATCTGGGCAACGGCTTCGACGCGCCCACGCTGGGCGCTTGGGGAGTGACGCCGGACGAGAAGCACTTCGAAATGGCCGCCGCCGTAGGCCTCGACCACATGCGGCTCCCGGTGCGCTTCAGCGCTCACGCTGACAAAGAGGCGCCCTACACGATCGACGAGGAGTTCTTCCAGAAGATCGATTGGGCGATCGCCGAGGCGCTGGAGCGAGGACTCAGCATCATCGTGGATTTGCACCACTACGAGGAGATCATGAAGGAGCCGGACGCCCACGCGGATCGCCTCGTGGGGCTGTGGACCCAGATCGCCGAGCGCTATCAGGATCGACCGGACACGGTGCTGTTCGAGCTCCTCAACGAGCCGAACGACAAGCTAACCCCCGACAAGCTGAATGCGCTCATGGCGCGGCTCATCGCGGCGGTGCGCCCGTCGAATCCCACACGCACGATCATCGTCGACAGCTACTTCTGGGCGGCTCCGGACCGTCTGGCGAACCTGAAGCTTCCAGAAGACGAGCACGTCGCCGCGTCGTTTCACATGTACCAGCCGATCCTGTTCACGCATCAGGGTGCGAGCTGGATGCAGCCCGAATTCCAAACGCGCGGCATCGTCTTTCCGGGCCCGCCGAACGTACCCGCCACCCCCACGCCCGCTGCAGCCGCGACACCGTGGACCCAGCAGTGGATCGAGGCATTCAACAACCAACCCGCCGAGACGAACCCGTCGTCGCCGCGCGCCGTGGCCCGGGAATTCGACCAGGCCACTCGGTTCGCCAAGGAACGCGGCATCCCTGTCTACCTGGGGGAGTTCGGCGCCATCGACATCGCTGATCCGACCTCGCGCGAGAACTACCTGCGGCTCGTGCGCCGCGAGGCGGAGCGTCGCGGGTTCGCCTGGACCGTTTGGGATGACGGCGGGCGAAACATGGCGATGAACGTGAGGGCAGGGACCTGGGTGGCACCGGTGGCACGGGCGTTGTTCACCGAGCAACCGGGAGAGCCGCTTCCTGAAAACATCCCGATGGGAGGCTGAGCAGGCGCACCCCAACAGTGGCGAAGCCGGCTTGCTCCCGGAGGCCCCGGCGTACGCTGGGGCCTCGCGATTGAAAGGCTCCTCGTCAATGGCTGACCGTCGCGGGTTGACCGCCTAGGGTACTCACATCCGCCGATCCGGAGGCGGCTTCGTCGAGTGCGATCAGTTCCTCGAAGGTCAGATCGCCACTCGCCACCGTCTGAGCAGGGGCGGACGCGGAGCTGCTGACGCCCCCGGTGTCGAAGGCCAGGAGGCCGTCCATGACGCTGCGGCGGTGCGGAAGGAACACGTCGCGAAGCGCCTGCGATATGGGGAAGCAGGGCCCATCCTCGCACTCCTCCATGAAGCTCTCCGACACGTGGACGAACCCCAGAGACGATGGCGCCTGCACGCCATTCCCCAGGAGGCTGCCTCGGGATTCCTGATGGCAGCCGATGCAGGAGCCGGCGAAGCGCGCACGGGACGCGATGTCGAGGGGAGTGAGCCCCGTGCCTGCCAGGCGCGCTTCGAGCTCCGACTGAAAGCCCTCTGGATCGCCAGCGAGCAGGTGAAGGGGATAGTTCTCGGCCGTGAAGTCGTTGCGACTCTCGGCGTCCTCGCATTCGGGACCCACCGCGAAAGCCATGGCCGCTGGGTTGTCGGTGAGGAGCCCATCGAGAGCATTCAGGAAGCTCTGACGACAGGCATCGCCGTCGGGTAGCGCTGAGAGATCGTTCCAGAGTGCTCCGTGGGGTGACGAGTCGACGGGGAAGGGGATAACCCGTGCCTCACCCGCAGTTTCCACGAGCTTGAATTCCCGCATCGTCCAGCGATCGTCGTTGAACGCGTTCGTGCGGATCTGGCCCGTGCCCGCGGTCAGGTTCGCGGCGCTCATGAAGGGACCGAAGCCCGGGATCCCGCTCACGAGGAAGGCGTCTCGGAGGAGCATGCCCCGTTGGACGGGATCGGCCACCGCTTCGAGCGACTGCCAAAACTCCGCGATCGGCAGGCACCCCGTGGCGCCCGAGGAAGGCGAGGGGTTCGGCAGCTCCGCTTCGAGGATGGCGAACATGCGGCCGTTGCCGATGGCAGCGTTGCTCGCAAAGACGAGGCGCTGATTGCCGCAGTGGGAGCCATCTTCCGGTGCCAGGTCGATGCGATTGACCGCAGCGATGGCAAACCAGTCGCCGAGGTGGTCGAACTGCTGTGCCTCGAGGCGATCGCACTCGATGGGGTAGCCGTTCAGCGTGGGCTGCCCACCGGTGGTTTCGTCGCCGCAGTGCACCACCGAGCTCAGGTTGCCAGGAGCCGTGGCGTAGCTGTCGATCATCTGCTGGTAGAGGAGCTCACCGTTCGGCAAAAGTCCGGCATTGGTTCCCAGAGCGTCGAGCGTCTCCTCGAAGTCGAGCTGGGATACAGCGGCCTCGGTGGTCTCGAACAGGCTGCGCCTGCTCGATGCCTGAGCGCTCGGGTTCGCGAGAACGGCGATTTCCTGATCCGTGAAAGCACGGCAGGCGATGCGTACCTCGTCGAGGCGACCGTTGAAGCCTGGGTCGGGCCACTGGGACTGACCGAGCCAGTTGTTCACGGTCTCGCCCAGGTCGGCCGGGTTGCCCAGGATGGTGTTCGTCGCGACGGCGGTCCCATCCACGAAGAGCGTGCCCACATCTCCGTCGAGCACCACGGCAACGTGCGTCCAGGCGCCGAGAGGGAAGGTGAACGGGTAGGAGATCTGCTGTTCGGCGCCTCCGTTGATCCCCGGCACCTTCATGGCAAAGCGAAGGGTGTTCGCCGCGCCCGCCTTCGGCGTGAGGTACATGTTCGTGGTCGTGTCGTCCCCGAAGTCGAAAATGCGGTTCCAGTTCGCGTTCGAGTCGAGCTGCACCCACGAGGCAAAGGTGAAGTCGTCGCAGGCGCTCACGAGCCCATCGGGAAGATCGACGCTCTGGGTGCCACCGTCGATGTCGACGGCGCCGCCGATCTGACCCTCGGTGGTGAAGCTCGCTCCCCCGGTCAGCGCGCCGTTCTCGTCGTTGCCACTGATGTCGGCGGCGACGAGTCCGGCGCCGTCGTCCATCGGGTAGAAGGCGACGTTCAGATCGGGAATGCAGAGGCCGTTGTCCTCGTTCGTGCATGCTCCGGCCGAGCACAGGTCCACGGTGCAAGGGTCAGCGTCGTCGCACTGGGTGTCGGCGGTACACTCGGGCGGTACGAGTTCGGCCAAGACTCGACCGAATTGAATCGTCGTCAGCTCGGCCAGCTCGGTCTTCTGGTTGTTGTAGCCGCCCACGGTGAGCGTGTGGCTGCCTGCCGCGAGGCTTTCGGTCGTGAAGATGAAGGTCCCGCTCTGACCGCCTCCGCTGCAGATCTCGACGACTGTGTCCGTCCCGGCATTGCCGTAAAGCCGGCCGTCGACAGCGACGAGCACCTGACTGCACTCGTTGTCTTCGTACGCCGCGTCCGAGGTGAGGCTGTAGCCTACGGTGATGTCGACCGGTCCGGCCTGGCCCAACGAAAAGGCGCGGCGAAAGCCGCCCGACATGCCGATGATGTCGTCGTCGTTGACGCCTCCCAAGCTCACCTGGAGCGCACCGGAGATCAGTGTGCCACTTGCATAGGTGGGCGCCGCAGTGCTGCGGAAGGTGTCGTCGACGTAGGTGAAATCGCCCGCATCGGCGGAGAAATCCTCGTCGATCAGAGGTGCGCAGACGGCGCAGTCCGTGGCGCACGTAAAGCAGCTCTCGCTGCCGTTGCAGATCCCGTCACCGCACGCGGGGCAGGCTGCGCACGAAGTGCCACCGCAATCGATCCCGGTCTCGTCCTGGTTCTGCACGCCGTCGAAGCACGTCTCGACGTTCGCCAGGGCGACGATCTCAGTAGCGTCGTACGCCCGGCAGGAGATCTCGACCTCGTCGAGAAGTCCGTCGAGAGCAGGGTCGGCCGCGTACTGGGAGTCGCCCAGCCAGTTGTTCACCGTCGTGCCGAGATCCGACGGGTTCCCGGCGATCGGGCCGGTGACCACCGCGTCGCCGTTCACGTAGAGGGTCCCGGTGTCTCCCTCGAGCACTACGGCAACGTGGGTCCACGTTGCGACCGGGAAGACGAACGGAAAGGACAGCGTTTGCTCCGCGCCGCCGTTCACCCCGGGCACCTTCATGGCGAAGCGCAGGGTGTCGGCGCCCCCGACCTTCGGGGTCAGGAACATGTTGGCTGCCGTGCTCGAGCCAAAGTCGAAGATCCGAGCCCAGTCGGCCTTTTGATCGAGGAACACCCACGTAGCGATCGTGAGGTCGTCGCACGGTTCGAGCAGCCCGTCGGGCAGCTCCACCGCCTGCGCGCCTCCGTTGATGTCGACGGCGCCACCCAAGAGCCCGCTGGTGAAGCTGGCGCCTCCGAGCAGAGTCGCTGTGTGGCCGTTCCCCGTGCCGTCTCCGGCGCTCGTGCCGGTGCTCTCTTCGAAGGAATACAGCGCGAGGGGATCCGTGCAGACCCCGTTGTCCGGATGGGAGCACACTCCCGCGCCGCAGACGTCGGCGGTGCAAGGGTCGGCGTCGTCGCAGTCCGCATCCTCCACGCATTCCGGGACCACGCGGATCGCCCGCACTTGGCTGATCTGAACCGTGGTGAGCTCCGCTAGTTCTGTCTTGGCGCTATTGTAGCCGCCCACGATGATCGTGTGGCTTCCGGCATCGAGAAAGGCCGTGCGCGTCGTGAACAGGCCGCTCTGGCCGCCTCCGCTGCAGATCTCGACCACCGCATCGCTTCCTCCTGCCCCGTACAGCACTCCGTCCACGCTCACGAGCACCTGGCTGCACTCGGCGCTTTCATAAGCGTCGTCTGCTGCAAGCGCATAGCCGACGGTGAGGTCGACCGCGGAGGGCTCAGTCAGCACGAACGAGCGACTCCACCCGCCGGACATGCCGTAGATGTCGTCGTCGTCGAGGCCACCGAGGGCGACTTCGAGCGCGCCAACCGTCGCGGTACCGCTCGCGTAACCGGGCTGACTGGTGCCCCGGAAGGTGTCGTCGGCATAGGTGAAGTCTTCGGCGCCTGTGGTGAAGTCGGCGTCGATCAGGGTGTCGTCGCTGGGGCAGTCGCCGCAGTCCCCGGCGCAGGACGAGCAGTCTTCGCCCGCGTCGCAGGTGCCGTCGCCGCAGACGGTGGGGCAGTCGCCGCAGTCCCCGGCGCAGGACGAGCAGTCTTCGCCCGCGTCGCAGGTGCCGTCGCCGCAGGCGGGAGGGCACGCTCCGCAGTCGGCCGGGCAGGACGAGCAGTCTTCGCCGGCGTCACAGGTGCCGTCGTTGCAGGCCGGTGGACAAGCTCCACAGTCGGCCGGACAGGACGAGCAGTCTTCAGCCGAATCGCAGGTCGCGTCTCCGCACGACGCGGCGTCGAGGGATGCGAGAACCTCGATCTCCTGGTCGCTGTAAGCCCGACAGGAGATCCAGACGTCGTCCAGGCGACCGCTCAGGTTCGGATCGGCAGCGTACTGCGAGTCGCCGAGCCAGTTGTTGATCGTCGACCCCATGTCGCTGGGATTGCCGGTGATCGGAGCAGTGGCAACCGCCGCGCCGTTCACGAACAGCGTACCGACGTCCCCTTCGAGCACCACGGCGACGTGCGTCCAGGTGCCGAGCGGGAAGGTGAAGGGGTAGGAAATCTGCTCTTCCGCGCCCCCGTTGATGCCGGGCACCTTCAGGGCAAAGCGCAGGGTGTTGGCGCCCCCGACCTTCGGTGTCAGGAACATGTTGGTCGTCGTGCTCGAGCCGAAGTCGAAGATACGGCTCCAGTCAGGATTTTTGTCGAGCCAAACCCAGGCGGCGAAGGTGAAGTCGTCGCACTGACGGATCAAGCCGTCGGGCAGGTCGACCGATCCGGAAGCACCATCGAGGGCGACGCCGCCACCGAGAGCGCCCTCGGTCGTGAAGGTGGCTCCGCCGACGAGTGTTCCGTCGTTCTGGGCGCCCCCCACGTCGCTTGCCGTGGTGCCGCTCCCGTCGTCCATCGGGTAGTAGGCGATGGGATCTTCCGGCCCGCAGGTCCCCGTGTCCGGGTGCGAACAAAATCCGTCGCTGCAGAGATCCGCCGTACAGGGGTCGGCGTCGTCGCACTCAACGTCAGTCGAGCACTCTGGGTCGGCGAGTCGGACGATGAAACCGCGCGAGGGGACCCCCGCGTCGTCCACTGCGAACACCAGATAGTAGCCAGGCGGAGCTAGGTTGGCGTTCGGAGGCGTGGCGACGGTCAGCACGTTGTCGGCCTGCGAAAAGTCGGCCGGGACGTAGCGTTGGCCCATGTTGAAGCTGTGCGTCGTGGTGCTCAGCCCGATGAAAGCGACGCGGGAGATCGTCCGCCCGTCCGCCATCTCGATTTGAAAACCGACGTCGTAGCCGAAGCTCGTGTCGTCGATGCTGACCATGCGCGGTCGATCGGCCAAAAGGTCGGGACCGGTCGCACTTTCGAACAAGTAGGGCGGGTAGAAGATCTCGTAATTGAAGTTGGTGACGGGCCCCGGCACTCCGCCTCCGGAACTGAAGATCGCTCCGTCTTCCAAGAGGACCGTGGTCGAATGGTAGTTGCGGATGATGCTGGCGCTGGCGAGGGGGCTCCAGTTCCCGGTGTCCGGATCCCACTGCTCGGCTTGGTACACGGCGTCCGGATCACCCTGGTTGTTGTGCTGGCTTCCACCGGTGACGATGACTTTTCCGGTCGGATCGACGATGGAGTTGAGCCATTGGCGGCGAAATTGCATCGAGGTGACGTCGGTGATCACGGGAGCGCCGCCGCTGATGTCGAGCACCGTGGCGCGTTCGCTGGAAACGGTGCTCTGCTCGTTGGTGTAACCGTTGCCGCCGACCTGGAGCACTCGGCCCACGTCAAACATCACCGCAGTAGCTGTCGGCCCGATGTTGGGTCGCGTGGTGTCGTCCTGGCCCGTCTTGAAGTCTCCGAAGGACAGGATGCTCCCGAGCCCGCTCGGATCGAGGCGCCACCACTTCTCCGACGAGATCCCGAACACGTTGCCGTCCGGCGCGACCCACTGATGCGGATACCACCAGCGGTTGTGATCCGGGCCGAACGCCTCGCGGCTGTTCGCACCGAACAAGCTGCTCCAGCCGACCCCCGGAGTGTAGATCTCCGGAGTCATCGAGACGTCGTTCAGACTCTGCTGTGAGTCGGGGTTCTGCCAGACGTTGATCGCATACGGGAACGACCCGCCCGTGATCAGGGTGCGACCGTCCGGAAGCATGGTCATCGTCGCGTACCAGCGATCCGAGGCGAGCGACGAAGACTCGGTCGTCGGCGTACCCGTCCGGTAGTCGAACGTTGTGCTTTGCAGAGCTTCGTTGCCTCCGGAAACCAAGAGGCCGCCAGTCTGCGGTTGGAGCATCGCTGCAGCACAGAAGCTGTTCACGTTCTGGGAGTTCGGCGTCGTGGTCTGGGTTCCCGTCCACGGATCCCAACGCACGAAGGTTCGCCCGTCCTGCGCGCCCTGGCCGACGGGTGAGCCGAAGGTCAGCACGCTCCCGTCGGGGAGCAGAGTGACGTGGATGGACACGATCGGCCAGCTCTGACTCGCCGACCACATGCCCTGGGTGGCGGCGTCATCGGATACGGAAAGACCTTCGAGGAGCGGATCGGGTCGGTCGGGAATAGGAACGGCCAAAACCTGAGCGAGCGCCGGCTTTGCTGTCGCACCGAGCATCAGCAAGGCCCCGAGCTTCAAGCGGAGAGAACGAGTGTGCATCGTGTGTCCTGGGGGTTCGCTTCGTTAGTTCAGGGGGACGTATCGCCGCTCATGCGATCCACCGTGACGAGCTCTCGAATGAGCCGCACTTCGTCGAGGGGGACGCCTGCGTAGGTTTGCAGGAGCTTTCCGCGAGGATCGATCAAGCGGACTTCAGTCCGGTGATCGAGGGGCTGTGCGCCCTCTGGCAACGCCTGCGCCGAGTAATTCTTCTTGAGCGTCTCGAGCGCGTCTTCGGATCCGGTCACGAACGACCAATGCGCGAAGTCGACGCCGTGCTTCGTCGCGAAGGCACGCAGCACCTCAGGAGTATCTCGCTCCGGGTCGATCGACACCGAGACGAAGTGAACTCGCTCCCTTACTTCTTCGGGCAGTCCTTGCTGGACGCGCTCGAGTGCTTCGGTCTGCTTCGGGCACACTGACGGGCAGCTCGTAAAGATGAAATTCAAAAGGACGGTTTTGCCCCGGAGGATCTCGAATTCGAACGGCCGCCCATCCTGATTGAGCAAGGTTGTTTGAGCAGAGGCCTGAGTCGAAACCGTTGCATCTGGCTGTTCTGGGGTTGCTCCCGCCCAGAGCACCAGGCCGAGGAGTACTGCAGCGGTTCCCGCAGAAATCGTGATCAATTTGCGCCGATTCATCGATGACTCGTTGCTCGGGTGGCGAGGCAGGCGTTCTGCCCACGTCCGGAGACCGGCCCGTGGGTTGCCTCGTCGCGTCGGTGATGCGCGCGGAGCGAGGAACGGGAGTTCGAATAAGTACCTACAAGTGCCTGTTCTTGTCTAGCGAAGAACTCGAGTGGCGGAGTTGAAACATCTGACCAACGCCATCTCTACCAAATGCCGGTGCACGCACTTTTGATCGCACTATGAGCGATTTATTTTCTTGCGTCGCCACGGGGAAACAGATCGGACGCAAGAAGTTCACGGTTTTCTCACACATCGCGCAGCGACAGCGCCGTAGTTCCACCGAAGAAACTGCGTGTTCGGAGCTCCCGCAGTGCGAAGAACTCCACGCTGTAGGATCCGCATTGCACCGGAGAAACGGAGACTCCCCGTCGAGAGCAGAATGCACCGGAGAAACGGAGACTCCCCGTCGAGAGCAGAATGCACCGGAGAAAAATGGGGCTTTCGGTCGTCCGTCACGGTACTGCCCTGCCTCGTTTGCGGAGCGGAGCGAGCGGCCCGCTCTTGGAGCGCGAATGCTCGAAGCGATCCTGCTCGCCCGCAATCCTGGGTCTTTCGAAGGGCGCCCGCGGCGAGACCTTGCACCAAGTTCTTCGCCTTCTCGCGCAGGTGCAGGCGGCCAAGGGGACGAGCGAGCCTGCGCACGTGCTGCTCAAGGTACACGACGAGGATACCCGGTTCGAGCCGGCCGTGGTGCGGCTGGCTCGCGGTGTAAATGGCAGGCTTCCGCCCGAGACCATTCGCCAGGTCGTGCGCGAACAGTTCGGTCGTTTCCGTCAATGCTACGAAGCGGGCCTCAGTCGGGACCCGAAGCTGACGGGAAAAATCGTGGTGCGATTCGTAATCGGGCGTGACGGCACCGTCAGCAATGCTGCCCCGAGTCCTCTCCCCGCCTCTCCCGAGTTGCCCCCGAACGCGCCCGAAGTGCCGGAAACGTCGATGCCCGACGATGAGGTGACGAAATGCGTTGTCGACGCCTTCAAAGACCTCGAGTTCCCCAAGCCCCAAGGGGGAATCGTCACCGTGGTTTACCCGATCGTGTTCTCTCCCGGGTGACGCTTCCGGGGGCAGCAGGGCGGGGCGCCCTGACTCACGTCGAGAGGTACAGCGTCGCCAGAAGCACGAGCCACATGACGAAGAGGAAATCCCAATACTGCGCGCAGAGCCGCACGCCCTCGTAACGCGAGCTCGTGTACTGCCTGCGCTGGGCTCGGTAGAGGACGACGCCCAGCGGTACGTAGCCGGCCAGCACGTGGAGCGCATGGAGCGCCGTGAGCGTGTAAAACGTAAAGGCGTAGAGCGTCTGGGCGCTTTGGGGCAGGGCAACGGCGGCCATCGTCCGCCAGTTCAGAATCTGCCCAACGAGGAAGAGCCCAGCGCAGGCTGCGGTCCACCAAAGGGCCCGGTTGAGCGACGTGAAGCGGTTCTTACGCACGGCTCCCAAGGCGCCGCGCATCCCGAAGCTCACTCCAGCAAGGATCAGAGTGCTGACGAACAGACCGCTCGGGAGGGGAGGCAGATCGACCGTGCGCCAGGCGGAGCTGTTCGCGCGAGTCACCAGGTAGGCGATCAGGCTCGCCCCGAACAGGATCGTGAGCGAAATCAGGGTCACGATCATCGCCATCTGAGCCGGAGACAGCCTCGGAAACGAGGGCTCGCGGGGGGCGACCGAACGGGACGAGGAGAGGCGGTCGAGCATGGGTGCGGCTCGGGGATAGCTCCGAAGGTGCTAGCCCTCAACGCCGCAGATGACCCGCGCGCCGACCTGCGCCCACACGAGCCGACCGGGTGTACATTGTAAGGTTGCGAAACGACGCGCGTATTTCTTGGTGACAGGTCACCCGATCTCTAGCGAGCTGTACCCCATTCCGGGTCCTCGAAAAGACCCGCTGCGGCCACTGGCCGCCGGTGGCTCGCGGACACTATGCTCCGCCTCCCACGGGACCGGCCTCGCCGCCGACCCTCCTTCGTCCCTCGGATCCACGCGCCCCTCATGAACCCCGAGCAAGCCGCGCGCTCGTCCAACGACCCGACGGAACCCGAGCGGACTCGGGCTCGCCTGAGCTCCGACGCTCTCGGCCCGGCACGCCCGATCCCGTCCACCCCGGTTGCGGGGCCTCCTTCAGTTGCTCCGGACTCGCGTTCCCCCGCCTCCCGCTCGCGGAGGGCTCCGAATGCCGGGGAGTCACTCGTCGACTGGGTTTCGGGCCTCGTGGTGTCGAGCGCGCTGGCCGCTCTGTGCCTCGTAATCGCCGACCGGATCTTCCGCCCGGAATGGGATTTCCTGTGGCGCGAGCATTGGGTCGGCTCGATCTTGCTCTACGCGGCGGTCGCCGCCTGGTTGGGCTTGGCGTGGGGCCTCGTGGTGTGCATCGAGCTCTACGCGACCTCGCCCTTCCGACGCCGGGTGCGCCGCCGACGCCTGGCCCGCGTGCTGTTTCATGCGGTGGTTGTCGGTGTGTGTGCTTGGCCGACCGCCGCATGGACTTTTTCGGGCAAGCGCATCAGCCAGACAATCTTTGGAGTCGTCGGTCCCCCGGTCTTCTTGCTCGTGCTGATGACCGCCGTGGCGGCTTTCGTGTGGTTCGTGATCGCCGTCGAGCGCCGTTGCGCGCGCGGAAATCGTCGGCTCGCGGTGATCGCGGGGCTCGTTCTCGTCGCAAGTGCAGCCGCGCCGGTCTGGGTCGACATGACGCAGTACGTGTCGCTCTACGGGCAACTCCACGCGGTGCTCGAGTTCGTCGCGTTCGCGCTGCTCTTCACCGGGATGCAGCTCCTCGGTTTCGCCGCGACACGCACTTGGCCCCGGCTGATTCCGGTCACCCGAGGGATCGCCCTCGTTCTGGTTGCCTACGGAATTGCTTTCGTGAGCTCGACCCGACTGCGGGCGAAGGTCGACTCGCTCCTCGCGCACGCTTGGGTGGACGAAGTGTACGTCGGGAGGAACCTGAGGCGAACGCAGCTCGTCGAGGCAGCTTTCGACCTGGCGGGCGACGGCAGCCTCGAGATGCTGCGCGTTCGGCGTCTGAAGGAGCGCTACGGAATTGCAGACGACGCGCTGCACCCGATTTGGGATCGTCCTTCACCCGAGCCGTCCGCCGCGGCGCAGAGCCTGCGTGAGGGCCAGGTTCGCAACGTTCTCGTGTACTACGTGGACACCCTGCGAGCCGACGCGGCTTCCGATCCGACGGTGATGCCGTTGCTGCAGGAGTACCGGAAGAAGACCCTGGACTTCCGCCGAGCTTATTCGCCGGGCTCGGACACGCTTCGATCCTTACCGGCGCTCACGGGCGGCAACTACTTCGTCCGCCAAAACCACGCGAACGACCTCACCGACATCGCTCGTCGGGCGCCCCACGAATCCGTCCTGGTGATCCCCGAGTCGGCGGGGGAGTTCCTGCACAAGCTTCGTCCGGCGTTTTCCTTCGAGCGGACGATTCGCGTGCCGGATGCGACCGAGGGCAGGGAAGTCTGGGGCTACGGAGCCGACCGACCGACGGCAGGTCGGGTGGTGGACGAAGCCCTCACCTACCTGCGCGGTCGAGGTTCGGACTCGCCCTTTTTCCTCTGGCTGTTCAACTTCGATCAGCACAACTGGCGTGAGCTCGACAAGGAATTCGTCGACGAGCGCGCCGAAACACTGAAGGTTCCCGACGAAGCACCTCTCAATTGGCGTTACCGGGTGGTGGCTCGCAACATCGACCAGGAGTTCCATCGCCTCGTCGAGGGGCTCGACGAACTGGGCCTTTCGGAAGACACGGTCGTCGTCTTCGTCTCCGACCACGGCGAGGGCCTCGGTCGCGGCGGTTTCTGGGTGCATTCGGTCTTCCTGTGGGATGCGCTGCTCCGAGTCCCCCTATTGATCCGAGCGCCCGGAGTCGAGCCTCGGGTAGTCAACGACGTGGTCTCGCTGGTCGATGTCGCCCCCACGGTTTCGCCCTACCTGAGCGGCGTCGTGGACCACCGCGGCTATCATGGGGTCGACCTCCTGGAGTACGCAGTGGGCAAGCGACCCGAGCGACTGCACCCCCTCGTGCTCCAAGCGGCCAGTCAAGACCGTCTGACGCGGATCGGCATGATCGATCCGGAGCGGGAGCTCAAGCTCGTGGTCCGTGTGGAGGCCGCTCTTCCCGAGCTCTACGACCTCGCGGCCGAAGACCCGGACGCCGACAACATGGCCCGGCAGCGACCCGAGATCACTCGAGAGCTCCTGAAGAACGTGGCGACCTCACCGGTATTCCCCCGCGCGCACTCGGACTTCGATTTCCTGCTCGATCTCGGCACCCGCCAATTCTAGCAAGCCCCCCCCGGAGTTTTCCTCCAGCTGAGCTCGTCGAGGGACTCTTTGATCCAGGCGCAACAGGGGCAAGGGAAGAGCAGCAAGACACTTCGAGGACGTCGGACCGGGAGGACGCACCGAAGTCACCATCGGTGTCGGCGTGACCGTGAATCCCGGGCGCGATCCCGACCTCACGCCGACCACGGTCAGTGTCGATGGCACGACGACAGAGCAACGCGAGCACGCCAGAAATTTACTCGGCGGCGTTGACCGAGAGCTGACGGTAAATGGCGTCCGGTGCAAGATCCGCCCCATTCGGCCAAGTCGGAGCGCCGTACTCATCGACTGTGACCTGAGCAAAGAACTCCGGATCCTTCAGAGGCTCAAACATCGGGCCGAAGAGCCGATCAGACATGTCAATCTCTCCACTGGTTCCGTCGTCAAAACGGACGAAGAGTCGAGCAAGATCTCGTGCGGTGGCTTCGGTCAATCGGGGCATGGTCAGTCCAGCGGAGGAATGGAACCGAGCGGCTCGTGGGCCTCGGCTCGCTCCCAAGCCCTTCGCAGCTCGTCTTGATGTATTTGGGCCCATTCCTTCACCAGCGCAAGCGCTCGCCTGGGAAGTCGACCTTCGAGCACCTCCAAGGTCTCGACAGCCAGGAGCGCCTCGTCACCGCCGTAGATCGCGTGCAAGTGCGGAGGAGCATGATCGTCGTAGTACATGCGGATCACGATTCCGTAGAAGGCACTCAGCGTGGGCACGCCAAGATCCCTATCACAATGTGCTCAACGCCGCCCGATACTCGTCACGAGGGACACGTCGCGGCTCGCTCGCACCGCGCGGCTCGAGTCGCGGAATGGGAAGCTGATCGTCACGGGAGCGCCCGGTCGACCGGCGATCATGCCCCCCGACGAACCGAGCACCATTGCGGTGTCGTCGCGACTAAGTTTGCCGGTCGCGTGGCGAATGCTGGCCCAAGTGTGGGCGCGGTCCATCTCTCGCGCAGAAGGAGGCTTCAGGAAAGGCGCGGCCAGGTGTGGAGGGTCGGCGTACGTTCCGAGCAGATAGAGCAGCGAAGCCGCAGCCTGTCCCGCGTTTTCGCCTCGAAACCAGCTCCCGACGTGGTGCGTGCTTCGCCCGTCGCAGCGCGCGAACAGGCCAGCATGCGTGGCGCCGAGCGCCTGAAACAGACCGTCCGCCAGTACGAAGTAGCGAACGCGCTTCTCCGGGTGGAAGTAGGGATCGACGAGACGGCCGAAGAACGTCAAGCGCAGTCCGGGCGTTCTTTCGCCGGCCGCACCCTGGATCTCCTCTCGGGTGACTTCGACTCGGGTCCCCGGACCCTGCAGCCCGGAGAGTTCGGGCGTCTCGGGCCAGATCAACTCCGTGCCGACCGACGCCGTGGGGTCTTCCAGGAACTCGCGCAGGCGGGGATGCCGATCGAGGGGATCGGTCCCTCCAGTTCGCAGTAGGAACAGGTCGACCACCCAGCCTTCGACGTCAGTCGGACCTGCCGTTGCGCCTCGTGTCACTCGCTGAAGCGTCACTTCGCACACCCGCGCAGCGCGCTCACGGCGTTCGGCGTCCGACTCGACGACGCCGGCGTTTGCGAACTCGGCCTTCGCGGGGCGTCGTCGGACCACGTCTTCGGTGGGAGCCGACGGCCGCGACAGCACCACGTACGCGAGCCCCGCGCCCACCAGGGCGACCAAGAAGCCGAGCCAGGCCGGAACGCTGCGGCGTACTCGAGCTGGCGGGGCCGTCGTTGACCGGAGACGGAGCAGGCGACGCACGACGTCGGCGGCGCGCCGTCGACGCGCATCTTCCGCGAGGTCTCGCCACTGGTCGGGGAGAGTACCCAGAGGCGCCTGACTGCTCCCCGAAGGCGCATCGAGGTAGACGGTGTCTTCGGTCACATCGAGGGATCCCGGAGCCCCGAAACGCGCGAGGGTATCGCTCAGGTACTGCTCGATTTCGGCGATGACGGGAGACTTGCGAGTCATGGCAATCGGTGAGTCCGGCCGGGGGGGGGGAGACTTCGGGTGTGCGAGCATCGCACAGAGCGGCACGGCGAAAAAACTCGGCTGCTCTCGACAGAACGCGGCGTTGTGGTTCGCGAGCCGGCTACTGCAAACAGGCCATCGGTTTACGAGCGCACCTCGGCGACGTAGGACCCGCCCCATGACGCGACCGCTCGTCCTGGTCTCGAACGATGACGGATACCGTGCCCGCGGGATCCAGACACTGGCCGAAGCGCTCCGCACCTGGGCTGACGTCATCCTCTGTGCACCGGACGCCGAACAAAGCGCCTCGAGCCACTCGCTGAGCCTGCACCGCCCGCTCCGCCTGAACGAGCACGAGCCGGGCGTGTTTTCCGTCGACGGAACACCCGCGGATTGCGTGTACGTCGCTCTTCACATGGCGCGAGTTCTGCCGCGCAAACCAGACCTCGTCGTCTCGGGCATGAACCACGGCCTGAACCTCGGCCTCGACGTCTTTTACAGCGGGACGGTGGCGGCGGCGCGGGAAGGCGCCCTGCAGGGAGTCGCTGCTCTGGCAGCCTCGTCCGCACCCGACGCCGATCTCGAGGCTGCCTGCGCGGAGGCCTCGCGCATCGCGCGGGCGATCTTCGAGGCAGGGCTCCGCGGGCCCCGTTTGTTCAACGCCAATTTCCCGCCGGGCCGAGGCTGGCCCTTGCGCGCGACCCGGCTGGGGCGCCGCGTGTACGACGCCGGACTCGACACGCGGAGGGATCCGCGTGGGCGGGAGTACTATTGGATTGGCGGTACGGGAGTCACTCACGAGCCCGCTGCGGGCAGCGACACGGAGGCCTTCGACGAAGGGGTGGTTGGGATCACGCCGCTCGTCCTCGATCTTTGGTCGAGTGCCCTCGAACCGGATGCCCTGGCGCTCGTGGAAAACCTGACGACCCCACCGTCAGCCTGAAAGCCGGTGCCCCTTCCGCAGGGCGAGAACCTCCCCCGGGAAGGGCTTCGACGAAAAGGGCGTGTCGTCCCACGCCGAGTTCGTTGAGGCGCGCTGCGGCATGGACTACGAAAGACCCTCGATGGCCGCGCGCAAAAGACCAACTAGTCCCATGCCCGCCCGGGTGCAGCCGACGCCCCGCGGTGTGGACCGCGATAAGGTGGCCCGCCCCGGGATGCCTCTGATCGGAGGTCCCGAATTCGACGCGGCCCGTTACGTCGCGAAGCTGATTCGAGACGTGCCCGATTTTCCCCAGCCAGGGATCCTCTTCCGGGACATCACACCGCTGCTCGCGGATCCTCGGGGTTTTCACATCGTGCTGGACGCCTTGGTCCACCGTTTCGTGGGTGAGCACATCGACGCGGTGGTGGGCATCGAGTCGCGCGGCTTCATTTTCGGCGGAGCCTTGGCCGCTCGATTGAACGCCAGCTTCGTACCGGTCAGAAAGCCGGGAAAGCTCCCCCATCGAACCGAAAAGGTTTCGTACTCCCTCGAGTACGGCGAGGCGGAGCTCGAGATGCATCGCGACTCCCTGAGCGAGGGTGCGAGCGTGCTCATTGTCGATGATCTCCTGGCAACTGGTGGAACGGCCGCAGCGGCGGCCGAGCTAGTCGACCGGCAGGGGGCCCAGGTCCACGCTTTCGCATTCATCATCGAGCTCGAGAGCCTCGGCGGTCGAGGGCGTCTCGAGCAATCGCCTTCGGGGGTGGAGCGCACCGAACCGGCGCCCGTCATTTCGGTGTTGAAGTACGACTGAAGGGGCTGGCTGCCGCCTGACGCGCCCGGGCGGTGGGCATAGTCCTTCGCTGCAGATGCTGTTACCGTGCCGCATTCGATCATGCGAGGGCGGAATACGACGTACATTGGTCTTGGAGTGTTGGTCGCTTTCGGCGGGGCGTTCGCCGCGTCGTGCTCGTCCGGCTCGAGCGCCCAGTCGTTCGGCGGAACCGGCGGAACCGGCGCCCGGAAGGGTTCCGGTGGAACGACTGCCTCGGGTGGCTCCGGAACTGGCGGAGGCGAGCTCGGGGGCGCCGGAGGGGGTTCACCCAACGTGCCGACCGGGCTCGGAGTGGGAGAGGAGTGTTCCGAGGACTCCTGTCGCGCCGGCCTGAGTTGTGTCGACGGAGCTTGCGCGCCGGGAGGTGAGAGCCCAGCGGGCAGCTCCTGTGTCATCGCACCCGAGTGCGAAGACGATCTGCAGTGCGTTTTCGGCACCTGCGTTCCCGGGGGAAGCGGGGAAGAAGGGGACTCCTGCCAGACGGACGCGAACTGTGGCTCGGGCCTGCGGTGCTCCCTCCACGGACTTGCCACGGAGTGCGCTCCCGCGGGCACGGTGGACTTCGGGCAGCCCTGTGCGGGTCACGACGCATGCTACGCGGGCCTTTATTGCGTGGACGGCGCTTGCGCGCTGCCTGAACCGCCTTTCGGGATCCCGTTGTGGAAGGGAACCGACTGCGCCGCCCGCCCCGATTCCGGCACCGTGAAGGCCTATTTCGAGGTTCCGGGAGCCGCGGGCGCCGACGAAGGCGACTTTTTCCGATTGCCGTTCCCCAACGACGTTCGACTCGCAGATGGCACCGTCGACTTGGGTGGCTTCCCGACGCCCGGCCCTGATCTCCTGGGAGTCGACGTGGTTCAGGCCTACGTCGAGAAGCTCGACGCGGAAGCCTCCGGATGGAGTGCCAACGCGGCGATCCTCTTCCGCTTCTCGGGAGGCATCGACTTCGATTCGATCCGTTTCGACGACGGCAAGCGCCCCGTGGTCATCGCGGACCTCGACGCGGAGACCAAGGGTACGGCGTACATCGGCGCTGGCTGGAAAGGGAGCGCCTCCCGAACGAACTACGTGTGCCACGATTGGCTTGCGGTTCGTGCCGGTGGGCAGGACTACCCGCTGATCCCAGGGCATCGCTACGCCGTCTGGATCACCACCGACGCGCTCGCCGCCGACGGTTCGCCCATCGAACGCTCGGCGAACTTCGAAGCGCTCCTCGCCGATACCGCTCCCACGGATGTTGCGCTCGCCGCTGCCCACACCGCTTACCAGCCGCTGCGCGACTACCTGGCGGAGCTCACCATCGATCCCGACACCCTCCTCAACGCTACCGTGTTCACCGTCGAGGACTCGGTTGCCCCCATGAGAGCGCTCGCGTCCGCCGTTGCAACCGAAGACGCCCCAACCGCCAGCGATTGGGTCAAGTGTTCCGCGTCGGCCGAATCGCCGTGTCCCCAGGCCGAGGGCGTTCGAAGCTGCGGAGAAGGGACGGCAGACTATGACGAGTACCACGCTCTCGTTTCACTCCCCGTCTTTCAACAGGGAGAGGCTCCGTACCTGACCAGCGGTGGAGCCATCGCAGCGAGCGCGGTGCGCACCGAGGACGTTTGCCTGTCTCTCACGGTCCCGAAAGACACGATGCCGGGCCAGGGCTGGCCGCTGGTGATCTACGCGCACGGCACCGGTGGCAGCTTCCGGAGCCACGTCCGCGACGAAGTGGCGGGAGTTCTTGCGCGAGCGACACCGAAGTTTGCGGTGCTCGGGATCGATCAGGTTCAGCACGGCCCCCGCCGCGGCGACTCCACCGAGGACCCGGACGACCTCTTCTTCAACTTCCTGAACCCCGATGCCGCGCGTGGCAATCCGTTGCAGGGAGCCGCAGACCAGCTGGCGCTCCATCGATTCGCCTCGGCCCTCGATGTGACCGTCGGGGCCGACGAGGTGCGGGTGGATCCGACGCGGATCGTCTTCTTCGGGCACTCGCAAGGTTCGACCCACGGAAGCCTGATGTTGCCCGTTTCTGGCTTCCCGGGCGCCGTGCTCAGCGGCAATGGCGGTGGCCTGATCGATTCGCTGCTCGGCAAGACCAACCCGGTGAACATCGCGGGGGCGATTCCCTTCGCCATCCAGGACGTCGATCCGTTTTCAGGGCAACTCGCCATGGGGAGCAGTCACCCGGTGCTGACGCTGCTCCAGCACTGGGTCGATCCAGCGGATCCGATCAATCTGGCTCCCGTCACGACCATCCGCCCTGAGGCAGGAGGCCCGAAGCACGTCCTTCAGACCTTCGGGCTCGGCGACACGTACTCGCCCCCGAAGACCCTGATGAACTACGCGTTCGCTGCCGAGCTGGATCTCGCTGCGCACCCGGCCGGAGTCGATCCGATGGGCGACGATTTGATCCCGGGCATGACTCCGGCGAGTGGCCCTCTGAGCCTGAATGCCGGCGATGGGCAGACGAGCGTGACCGGTGTCGTGCGTCAGTACGCCCCCCCCACGGACCGCGACGGACACTTCGTCGTCTTCGAAGTGCCCGAGGCCAATCAAGATGCGGTGAACTTCCTCGAAGCCCTGGCGACGGGCACCGCACCGGTGGTTCCGTAGGTCCTCTCACCGATCAATATCGGCAAAGGCGCGGGTGAGGGCTACCTGTTCGAGGCCCAGCGAAAGGGCGATCAAGCGGTCGAAGCCGAGTGCGTTGCCGGCTGCCGGGGGCATTCCCTCGGTGAGCGCCGCAAGAAACTTCTCGTCGAGGGGATAGCGCGGCTCGCTACCGCATCGGCGCCGCTCTCGTTCCGCTTCGAATCGAGCTCGTTGCTCGGCGGGGTCCGTGAGCTCGCCGAAGCCGTTCGAGAGCTCGAGACTGCCGACGTAGAGTTCGAATCGCTCGGCGACGCTCGGGTCGTCGGGTGAGCGGCGGGCAAGTGCCGCCTCTGACAGGGGATAGTGGGTCAGAAAGACCGCGCGACCGAGGCCTGCGAGGCCAGGTTCGACGCGGTCGACGAGGAGCTCGAAGTACCGTTCCGGCTCCGCTTTTGCCAACTCTGCCGCGTTGCTCAGGCCCGCGAAGCGGCCGAATGCCTCACGGACTGTCATCCGTTCGAAAGGCGGAGTCACGTCGATGGACTTTCCATCGAGCTCCACGCAGCTCCCCGAGCGGAGCGCTCTCACCACACGGCTGACGATCTGCTCCGTATCGCGAAGGACGGCCTCATAGGAGGAGAAAGCGCGGTACCACTCCAAAAGGGTGAACTCGGGTTCGTGGCGGGCCCCTCGTTCCTCGGCGCGGAAACAGCGCGCGAACTCGAAGATGCGTGGCATGCCGCCGGCGAGAAGCCGCTTCATCGAAAACTCGGGCGAGGTGATCAACCAGGCCGGCTCGGTCGAGTCGCCGCGCTGCACACTCCCAAGCGAGTGCACGTGAGGATCGAGCCCCGGGGAGGGTCGAAAAGCCGGGGTCTCCACCTCGAGGAAGGCTCGCTCGGCAAAGTACGCGCGCACCTCGCTTGCGGCTCGGGCACGAGCGCGGAGCGCGGCGCCACGCCCCGTCCATGACATGCGGGCGTGTTCTGAACCGGCGCGGGGCTCGCCACCGGGGAGGGCTTCGACCAAGCGAGCACTCCGCAGCGTCTGCCCATCGAAACGCCCTTCAACCACGAGAAGCATGCCGGGCTGGACTTCGCCTGGCAGCTCGAGGGGGATGGTCAGTTGGCCGAGCGCGTCGGCGAGGGTCGCAGCGGAGGCGTCGCGAGCCACCAGTCGGCCGCCGACGAACACCGGATTGCGGCATGCTTTCTCGAATCCGCCCGGGGCGAGATCGCTGGGTGAGAGCACCCAGCCATGGCGAAGGGCCTCGAGAAAAGGGTCCACTGACTCAGCCGCCCCAGGCTCGCTCCGCAAAGGACACGACTTCCGAGCCCATCCACGAGGCGCTGGCGGCGAGGACGAGGGCGACGGCGACGAGCTTCGGCAGGTGAGACAGGGAAGCGTCGTGAATACTGGTGACCGACTGCAAGAACGACGTAACCAGCCCGACGACCGCAGCCACTGCCACGGCAGGCAGTGAGAGCATCACCGCGAGCACGAGGGCCTCTTGTCCGAGCCGAACCAAGTCTTCGAAGCCCATTCGTCGATCCTCCAGCAAAACCGCGTGCCGGCCTCGATTGCCGGCACGGTTCAGTTGCTTGCCCCTGCGCTGCCCGCGGCGACGCAGCGGAAGTCCGCACTGCAAACGAGGGGCGCGATGCAATCGCGTTCCGCGAGGCACTCGAGACGACAAGTGCCAGCCGGTCCGCAGATCAGGCCTTCCTGACAGTCGCTGTTGAAGTCACAGGTGTCACCCTGGCCGCTGGTGTCACCGCCCGCGCCACCGAGGTTCGTGGCGCCACCGGTGCCGGTGCTTCCGCCCGTGCCACTGCCTCCCACACGGGGGGCGCACCGCGTGTCGCTGAGGGTATCGTCCGAGGGGCAGCAACGGTCGACGTCGTCCGCTCCGTCACGAAGATCGCTCGCGGGGGTGCAGACGAGATCCCCGTCGCAATCGTCGTTGCCGTTGGCCAGGGAGCACCGTTCCCCTTCGCTCTGCCGGGAGCAGGCCGAGGTCACGCTGGCCCCAGCGAGGAGACCTACGAGCGCCAGAGAGGCCAAACCACGGGTGGAGAATCGGAAGCCGGTCATGCCGCGAGGCTCTTAACAGGGGGAATGAAACGGCTCAAGCACAGTTCTACTGGGCGGCCCCGCCCCCCTCGTCGTCGCGGCAAAGCCGCTCCTCCTCACCCCACAGTCCGCCCGGTCTCCGGCGGGTC
>JBNKGC010000060.1:0-29073 GCA_050289625.1 Polyangiaceae bacterium | reverse complement strand
GCGGCAGTGTCGGTGGCGCTGGCCCGCGCCATCCTTCCGCACGCGTCCGACGAGTACATCGAGGAGATCGCCGACGCCGCCGAGCGCTGCTTCCACGGCAACCCCAGCGGCATCGACGTCGCCCTCGCCACCCGCGGCGGCCTCGGCCTGTCGGGCCGCATGGGCGTTGAGCGCGCTTCTTCGCTCGTCGTCCGGTTTCGACAGGAACGCGAGCCGTGCCCGATCGAGCGCCACGCTTGCCTTCCACACGTCGGTCGGCGGGCTGGGGCCTCCTTTCGTGGTGGCTGGCGCGGGAGGTGAGGTGGCGGCTGGGGCCTTCTCGGACGCTTCCGCGGTTGACTCGGGGGTAGGGGCGGCGTCGACCCTTTCCAGCAGTGCCTGGAGCCGGGCGCGCTCGAGCTCGACCTGCTTCGGATCGTCGAGATCGATCCCGAACAGAGAGGCTGGGTCGATTGCAACGTCGAGCTTTCCGCCGGACAGTGCCTCGACCTGCTGCGCTCGGAGGAGAAGGTCGCGCACCTGTTCCGACGTTTCGGAGGCTCCGGGGGCCCCAGCGGCTCCACCGACCTCCGGTGCGCGGGGCGCTTCGGGCTGTCCGGAGGCGATCCCGCACACGGCGGCCACCAGGAGGAACACCGGAAACCAGAACCACCGCCGACGCATGAGAAGACGCAGCATCCTATCCTGACTGTTCCGGCAAATGCGCTTTTGCGCGGGAATTTTCGTCGCGCGGGGCGCGCACCGACGCGCAGAGTCGAAAGCTCGTTGTCCGGTTACCTAGGCTTAGCGAAGAACTTCTCGAATCCGCTTTGCTCCGCGTCGTTCGCGGAGCCGCATGGAAGCGTGGCTGTCGGGGAATTGCCATCGCCGGTCGCGCAACTTGCGCAACTCGTCGGGTGCGCTCGGGTTGCCGGTCGTTCACCCGAGCGTTGCGCATCGTCGCCTCGTGGGGCTCGGGGACGATGGAGCCTTCGGTGAGTCGTCTGACAGCCCTCCGTCCGAGACGTTTGCCGAGCACACCTTGGGGAAGAATGCCCCTTTTCAAAACTGCAGAGTTCACATCTGGGTACCGCTTTTCCTCGCTTTCGCCTATGCACGGTGCGTGAGGGACGAGCAGCCGAGAGCCAAGAAGATCTTTCATCCACTGACCTGGGTCACGAGCAACTACATCGCCATGGGGATTCCGTTCTCCATGGTGATCTGGGTTGCCGGGTCCATGCTCAAGGACTTGGGTCACAGCGATGGCCAGATCACGGTAACCGTCGCAAGCATCAGCATCGTCTGGTCTTTGAAGCCGCTCTGGGCGGGCTTCCTCGACATGTTCAAGACGAAGAAGTTCTTCGTCTTGTCGACGGAATTCATCATTGGCGTGCTGTTCGTGCTGATGGGGATCGCCCTCAGCTTAGAGTCCTACTTCATCACTATCGTCATCGTCATGTGGGTCGTCGCGTTCGCCTCGGCGACGCAGGACATCTGTTCCGACGGCATCTACATCTCGTCGCTGAACAAGCAGAAGCAGGCTGCGTACATCGGCGTGCAGGGCATGGCCTGGAACGTCGGCCGAGTAGTCGCCGTGTCTGTGGTGACGTGGTTCGCGGGGTACCTTCAGGCGGATCACGGGTTGGAAAAGAAGGCCTCCTGGATGTACGCCCTCGTTGGGTCGGGCATCTTGATGGTCCTACTGGGTCTCTACCACACCAAGGTACTGCCCACGGGAAGTCTGCCCGAGGAGAAGAAAAGGAGCTCCGCGAGGGCAGTCGTCGACGACTTTCTCGAGAGCGCGGCGGACTTTTGCAACAAGCGCGCGATCTGGGGGATGCTCGCCTTCGTTTTTTTCTATCGGAGCGCAGAAGGTCTCCTCTTGATGGAAGCACCGCTCTACATGCAGGGGTGCTTCGAGGACGGGGGACTCAACCTTCACTTGAAGGACAAGGGGGTTATCGATGGCACCGTCAGCACGCTAGTGAGTATCGCCGGTGGTCTCCTCGGCGGGGCGTTCATTTCACGTTTCACCCTGAAGCGCACCCTCTTCATCCTCGCGCTCTGCGTGAACGTTCCGAACGCCTGCTACCTCTACTTGAGTCACTTTGTCTCCGCCGAAACGCCTCTCAGCTTTTGGCACATCGCGTCTGTCGTCAGCCTGGAGAAGTTCTGGTACGGCTTCGGCTTCGTCGGAAACATGCTGTACATGATGCAGCAGATAGCACCCGGCAAGTTCAAGATGACGCACTATGCGTTCGCGACTTCGTTCATGAACTTGGTGCTCGTGCCGACACAGATGGTGAGCGGTCCCTTGGCGGACCTGATGGGGTTTCGGGAGTTCTTCTGGCTCGTCATGGTGGCGGCAATCCCGTCCCTCGTAGCGGCGTGGTTCGCCCCATTCCCGCAGCTGAAGGCACCAGACGAGCACACCTCTGTCGACGATCCGTCCCTGCTGAGCGACGACGATCTGAAGGTGCAGGCCGCAGCACGGCGCGCGACCATATTTGCCCTCCTTGCGGTCGCAGTCTTCCTCTATCCGGACGTCTTGTCGCTTGGATGGATGAGCGGTGCAACGACCGGTTTTTGGGTGGCCTTTTTCCTCGTGCTCATGGCCTTCACCACGATCCTGAAGGTGTGGTTGAGCGCAAAGGCCATCGCCGCGGGGCGCAGCGCGCTGCGATTGGCGAGGCCTCTCACTGGCGGCAAGCCCTACATCAGCAACGCGAAGGGCGCAGTCGTAGGCGGCGTGATCATGCTTGGTGTGTCGTTCACGCTCACGTGGTTCAACGTCAACAAAGCGAGGATGACCGATTGGGACTGCGCCTTCTCGGAGAAGTCCGCCGAGTGTTTGCAGCCTGACACGAAGAAGAAGAAGGACTGCGAGCCGCTTCCTTCCCAGCGCTGAGCTCGCCCACGTCTCAGTAGGGCACAGCCTGTACCCTGGGCCTCAAATGGGACAAGGTGCGCCTGGCTCATCCTGAGAGGTACTCACCCAAGCGCATCGCTCACGCGCTCGCGCTTCTCGATGCGGCACAGGCCAAACGCGAGGAAGTCGGCGGGTACCTCAGCGACTGCTCGCCGGGTGTGAAGGTCAGCGCGGGACGCTGAAGCGACGCTGCTCCGGACGCCGAACGCGCCACGCAGTCGACCAGCCGGGTCAATGGCATAGCCTTTTTGTGCCGGTTGGACCGGGCCTGCGCTGTTCGAACGTGTCTGCTACTCTGCGCGAGCGTGAAGGGCGCCCCGAGACCCCATCGATCCTCTGGTTCCGCACTCGTGTGCGTGTTCGCGGCTCTGTCCCTTCCATCGTGCTTGGTCGATTCGCCGCCCGATTTCGAGAGCACCCAACGGATGGCTCCCATCCTGTTTTTGAACCGGGCCGATCCCCCGGTGACCAAGCTCCTCACGGTGCAGCGGAATTCGAGCCAGCCGTTCTCCATTCCCCTGCAGTCGGAAGATCTGGGAAATAACCTGGTGGGGCATTTCTGGATCAACTTCACCCTGAGCGGCGAGCGAATTCTTTACGGTGCTTCCGCAGGTGTGCCCGCCGGGACCTTCGACGACGTCGATCGAACGTTTCGCACCGAGTGGACCGTGGATTTGCCGAACGGGTGCTATCAGCTCACGCTGATCATCACCCAGTTAGACAACGTCCAGCCCGCCACTCTCAAGCCCATCGACTGGAACTTCGCAGCGATGACCTCGTGGTGGGTCGCGGTGGGCGACAGCCCGAACGACCTGGCTCTCGCCGACTGTCCTGGTGCTGAGCTCGACGTGACGGCGAACCCCTGATCCCGCGGTCGTTTCCCTGCAGCGGGGATCAGCTCTCGTTGATCGGCCCCCCCCGCCTTCTCGGCCTCGAGCAAGCCGTCAACCTGAGGGCACGTCCGAAGGTGGCGTCGAATTCCGGTCCCGCTGGGCCTGGCTCACGGTGATCGCCGTCATGTGGACGATCGCGTCGACGCCTGCCCCCTGCTGGAGCACGTTGACCGGTTTTCGCATGCCGAGCAGCATCGGACCGACGACGTCGGCACCACCGGCGACGCCGAGGAGCTTGTAGGCTGCGTTGCCCGCGTCGAGGTTGGGGAACACCAGTACGTTCGCCGACCCTTCGAGGGTGCTGAACGGGTAGCGTTTGCGCGCCTGCGGGTCGAGGGCGACGTTGGCCTGCATCTCTCCGTCGATCATCAGCTCCGGGTGTCGTTCTTTGACGAGCGCCGTGGCCTCGAGCACCTTGCGGGATTCGGGGTGCGGCGCGTCTCCGAAGTTCGAAAAGCTGAGCATGGCGATGCGGGGTTCGATGCCGAGCTCCTTCACACGTTCGGCGGCTAGGATGGCGATTTCTGCCAGAGTCGCGGCGTCGGGTTGGATGTTGATCGTGGTGTCGGCCAGGAAGGTTACGCTGGACTTGGACACGACCATGTACATCCCGCAGGCGCGCCGCACGTCCGGACGTACCCCGATGATGCGAAGCGCTGGGCGAATCGTCGCGGGGTAGTCCTGGCTGGCGCCCGCCACCAGGCCGTCGGCGTCCTCCAGTTCCAGCATCATGAGCCCGAAACTCGTGCGCGAGCGCGTGAGTTCGCGCGTCGCGCCTTCGGGAGTGACTCCCTTACGGCATCGCCTCTCCCAGTAGTGACGTGCGTAATCGTCGAGTGACCTGCTGCGTCGGGGGTCGACGATCTTCACGCCGTCGAGGGAAATTCCCGCTTGGCGAGCGCGCCCCGAGATGCGCTCCGGGATGCCGAGCAAAATGGGCTGGGCGATCTCGGCGTCGAGCACGCGGCGGGCGGCGCGGATGATGTTCTCGTGATCGCCCTCCGGAAAAACGACCCGCTGGGGGTTGTTTTTGGCCGCCTCGGTGATGTTCCAGAGCACACGGCGCGCCGGGGAAAGCTTCCGATACAGGTGGTCCCGGTAGGCGGTGATGTCGATCTGGTCGCGCGCCACGCCACTCTCGATCGCGGCCTTGGCGACGGCGGGCGCCACCCAGTGCAGGACTCGACTGTCGAAGGGCTTGGGAATGATGTACTCGGGTCCGAACTTCAGCCGCTTGCGACCGTAGGCGCGCAGCACGTCTTCGGGAACTTCTTCACGCGCGAGATCGGCGATGGCTCGCGCTGCAGCGAGCTTCATCTCCTCGTTCACCGTGGTGGCGCGCACGTCCAGGGCCCCGCGAAAGATGTAGGGGAAGCCCAAGACGTTGTTCACCTGATTCGGAAAATCGCTGCGGCCCGTCGCGACGATGGCGTCGGGTCTCGCTTCGCATGCATCTGGGTAGCTGATTTCCGGGTCGGGGTTGGCCAAGGCGAAGACGATGGGTTTTTCGGCCATGGTCTTCAGCATCGCGCCTGAGACGATGCCCCCGGTGGAAAGTCCGATCAGCACGTCGGCGCCTTCGATCGCTTCGGCGAGGGTTCGGCGAGGATCGGACTCGGGCCGGGCGAACTCGCGGCGGAACTCGTCCAGATCCTCCCGACCGAGGTGCAGCACACCATACTGGTCGACCATGGTGATGTTCCCTCGCGGAACCCCCAAACGCACCCACGTGAGCATGCAGGACGTGGCCGCCGCTCCCGCCCCGATGCAGGTGATCTGCACCTTGCCGACATCCTTGTCCTGCAGCGCACAAGCGTTCTTGAGCGCCGCCGCGGAGATGATCGCGGTTCCGTGTTGATCGTCGTGGAAGACGGGAATGCTCATCTGCTCGCGCAGCGCTTGCTCGATGCGGAAACAGTCGGGGGCCTTGATGTCCTCGAGGTTGATGCCGCCGAAAGTGGGTTCGAGCGCCCGCACGATGGCGACGAAGCGCTCGGGATCGGGTTCGTCGACTTCGAGGTCGAACACGTCGATGTCCGCGAAGCGCTTGAACAGGACGCCCTTGCCCTCCATCACGGGTTTCGCAGCGCGCGGTCCGATGTTGCCGAGGCCGAGAACCGCCGTGCCGTTGCTCACGACCGCGACCAGGTTCCGGCGGGCCGTGTACGTGTCGACCTTGTCTGGATCCCGGGCGATCTCGCGGCACGGTTCGGCGACACCGGGGGAGTACGCCAGCGACAGATCGAGCTGCGAAGCCACGGGCTTCGTCCAGACGACTTCGACTTTTCCGGGGCGACCCTCACTGTGATAGCGGAGGGCGTCATCTCGGTTGTGCATCGCGGAGCAGCCTACACCGTATCTCTCCGACACCTCACCGGAAATCGTGGCGTGAGGAGGACTTGCGGGAGCGCTCAGACTCCGCCACGCAGAGCCGGTTGGAGACGCTCCGGCCAGGGGGTTGACGCTCCGGAATTCGCACGGCCTGCGAGCGGATGGTCGAGATGGAAGGCCAGTTGCCGCCGCCGCGTTTCGATCGTCGATCAATCGTCGTTGGGCCCTTCGGAAGCGGCGTCTTCCAGCCTCTCACCCGCCGGGGAGTTGCGGAACTTGCGCAGTAGCCAGGCGCTCGCGAAAGCCACCACACCCACGTCGTCCAGCCATCCGACGACCGGAAGGAGATCAGAGACGGCGTCCGTCGGAACGACCACGTAAAGGACCGAAAGGAGGCACAGGAGCTTGGTCGGTATGCCCGATTCGCGGTTCCTGAGGAATCTCCACGCCGCGTAGAGCTCGCCCACGCGTCCCCTGCGCTTGCCTCCTGGAGCGCCGATCGGCTTGCCTCGTTGGCGCCGGCGAAGACCGCCCCCCACCTCTTGCGAGGGGGCGGTTTTCGCGGGCTCTGCTTCGTCATGCTGCACGAATCGGCGCTCCGGTTGCTTGTTCGGTCGCGACAAACGGAAAACCGTTCGTCGCTCCTGAGATTCTGACACGGGAGCGAACGGGCGCAGCGGGGCATCTGTCAGAAGGTGAAGCTTCCCTGAACGTTCAGGCGCCACGGCAACGCACGACCTTCGGGGTCGCCGTTCGAGTCCGTGCCCGGATCGCGACAGGTTTCGTCGCCGCTCAGCGTCTCGCAGATGCGAGTCGACTTGTGAAAGTAGGCGAGCAGCTGAGGTCCCAGCTTGAACACCTCAGCGACCTGCCAGTCGATGCCGATGCCGAAAGGCAACACCCAACCGCTTGCAACGGTCTTGTACTCGTCGGTCTCACTCTTCGCTTCGCCCTGGAAGCTGCCGGCGCCGAGACCGAAATGCAGGTAGGGGTCCATCGTGCCTCGATCGAACCAATACCAGCGCCCGTAAATTGCCAGGTAGCTCGAGCCGAAGCGGGGCTCTTCCGACAAGTCTTCAGTGATCTGCCCCCGCCACTCGTCGCGTACCTCGTAGCCCCAAGCTGCCAGCTCGAGACCGATCGCCCAGTTGGGAGTGAAGCGATAGCCGCCACCGACATAGAAAGTGCCGGCTCCGTCGACGGGGCATTGACCGGCCTCGTCCTCGCGAGCGCAAACTGCGTTGCCGAATCCGAGACCGATGTTGATCTCCCAAGGCTTACGCCCCTCCGTCTCGTTCGGGACCATGGCGCTTTCGGCACCTTCAACCGGCGGCGGGGCAGCTGGCGGCGCTGCGTATTGAATGGGAGGAGGGGGCGCCGGACTCGTCGGCTCACCGACTGCTGGTGGCGGCGGGGGCGGGCTTTCGGCCTCGGTTGTGGCGGGTGCTGTATTGATTGCGGGATCGGCGGTGGGCAGTGCGGCCGAGGGGGGTGACGTGGTCGAATCTGCAGGAGCGTTCTCTGCCGCTGGTGCCGGCGTTTGCTCCGACGGGTTGGGAGCAGTCGCCTCGGATCCGGTCTTCGGTTCCTCTGGGGAGGCCGAGGGAGAGCCCCCTCGAAGAGGCGGTGGTTCGTCGGTCCAACCGGAGTTCTGCGCCAGTGCTGGCGTGCTGAGGGTCAGAGAGCAAATCACCAAGCCAATGGTACGCATCGGCGTCACGATACCGGCGAACGCCCGAGTCCGTCGACCGGTCACTCGCGGGTCTGCTGTCGTTTCGAGGCGTTTCGAGCGGTCGTCGCGAAGTCGGGTCCGGTGGGCACGCGGCAACCTTTGCTCAGAGTGCTTGACGGCGATCCGACCTGCTCTTACAGCGGGGAGCAGGCGCCTTGATCGTCCTCCGCCGCTTTTACCCACACCGGACGCGGGGCAAAACGGCTACGGGAGGCCACCCTTCTGCAACAGCCGCGCCTGTTTTTTTGCGATGACCGGAGCGGTCATTGCCCAGACGAGAATCGAGTCGTGGCAAGAGATCAGTTGGTTTTCGACTTCGGTGGCGCCACGAATGCGGCGGTGAGCGAGTCGAGTCCCACACGGCCACACCCAGGGCGCGACACTCCGACAGCGAAGTCCGAAGGCACCGCGGGTGCCGAGGCTTTCGGCGAGATCTCCGAGGAACGCGCCGTCTCGTCGGAGTCGCGAGGCGAGTTCGCTCGTGACCACGGGGAGGTCGATTCGGTCGAGCGCGAGCGGCTCTCTGCTGAGCTCGAACGCCTCACCATTCGTCAGGTGCGCGAAACGTTCGGCATGTACAACGGCAACCTGTTCGGATTCGCGCTGAAGACGCCCGCCTTCGAATTCACGTCGGCGCGTGGGTTCCTTGGACGCTGGGTTCCGTCGTCACGAACCCTCCAGCTCGACCGACGCCTTCTGACAGAGCACTCGTGGGGAACTCTCGTCGAAGTTCTGAAGCACGAAATGGCGCACCAGTATGTCGACGAAGTCCTGGGCAACCCCGACGGCAAGGCGCATGGCGAAGTGTTTCGGAAGGTTTGCTCTGATCGAGGGATTGACGCTGCGGCGCGCGGTGTGCCGAACGGAGCTCACCGAACGAGCGAAGAAACCCGCGTGCTGGAACGAGTGAGCAAGCTCTTGGCGCTCGCGGAAAGCTCCAACCTCCACGAGGCCCAAGCGGCCATGAGCGCAGCGCAGCGCCTCATGCTCAGGCACAACATCGAAAGCGCGACGCAAGCTGGGGCGTACGGTTTTCGTCACTTGGGGGCTGCCAAGGGGCGCCGCAGTCCTGCGGAGCGCATTCTCGCGCTCATTCTGAGCGAACACTTCTTCGTGGAAGTGATCTGGGTTCCCGCGTGGCGCCCGCGGGACGGAAAGCGCGGAAACGTGCTCGAAGTGTGCGGCACCGCTCCGAACCTGGAGATCGCGGCGTACGTGTACGATTTTCTGACCCACACCGCGGAGTGCCTGTGGACGGCTCACAAGCGGAAGCAGGGCCTTCGAAAGAACGCGACGCGCCAGACGTATCTCTATGGCGTGATGTGCGGCTTTCGCGACAAGCTCGCGGAGGACGGCGAGAAGGCAAAAACGGAGGGGCTCGTCTGGGTCGGAGATGCGGAGCTCGAGAGGTACTATCGGAGCCGACATCCCTACATGCGATGTACTCAAATCCGCACCCAGGGGGACGGGTCGGCCTATTCGGCGGGCCACGCGGCAGGGCGCAAGATTGTGCTCCACCGTGGGATCCGCCAAGGGCCGAGTGATGGCGGGCCGAGGCTGCTCCGAGGTGGTTAGGAGTTCGAGTGTGCCCACTTGCGCCTCGACGCCACCCGGTTCCGCGAGGTAGGGATTAGGCGTTGTGACCGATCCGTCGGACCAAAACGCTCGCGCGAACACCTTGTTTCGCAACGACGCGACCGGGGAGCGCGATTCGGCCTCGGCTTCGGCCGAGGGCGGAAGCAACGCCGGGCAGAGTGAGTCCACGAGCGCAGCGGACCATTCGACCGCTTCGGAACGAGCGGATGCCGCTGGCGATTCAGCTGAGGATTCCGTCGCGGCGGTCAGCCAAGGCCCCTTCAGCGAACCGGTCGCCCGGGAACGCCAGGTCGCAAGCGAGCCGATCGACCCTTCTCCCGAAGCAGAGGACGTCGACCCCCTCGTGGGGCAGACGTTGGCGGAGCGCTACCGAGTCGAACGCCTGCTCGGAACGGGCGGCATGGGTGCCGTCTACCGCGCCGAGCATGTGCACATGCGCAAGGCGGTGGCCCTCAAGGTGCTTCACCGCGAGATGACGGCAGTGCCCGAGATCGTCGCTCGCTTCGAGCGCGAAGCCGTGGCGGCTGCCCGCATCGAGCATCCCAACGTCGCCGCTGCCACCGACTTCGGGCGCCTCGAGGATGGTGCCTTCTATCTCGTCCTCGAGTACGTGGAGGGAAAGAGTCTGTCGCGAACCCTGCGCGACGAAGGAGTGTTCACTCCCCTGCGCGCAGTGCACGTGGCTCGCCAAATTGCCGAAGCGCTAGCAGTGGCGCACGCGGTCGGTGTGGTGCATCGGGATCTCAAGCCCGACAACGTCATGCTGGTCGGTCGCGAGCACGACCCGGACTTCGTCAAAGTCCTCGACTTCGGCATCGCGAAGTTGAACTCCGACGAATCTTCGGAAGATCAGCCGGTGCTCACGCAGGCCGGGGCGGTCTTCGGGACGCCGGAATACATGTCGCCGGAGCAGGCCAAGGGCGAGCCCGTCGACACGCGTTCCGATCTCTACACCCTCGGGATGATTCTCTACGAGATGCTCTCGGGAACGACCGCTTTCGTTGCGGAAGAGCTGATCGTCATCCTGACGAGGCATTTGACGGAGCCGCCACCCCCGCTTCCTTCGCGAGTTCCGGAGCCGCTTCGAGCGCTCGTGGAAAATCTCCTTGAGAAAGATCCCGAAAAGCGGATCCAGAGCGCTGCGGAGCTCGCGGACACGCTGGGCGAATTGGAAGCCAGCTGGACTTCCACCAGCATGGCGGACGATCCAACGGCGGGGGCTCTGTCCGGTCCCGTAAGCACCCTTCGAAGTCTGGTGGACCGCGTTCCCACGGAGCTCGTCATTTCGCTCCGTCGCCCAATCGCCGTGGGAAGGAGGCAGGTGCCGCTGTGGTGGCTTGCCTCGGCGGGTACCTTGCTCGTGATGCTCTTGACCTTGGTCATCGGGTCGACGGGCGATGATGCCGTCGCCAAGGTGGAAAGTGAGGGCATCGGCGACAAAGCGGCTCGCCTCGCGACGGCGGTGCTCGACCCCGAGCTGTCGAAGTTGCTCGAGGGCGCCGAGGACGGGGACCGTGAGGCCCTCGCGGAGCTCAGGAAGCGAGTCGAAAAGGAAGGGGGCGCACGCGAGTGGCTCGCTCTCGGCCGCGGCTACGCGAAAATCAGACACCTTTCCGCTAGCGTCGAGGCCTACGGCAAGGCGGTCAAAGCCGACCAGGATCTGGCTTCCGATTCACGTCTTCTGGCTGATGTTCGCGCCGCCGCGGAGGATCGCGACTCGGCGGAGCAGGCGCTCGACACCGCCGTCGAGGCGCTGGGCGCTGCGGGGGCCGACCTGGTGTTTTCGATTTGGAGCGAAAACAAAGGGCAGGCGGGGATGACCAAAGCGGTCGCCCACGCGCAGAAACTCCTGAAGGACGAAAAGCTCCGCAAACACGCATCCCCGGCGCTTCTAGTTGCCCTCGAGCTGCAGGAGGCGCGCGCTTGCTCCGATTTCCGAAACCTCCTGCCCCAAGTCAAAGAGCATGGTGACGAGCGGAGCTTGCGCAAGCTTCAGGCGCTCCGCACGACCAAGGGCTGTGGGTTTTTGGGTCTCGGCGACTGCTTCGAGTGCTTGCGGCGCAAGGACGTCGACCTGTCGGCGACGATCGCTGCCGTGGAAAAGCGACCGTCACCCGAGCTCCCAGCGAGCCCGAGCGCCTCAGGGCAGGCCGACGGCAGCTGAGTCGGAGCGGCTCGTCGACGGGCTCTGGACGTCGGCGAACGACCCACTCCGCTCGCGCACTCGGTCGATGGTAACCAGCAGGATGGCTAGGGCGAGCAGCGAAAGTACGCCGGCTTGTGCCTGGTAGCCGCGTCGGAGACAGGTGACGGCCGACAGGAGCACGAGGGCGAAGAGCAAACCTTCCATCGTTCAATCGCTCGGGCGCAGGTGGCCCTCACGATCGACGGCCGCTCTTCGGATCAGTGAACCCTCTAATAGCGAGGCACGTTCGGATCGATTTCCTGCGACCACGCGTCGATGCCACCGACTACGTTGAACACGTTCGTGAACCCCTGAGCGGTGAATTGTTCCGCGGCTCGTTGGCTTCGGTGCCCGTGGTGGCAATGAAAAACGAGGTGGGTGCTCTTTTCGAGCGCCATGAGCTCGTCCAGCGTTTCGGTATCCATCAGGCGCGATCCTTCGATGCGCGCCGTCTCGCGCTCCCCCGGCGTGCGAACGTCTACGAGAACGAAATCTTCTCTCGCATCGAGACGCTCCTTGAGTTCGCGAACGGTCATGGGGCGGACGCGCGGCGGTTCGTTGGGGTTGTCGATCTTGAACGCGGGGCCTTCGGGGGTGTCGAGGTAGTCGATGGTGATCCCGTCCCCGCGGCTTGCGCTCAAGCGATCCATCGCCACGGAAATGCCGTTGCTTTCGACCACGATCGCGCCGGCCGTGCGTGGCCCTACGGAAAGGCCAGGTTGGAAAGCCCGGTCGATTTCCAGGCAGATGACCTCTTCGCCCGATTGGAGAGCGCCCCTCAAAGCCTCGGCCGCACGGTCGGTCACCGTCACCCGAGGCTCCGGGCGCGCGGTGCTTTCGACGCCGAGGGTCTTCTGCAGCTCCCCCGATTCGTACATCTCGGTCACGATGTCGCAGCCGCCGACGAACTCGCCCCTGACGTAGAGCTGCGGGATGGTCGGCCAGGAACTGAACTCCTTGATGCCTTCCCGCACCTCGGGGTGAGACAGCACGTCCACGGTCACGTATTCGGGCACGAGCGAGTCCAGGATCTCCACGGTTCGGGCGGAAAAGCCGCACTGAGGGGCAGTTCGCGTGCCCTTCATGAAAAGAATGACGTCGTTGTTTTCGATGGCTCGCGCGATGCGGTCCCGGGTCTCGGCATCCATGGTGGCTATTTGGGCCTTGGCGTCACCGGTGTCAAAGTGCAGGCGCTGGGGTGGGACGCTGCGTCATCGTCCGCCCTGGGCGGTTTCCCCGCAGAATAGCCGCGGATCGAGCCGGCGAGGCTTCGATCGACCACAACATTCGGTGTACAGAGCCGTACGGTGTAAAGAGCCGTACCCGAGCGCTGCTTCCCGCACTCGGACCCCGAAAAGCCCCCGGATTGCCGGGCTTCGGCGCTAGCCATCGAGATCATGTCCCACGACGACAAGACCCAGCTCCTGCAGTCCCTCGCCCAGAAGCGGATCCTCATCCTCGACGGAGCGATGGGAACGTCTCTCCAGGGTCATCCCCTGGAGGAGGCTGATTTCCGCGGTGAAAAGTTCAAAGACCACGGCCACGACCTCAAGGGTGACAACGAGATGCTCGTTCTCACTCGCCCGGACATCATCCGCGAAGTTCACCGGGATTTTCTGAGGGCGGGCGCCGACATCCTGGAAACGAACACGTTCAACGCGAACCGCATCTCCCAGGCGGACTACGCCATGGAGCCCCTCGTGACGGAGCTGAACGTCGAGGCGGCTCGGATCGCTCGGGCCGCAGCTGACGAGTTTTCCAACGAAAACCCGGACAGGCCTCGCTTCGTCGCGGGAGCCCTGGGGCCCACGAACCGCACCCTCAGCATCTCGCCGAACGTGAACGATCCGTCGATGCGTACCCACACCTTCGATCAGGTGCGGGAGGCCTACGAGGAGCAAGCGCGGGCGCTGATCGAGGGTGGCGTCGACATCATGCTCATCGAGACGGCGTTCGACACGCTCAACCTCAAGGCGGCTCTGCTCGCCGTCGAGCGCATCTACGAGGAGAAGGGCGTGCACCTGCCGGTGATGCTCAGCGTCTCCATCACCGACCGCAGCGGCCGGACGTTGAACGGACAGACGGTGGAGGCCTTCTGGGACATGGTGGCTCATGCCAAGCCTTTGTCCGTAGGCGTGAACTGCTCCCTCGGGGCGACGGAAATGCGCCCCTACATCGCGGATCTGAGCAAGGTCTCCACGAGTCTCATCAGTTGTTACCCCAACGCGGGCCTACCGAATGCGTTCGGCGGATACGACGAGACGCCCGACCAGACGTCGTCCCTGCTCGAGGAGTTCGCCGACAGCGGCCTCGTGAACATCGTCGGTGGTTGCTGCGGAACCACGCCTGCCCACATCGAAGCCATCGCCAAGAAGCTCCGGGACAAGGAGCCACGCAAGCCCTCAGAACCGGATTCCCTGAGTCATTTCAGTGGGCTCGAGCCGCTCGTCATCCGTCCGGAGAGCAACTTCATCATGGTGGGCGAGCGCTCGAACGTCACCGGCAGCGCGAAGTTCAAGAACCTGATCATGCAGGGGGACTACAACACGGCCCTCGATGTCGCGTCCGAACAGGTGCGCAGCGGCGCCAACATCGTCGACGTGAACATGGACGAGGCCATGCTCGATTCCGAAGCGGCGATGACCAAGTTCCTGAACCTGGTCTCGACCGAACCGGAGATCGCTCGGGTGCCGATCATGATCGACAGCTCGAAGTGGTCAGTCATCGAGGCGGGCCTCAAGTGCGTGCAGGGCAAGGCGATCGTGAACTCGATCAGCCTCAAGGAAGGCGAGGAAGACTTCCTCGAAAAGGCGCACAAGGTGAAGAACTATGGCGCTGCTGCCGTCGTCATGGCGTTCGACGAGCAGGGCCAGGCGGACACCACCGAGCGCAAGTTCGAGATCTGCAAGCGGGCGTACGGACTTTTGACCGAAAAGGTCGGGTTCGCACCCACGGACATCATCTTCGACCCGAACGTGTTCGCTGTGGCGACGGGCATCGAGGGGCACAATCGCTTTGCGATCAACTTTATCGAAGCCACGAAGCTCATCAAGAAGCACCTGCCCGGTGCTCTCGTCAGCGGTGGTATCAGCAACCTGTCGTTCTCCTTCCGAGGGAACAACGTGGTGCGCGAGGCGATGCACTCGGCTTTCCTCTACGTGGCGGTCAAGGCCGGCATGGACATGGGAATCGTCAACGCCGGTCAGCTCGAGGTCTACGAAGACATCGACAAGGAGCTCCTGGAGCGAGTCGAAGACGTCCTCTGGGATCGGCGCGAGGACGCAACCGAGCGGCTCGTTGCCTTTGCCGAGCAGGTCAGGGGCACTGGCAAGAAGAGGGAGCTCGATCTGTCGTGGCGGGAGGCGCCCGTCGAAAAGCGCATCGAGCATGCCCTTGTTCAAGGGATCGCCGACTACATCGAGGACGACGTCGAAGAAGCGCGCCAGAAGCTGGGCCGTCCGATCTTCGTGATCGAAGGGCCGATGATGGACGGCATGAGCGTGGTGGGCGATCTCTTCGGCGCCGGCAAGATGTTTCTCCCGCAGGTGGTGAAGAGCGCACGAGTCATGAAGAAAGGCGTGGCCTACCTCGAGCCCTTCATGGAGGCCGAACGGAGCGACGGCGTGTCGAGCAACGGCCGCGTGCTGATGGCCACCGTCAAAGGCGACGTGCACGACATCGGAAAGAACATCGTGGGCGTGGTGCTCGGCTGCAACAGCTACGAAGTGATCGATCTCGGCGTGATGGTGCCGATGGACAAGATCCTCACGGAGGCCGTGGCTCAGAACGCCGACATGATCGGCCTGAGCGGTCTGATCACGCCGAGCCTCGATGAGATGGTCCTCGTCGCCAAGGAGATGGAGCGGCGGGAGATGAGCATGCCGCTCCTCATCGGTGGAGCGACGACCAGTCGCCAGCACACGGCCGTGAAGATCGCCCCCGAGTACAAGGGTCCGGTCGTCCACGTGCTCGATGCATCGCGCGCCGTTGGCGTCGTGAGCGCGTTGCTCGATGACAAGCAGCGCGACTCCTTCATGGACAAGACCCGTGTGGATCAGGAGCGCCTGCGCGGGATTCATGGGGGCAAGCAGAAGCGACCGCTGATCGACTACCAGGTGGCCAAGGGGCGAGGAGTGCCCATCGAGTGGCGGGCCGAAGACGTGTCGAAGCCCGCGTTCATCGGCCGCCGGACCCTCCAGGATTTTCCCCTCGAGGAGATCAGCGAGTTCATCGACTGGTCTTTCTTCTTTACGGCCTGGGAGCTGAAGGGGCGCTTCCCGGGCATTTTGGAGAGCGAGGAATACGGAGAAGCTGCTCGCGAGCTCTACAAAAACGGCACGACGCTCTTGAAGAAGCTCATCGACGAGAAGCTCCTCACTGCGCAAGCGACCTACGGTTTCTGGCCGGCTGCCGCCGACGGCGACGACGTCGTCCTGTACGAGGACGAATCACGCGACAAAGAGCTGATGCGCTTCCCGATGCTGCGCGAGCAGCAGAGCCGCGGAGAAAAGGATCCGTGCCGATCGCTCGCGGACTTCGTGGCACCGAAGGACAGCGGCATCCCCGACTACGTGGGCGCCTTCGCGGTGACCGCGGGCATCGGAGCGGACGAGCTCGCGAAGAAGTACGAGGCTGACCATGACGACTACAACGCGATCATGGTCAAGGCCTTGGCGGACCGTTTGGCGGAGGCGTTCGCTGAGCTGATGCACGCCCGGGTTCGTCAGGAGTGGGGCTACGAAGACGGCGTCTCTCTCACGAACGAGGATCTGATCGCGGAGAACTACCGCGGCATCCGACCGGCGTTCGGCTATCCCGCGTGTCCCGACCACTCGGAAAAGACGAAGCTCTTCGAGCTGCTCGGCGCGCGCGAAGTGGGCATCGATCTCACCGAGAGTTGTGCGATGACTCCGGCCGCGAGCGTCAGTGGCATGTATTTCGGGCACCCGAAAGCCAAGTATTTCAGCGTGGGGCGCGTGGGGCGCGACCAGGTCGAAGACTACGCGCGCCGCAAAGGGGTGAGCGTGCAGGAAGCCGAAACCTGGCTCAGGCCGAACCTCGGCTACGAACCCGAGAACTGACATGCAGGCCTGGCTGGCGGGCGCGACGGGTCTCGTGGGTGGAGAGCTCCTGCGCGAGCTGTCGGGCAAGGACTCGGCGTTTTCGTCCGTGGTCGCGTTTACCCGGCGTCCGCTCTCCGCGCCTGCGGACGCTGCGGGCTGCGCACGGGAGCACGTGGTGGACTTCGACTCCCTGACGGCTCCGCTCGGTGAGGGACCGGCGGTGGCGTTCTGCGCTTTGGGAACGACGATCAAGAAGGCCGGGAGCCAAGAGGCGTTCCGCCGGGTCGACCACGACTACGTGGTGGCCTTCGCCAGCCTCGCCCGAAGCGCGGGGGCATCCCGGTTCTGTGTGGTGAGCTCATTGGGAGCGGACCCTGAGTCGAAGATCTTCTACAACCGAGTCAAAGGGGAGACCGAGGGGGCCCTGGGGAAGCTCGGCTTTCCCAGCCTTTTGGTCTTTCGTCCCTCTCTGCTCCTCGGGGATCGAGAGGAAGTGCGCGTGGGCGAGCGGCTCGGTGCCCTCGTGGCGAAGCCCCTCGGGGTCATCCTGGTCGGAGGGCTCAGAAAATACCGCGCCATCGACGCGGACGTCGTAGCGCGTGCCATGGTTCGAGCTTCTACGTTGCCCGAGCTGTCCCAGGGTGTGCACGTCATCGAGTCGGATCGGATTCGGGTGCTCGGAGCTGGATGAAATAGCCATCGTCGATGGGCGAAAGACGACGGGAGCTCGATGGCGTAGGCCGAGGGTGTGTCCCACCTCGTGAACCACCGTCTTGGCGAGGCGCCCGCGCGTGTGCTCTTCGCTTCGGGAGCCACGTCGAGCTCGGAACCGCGAGATGTTTTTTGGCAGGTTCAGTCGGAAGGGCCTTCGGCCGCGCCATCCTCGCACAGGCTTCGGAACTCCCAAGGTGAAAGCCGGTGCGCTCCGTACTGACGAGCGCGATCGAGTAGCGGGCGATCGGAACTCACGACATAGAGCGGACGGATCCCGTCGAGCTCCCGCGCGCGGTCGACGATCCAGTCGTCGGCATGGGGCGCGAAGTGGAGCGAGAGTCCTTCCGGCGCCTCGCAACGCTCCGAGTGCCTTCGGCCGGCATCGAAAACCACCCACACCTCACCCTCCGAAAAGTCGAGGGCAAGTTCGCACACCTTGCGTTGATTCTCTGCGCTCCACCACTGGCTGCGGTCACGACCTCGAAGGACGACCGCATGCAGCACGTTGAAACCGTCCACGATGTAGAGAGGGGCTCCCTCGGACACATCCGGAGTGTGCCATGGCTTTCGGCAGCCATCATCGGGGGTCGGTCGCGCGGCAGGGTGCCGAAGGAGCACCCTGCCGAACGACGCGGGACGAGTCCCCCAGTCTCAGTTCTTCGGAGCCGGAGCCGGCGCCGCAGGAGCCGGTGCTGCCTTCGGAGCCGGAGCGGGCCTGGCGGGCGCCGGTTTCGGCGCGGGCTTGGTCTCCGGCGGCTTTGCGGGAGTCGCGGGCTTCGCCGGAACCGCTGGCTCCGCCGGAGCGGCTTTGGGCGCCGGCTGGGCCGGAGTCGCAGGTTTGGCCGGCGTGGCTGGCGTCGCGGGTTTGGCCGCAGCGGCGGGCTTCGCTGGCGCCGCTTTCGGAGCTGGCTTCGCAGCGACGGGTTTCGCCGGGGCAGCTGGCATTGCCGGCTTGGCCGGAGCCGCCGGCTTCGCGGCTGCTGCCGGTTGGGCGGGAGCAGCTGCCTTGGCTGGCGTTGCCGGGGCGGCGGGCTTGGCCGCGGGCTGAGCCGGAGCGGCCGGCGTGGGCGTCGCGGGACCGCCGGGAAGCGCGTAGATGAGCGCCTGATTCTCGGTCATCTTCGGGACGAGGAGGCGATTCCGCTTCGTGTCGTGCCCGATGCTGGCGGGCGACTTGAGATCGCCCACGAGGACCGAAAACTGTCCGCCGGGTTTGCCGTGGTAGACGGCCGCAGCCTCCCAGCTCGACACCAGGAAGTCGCCGTTGTCGAGAGCGACGACGCCATCCAGGGCGCCTTTCGCGAGCTTCGTGACTTGCTCCTTCTTGCCGTCCTTTCCGAGCTTGAACAGCTCGCCGCCGGCGTTGACCACCCAGAGGCCGTCTTTCGTTGCGACGACGCCGTTCGGATTGGCCAGGCTCTTGTCACTGGCGAGGGGCTCGGCCTTGGCCTTCTTCGGATCGAGCTTGAAGATCGTGTCGGAACCGGTGTTGTCAAAGCCCTGGGCACCAGCCTTCCATCCAGTATCGGAGAGATAGACCATCCCGTCGGGGCCCGTGGACATGCCGTTCAGGAAGGTCGCGCCTTTGGCGAAGAGCTTGCCCTTGGGCGCGCCCGTCTTCACGTCGAACACGCGGATCCACTTGATGTCCGAGACGTAGAGGTAGCCATTCGAGATGGCCATTCCCTTGGGCGCATCGAGATTGACGCCCGGCTTCGCGCCATCGATCCACTTCAGGTCGATGACCTTTCCATCCGGGCCCACCTTGGAAATGAAGCCGTTGCGGTCGGCGTCTGTGGGCTTCCCGTTGACGTTGCTGACCAGGTACACGTCCTCATCGGCGTTGTAGAGAATCGCCTCGGGAGCGGCGAAGCCTACGTCTTTGAGGGCCATGACCAGCTTGGGTGCTGCGGGCTCTGCGGGCGCGACGGGTTGGCCTGTGGCCGGCGCCCCAGGGGCGGTGGCAGCGGTCGCAGGCTGCGTGACGGTCGCAGTGGGCGCGGCCGGAGGAGGGGGTGCGGAATTCGCGGGTGTATTGACACACGCGCTCGACACGAGCGCACAAACTGCGGCGAGCCCAAAGGCTCCGCCTCTCAGAGTTCTCATCTGTATCTCTCCTATTGCGGCTGAGGGGCCGCGAAGTTGGGTCAACAGCCGTGGGCCCAGGGCAACAGATGAGGGCGGAAGACTCAAGGTCGTTGAAAGATTGCCGATGCGCCCTGTGACGAGCTGACACGCGAGCGATCGCAGGTAAGTGAACTAACCAACCTGAAGGAGGGAGAATCACACGCATTTGCGCGCGTGATTCAACGCAGTCGACGCGTCGGGTGCGATAAGGTGTGAGTGGTGAATGGTAAAGGCTGATTTTATCGAGCGATGTGTCGGGTCCGTCACAGACCGGGAAATTTGACGGTCGGTGGGCGGCGCCGAACGACCACAGCAGCCCCTCCAGCCGTCGACGTTCGAGCCGCGCGTCCACGATCTCGCAGAGACCGCGGCCCGCATCAGGCGGACCGCTGCGAGGGAGCGTCTCCCAGGCGCGTTTCGAAGCGCTGCCCGGTGTCTCTCCCAGGCGGGTGTCATTCGTCCGCGGGAGGGAGACGCGCTGGACTGTCGCGGTGGTCGTTCCAGAAGTGACGGAGGTCCAGCAGCGTCGTCTCGCCGAGGTGGTGCAGGTGCCACGCGTGGTCCTTCGCCGTGAGCCCGGCGTACCCCCGCAGTCGGAAACCACCTGCCTCGACCAGGCTCCGCTGGCCCTCCGCGGTGGACGCGCCCAAACTCTGGCGTTCCAGATTCAGTTGCTGCAGCAAATAGTGCGTGGTTTCAGTCGTGCTCGCGTAGTTCGGGGTGCGAATGTCGCTGTGAGTGATGCTCATCAGCCTGTCACCACGTGCAGCGAGGCGTCCGAACTCGACGAAAGCCGCCACGTCGCCCGGCTCGGGGCTCCGCGAATGCTCGCTGCGCGTTCCCCCGGGTCGAGCGCTGGAAAGGCGCGCGTGGATCCCATCCGCCAAGAGCACCGCGTCGATCCGCGTCGGCCCCTCATCCTGCAGAACGGCTCGAACGACGGTGTAGCCGGCGCTCCAACCGCTGAGCGCGAGACGTTGCGGCTTGGCTCGGAGCTCGGGACACACTTCGCGAAGCTGCTCCTCGACCTGGGTGAGCAGCTCGTCGAGCACGCCAGCGTGTTCGTAGGCTCGCTTGTAATCTCGAGACCAGGCGCCCGCGTTGGCCACGGCTAGCACCCCGTCCACTTGGGCTTTCGCCCACTGTCGCTCGACCACGTTGGCGAGACCATGGAAGTGCAGGGTCAGGTCGTAGGTGGGCGCGCCCCCGACGCAGTCCTCGCGTACGACGACGACGAATCCGGCGCGCTCGGAGCGGAGGCGTGGAGTCCCTTCCTGAGGCAGGGGCTTGGGCACCGCTGCAACCGGACCGCTCGTTCCGACTGGGTCCTTGGCCTGCGACGGCGAGTTGGTCGTCAAGGTCCTGACGGCTGCCCCGGGCTGCGCGCTCTCGGCGGGTGCTTTCCCCGCAGGCGCCGGTACGTCCGGCGCAGCGGAGCGCACCGTGCGTACTCGGTCGGTACTGCGGCAACCCGCGACCATTCCACCCACCAAACCCACCCCCGAAAGCACAGTGGCTGACAGGGCGACGAGCTTTCCCCTCATGGCATTGCCCAGTGTACTGCCCGTGGCGATGCGCCACATCCCCACCGTGTGGTCGCCTCGAAGGCTGGGGTGCAGGCGACTCCACGCGTGCCAGGAGCCGATAGCTTCCGCACCGCGGTCGTCATGGAAGCGACGGTGAGGTTCGTCCGCGAGAGAAGGGTTCCGAGCGGTGCCGGCCGTCGATGAAATGACGATCTTCGCCGCTGGTTTCGGTCAGGCGGCAATGACCGTGCGGAGCGCCATCAGAAGCCTCGTGACCTGTTCTTCAGTCAAGCCGAGGCGGCGCGCCGTCTCCTTGCGGGACAGCCCGTGGCTCGTGAGGATGGCCACTCGACGCATCGTGATCGGCGCCGTGTGGAGGAATCGGAACAGGGCTTGCCGCGGGTGCGTGCCGTTTGCGGTGCGGCTCACCCTCGCGGCAGGGGGAAGTACGTCGTTGGCTGGAGGCGTGTCCGGCAACTGATTCATGTCGAGCACTCTAGGTCACTCCAAGGTTCAGCGGTAAGTCGAACAATGTCCTACTGACAAACAATGTCTAGCTTGTCGCACGGCTGCCGCGGGAACAAACGGAGGCACGCGACGAGCCGAAGGCGAGGCGCCGCGAGGCGCCGCGTCGCTGTTCGAGCTAGGATCGCCACCAGGGGAGGGATGCAAGCCGAACCGCCGCCGTCGGTCCTCTTGACCGACTTGTACCAGCTGACGATGGCAGCCGGTTACCTCCAAACCGGGATGGCAAACCGTCGTGCGGTTTTCTCTCTGTTCTTCCGACGTGCGCCGTTCGGAGGTTCCTACGCCATAGCGTGCGGCCTCTCCCGGGTCGTCGAGATCCTCCGTACGCTGCGGTTCACCGCGGAGGATCTCGACTACCTGCGGACGCTGAAGACCACGCTGGGAAAGCCTGTCTTGCCCCCTCCTTTCTTCGAGTGGGCCGGGGCGTTTCACCTCGAATGCGACGTGGACGCTGCTCCGGAGGGCACCTTGGTATTTCCGAGCGAGCCGCTCCTTCGGGTCGAGGGGCCTATCGTGCAGGCGCAGATCCTCGAGTCCATCCTCTTGAACACGTTGAATTTCGAGACCCTGATCGCGACCAAGGCAGCTCGGGTGTGCCAGGCGGCTCGAGGGATCCCCGTGCTCGAGTTCGGACTGCGACGAGCGCAGGGGCCTGATGCAGGGCTTCGCGCAAGTCGGGCTTCGGTGGTCGGGGGCTGCGACGCAACGTCCAACGTCCTCGCGGGTGCTCGCTACGGAGTGGCTGTTCGCGGCACCCACGCGCACAGCTGGGTCATGGCCTTCGAAGACGAGACGGACGCATTCCGAGCCTTCGGCCAGGCCATGCCGGAGGACTGTGTGTTTCTCGTCGACACGTACGACACGCGCCGTGGGATCGACCGCGCCATCGAAGCGGCCCGCGAGCTTCGGGCTCGGGGACACGAGCTCTTCGGCGTGCGCCTGGACTCGGGGGATTTCGAGGTACTGAGCCGTGATGCGCGACGGCGCCTTGACCGAGCGGGCTTTCCCGAAGCGCGCATCGTGGTGAGCGGGGATCTGGACGAGTACCGAATCGAACGCTTGGTTGAGGCTGGCGCGCCGATCGACCTGTGGGGTGTGGGGACACGCCTCGCCACGGCCTACGACCAGCCGGCCCTCGACGGCGTGTACAAGCTCACCGCGGTGGAGCGACCCGAGGGGCTGCGCGGCGTGCTCAAGTTGAGTGACACGATGGAAAAGAGCACGACCCCCGGCAAGCTCCAGGTGCTTCGCTTGGGGGGGCTGACGTCCTTCGAGGCGGACGTGATCATCGACGAGCTGCGTCCTCCCGGTGATGTCTTCAGTGCCGTCCCGGTCGCTACCTTGGCGCGGGAGGGAGATCGATGCGGTGATTACCGTTCGCGGCGCGCTCAGCCGGCCATCTGGGACACTCGTCGTTTCGATAAGCGCGATTTCGAGATGCGCCGGGTCCTGATCCCCGTGATGCGGGGTGGAAGGATCGTCTACGATGTGCCTGGCACCCTCGATGCTCGGAAAAGAGCTCGAGAGCAGCTGGCTTGCCTCGCTTCTCGGCATCGCCGTTTCACCCACCCCGAGCCGTACTCCGTCTGGTTCGAGGAGGGACTTTTTCGTACCAAGGCCGAGATGATCGCCTCCCTTCGCTCCCCCGCACCATGAAGCTCGTTCGAGTCGCCGCCGCTACGGTGAACCAAACGCCCCTCGCCTGGGACGACAACGCGACCAATCTGCGTGTCGCCATCGAGCGAGCTCGCGACCAGGGTGCCACGCTGCTCTGCCTGCCCGAGCTTTGCATCACCGGCTACGGCTGCGAGGACGCCTTCCTCGCGCCGCACACGGCTCGGATGGCATTCGACGTGCTCGAGTCGCTGCTGCCCCACACCCGCGGCATGGTGGTGAGCTTCGGTCTGCCCGTGGTGCTCGCCAAAGCCACCTTCAACGCCTGTTGCCTCGTGGCGGATGGGAAGATCCTCGGTTTCGTTGCCAAGCAGTCGCTGGCGGGCGATGGGCTCCATTACGAACCACGTTGGTTCAAGCCGTGGCCGCGTGGCAAGCGAACGCGCGTCAGGTTGGGCGGCTCGACGTACCCCATCGGCGACATTCACTTCGACGTCGGTGGCGTGAAGATCGGTTTTGAGATCTGCGAAGACGCCTGGGCTGCCGAGCGACCCGGGGTCGGGCTCTCTTTGGATGCGGTCGACGTGATCATGAATCCGAGTGCGAGCCATTTCGCTTTCGGAAAACACGAGATCCGGCGGCGGTTGGTCCTCGAGGGTTCGCGAGCGTTCGGCGTGAGCTACGTCTACGCGAATTTGCTCGGCAACGAAGCCGGGCGAGCCATCTACGACGGCGACGCGCTCATCGCCACGAGCGGAGAGATCGTGGCGGAGTCGGAACGGTTCGGGTTTCACCAGGTGAACGTGATCTCCCATCTGGTGGACATCGAGCTCACCCGCAGTCGGCACGGACGTCTTTCCAGCTACGAGCCGACGGTCGTTTCCGAACCCGACGAGTGCGTTGAAGCCGCATTTTCCTGGCCAGACGTCGAACCCAAGCGCGACGTCTTCACGGCGTCGTCATGGGACACGCCGGACGGGTCGAAGAATCAGGAATTCTCGCGAGCGATCGCCCTCGCGCTGTTCGACTACATGCGGAAAAGCCGCTCCCGGGGCTTCGTCGTCTCGCTGAGCGGGGGCGCGGATTCCGCCGCCGTCAGCTGCCTGGTTCGACTCATGGTGCGCCTCGGAATCGAGCAGCTCGGATTCGAGACGTTCGTCGAGCGCGTGAGCTACGCGTTCGGCGAGTCTCCGCCCGAAGACGAGTCGGACGTCATGCGGCGCCTGCTCACGACGGTCTATCAGAGTACCAAGCACAGCTCCGGAACCACCCGAACCGCCGCGCGCGAGCTGGCTCGGGCCCTCGGGGCGAGTCACCACGAGCTCGACGTGGACGGCTTGGTGAACGATTACGTCGGCCTCGTCGAACAGGCGCTCGAGCGACGCCTGTCGTGGGAAAGCGACGACATCGCGCTGCAGAACATCCAGGCACGGGTGCGGTCGCCGGGGGTGTGGATGTTCGCCAACATTCTGGGTGCCCTCTTGCTGTCCACCAGCAACCGCAGCGAAGCGGCCGTGGGCTACGCCACGATGGACGGAGATACCTCCGGGGGGCTCAGCCCCATCGCCGGGATCGACAAGGCCTACCTCAGAACCTGGCTTCGTTTCATGGAAACGGAAGGGATCGCCGAGCTCGGCCCGATCCCCGAGCTCTTGCTCATCACTCAGCAAAGGCCCACCGCTGAGCTTCGTCCGGCCGAACGCGCGCAGACGGACGAAGGCGATCTCATGCCGTACGACGTCCTCGACGCGGTGGAGCGCGCCGCAATTCGAGACAAGCGCGGTCCACGCGACGTCTTCCGTCTGATGCGAGCGCAGTTCCCGCTCTACTCACCTCACGATCTGCTCACTTGGATTGAACGATTCTTCCGACTGTTTTCTCGGAATCAATGGAAGCGCGAGCGCTACGCGCCGAGCTTTCACGTCGACGACGCGAACCTCGATCCGAAAACGTGGTTTCGCTTCCCGATCCTTTCGGGCGGATTCGAGCGGGAGCTCGCGGAGCTTCGGCGCGAAGTCGACGGTTGATCGCAAACTCTCCAACCGGCTCACGCGCGACGCGTCGAAGGAAGGCGGCGCGAGCGAACGCCGTGCAGGCCCTTTTTCGGGTCTTTCTCCGTGCTACCTAGAGTTCCGGCGCAACTGATAAGTTACGCTGAAGTTGCAATTTGGGGCGAGGATGCAACCGACCAACTCAGCCTCACAAGCGACGAAGCAGCAGAATTCACCGGGTTGCGTCTCGCTGCCGTTCCAGGGGTGCGGTATTGTAGGTGTCGCTTGCCATGAAAAATCTAACTTGGGTTCTTTCTTCGATTTCGGTGTTGGTGTTCTCCGCAGCGGCATGCTCCTCGGGCGAGGGCGGTCGTGACACGGTGAAAGGCGGGCCAGGTTCCGGGGGTGGCTCCGGCGGCTCGACGATCAGCGTGGGCACCGGCGGTGGTGGCGGTGGTGGCGGTCTCGATCTCCCGAGTGGCGAGATTTTGGTCCCCTCCTGCGAGTCAAACTGCCAAGACTTTCCCGAGGCGCCCATCGTCGACGACGGTGTCACGGGCGAGCAGGTGACGACGCTCGACGAACCGGGGAGCGGCACGGGTCCATGCGTGATGGAGCCGGCGAACGGCACCATCTTCCCCGCGAACTGGACGCGTCCGCGCTTCCTCGCCGAAGGTAGCGGAAGCGGCCCGTACAAGATCACCTTGAGCGCAGCGAAGGAAGAGCACGACCTGCGCGTCTACACGGCTCGACTACCGTACTACCTGCCTCAGGACATTTGGGACGGCCTCTCACTGAACGTTCACGACGAGGACATCACGTACACCATTCGTTCGGTCGATGGCTCGGAGAGCACCGGCACGTTCAAGATCGCGCCGGTCGCGGCAGGCGGCAGCATGGTGTTTTGGGGTTCGACGGGCACCGAGCCCGGCGCGATGACCAATGCCCTTTACGGGTTTGGAGTAGGTGATGAGGGGGTCATTTCCGCGCTGGTGCCAGGCAACCTGACTGGAGTCGCAGTCGTCGGCAATGGCGACCTTCGAATGGAGTACACGGACTCACCGGGTCAATCCACGTGTGTGGGATGCCATAGTTCGACGCCAGATGGCCGAGCCGTGGCCACGGTCGATCACTGGCCGTGGAACGTGCGCCTGAGCAGTATCGAGGATGGGACTCGAGGGCAATCGCCGGACTACTTGACTCCCGCGGGAGCGGCCATGATCTCGATGAGTTGGCTCGGTGGCACTACGTTCAGCAATGCCGATTGGGCGAAAGATCAACGTCGCATGGTCACCACATGGTCGTATCGCGACATCTCGGGGGGGAACATTTGGAGGACCCACGACGGCTCCGTCCTCTCGCTCGAGCCCACCGAACTGGTTTGGATGGACCTGGCAAATGCCGCCCCCGTGTCCCCTGATCTTCGCACGGCGACTCCCGACGACTACGACAACAACGGCCAGTTGCTGCAGAACGCAGTTGGCGATCTTCGCGGCGTAGGTTGGGACGTGATCGCCCGTGAGGGCGATCCGAACTCCCCAGTGATGGCTGATTGGAGTCACGATGGTTCGACCATCGTCTATACTTCGACCGATCAACCCCAGGACGGGCGTGTCGGGGGGGCTACCGTCGCGGACATCTATACTGTGCCCTTTGCCGGTGGCGCTGGCGGGGAAGCCAAACCACTGGCCGGCGCCGATTCGGGGGACTTCGAGTACTACCCCGACTACTCACCCGATGATTCGCTTGTGGCGTTCAATCGACTGCCGTTCTTCGAGACGAATCCGGGGCGCGAAGACAGCTTTGATCACGTGTACTACCGACCCGACAGCGATATCTATGTCGTTCCTGCTGCCGGCGGGGAGGCGGTGCGTCTCGCGTCTAACGACGTGGCCTGTGCGTCCGAAGGGACAGCCGGTGCGCTGTACAATAGCTGGGCCAAGTGGGCCCCTTCCACAGCGAGCGATGGAGAGAAGACCTATTACTTCCTGATCTTCTCGACGGCACGAAATTCTCCGCTCGAAATCAGCCGTGGGCAGGGGCGGTTCAGCCCCGCCTCTCAGCTCTACATGACGACCGTCATCAAGCACGCTGACGGCACCATCGAGAGCTCACCGGCCATCTACCTCTGGAACCAGAGGAACTTGGTGGACGCACAAGGCAACACCACCGAACTCGGCACGAACAACGTCACGCCTGCCTGGGACGAGTTCAAGATCCCACCGGTGCCCCCGGTTGTGATTCGCTGAGGCTTTCTCCGCAGAGCGGCCGGGGCGTTGGTCTTGGGCCCGAAATCGAAGAAGAGGCACCTTCCGGGGTGCCTCTTCCTTCTCGTCGATCTTCGGTTGAATCGGCGGTGATGTTCGGTTCGCTCGTCGGCGCATCTGCCGCCGGAACAAAAGAAAAACGCCCCGTTCTTGGACGGGGCGTTTCGTGGGAACGAGCGAAGCTCAGTTGCTGCCGCCCGCGCCGCCCATGCCGCCGCCTTCGCCGATCCAGCTGAGCCCGCTGACGCAGAAGTCGAAGGGAACGGCTGCCGCGTCGCTGGCCGCGACCTGGAACTGAACGTCCTTCAGGCTGGAGGGATCGAGAGTTCCCTGCGGGTCGACCCAGTCGCCCTGAGCGAGATCCGAAAAGAGGATGGTGTTCTCACCCTCGGTGATGCTCGTGGTGAAGAAGGGGTTCTCGGTGTCAGCCGTGCCGAGAACGCCAACACGGAGCTCGCCCGAGGGGACGCCGCTGATGGTGAACGTGAAGCCGTCGTAGCCGCTGGCGTCGAAGCCTTGGGCCGCGCCTTCTGCGATGAGGTTGAAGCCCATACCGCCACCCCAGATCGCCGTGTAGTCGCCCATGACCATAGCCGCGGACCCTGCGACGCAGACCTTTCCGGTCTCAGGGTTGGTCAGGGTCGCCGTGCTGCCGCCCATGTCGGCGTAGTCGTAGGCACCCAGGCCGAGCTCGAGTCCGGCGGTCTCCTTGTCGAAGTAAGCGCCGCTCGCACCGGTCGAACCACCCGTGCCGGTGGTGCCGCCTGTCGCGGTGGCGCCGCCTGTCGCGGTGGTGCCGCCGGTCGCGGTGGTGCCGCCGGTCGCGGTGGTGCCGCCGGTGCTGGTGGTGCCGCCGGTCGAGTTGTTGTTCTTGTTGCTGCCGGAATCGCCGTCCGAGCAAGCAACGGCTGCGAGGAGGAGCGATCCGGTCAGGACGGGAAGAATCAAGTTGGAAGTACGCATGGTGCGGTCTTCTACCACATCAATTGAGGTCAGGGGAGATAGATTGACGCGCCGTGGTCGTTCAGTCCGGGGGGCCGAAGTTGCCCCCGCTCCGCAGTTGCGCCCGCTCCGCGCATTGTCGGACCAGTGGAGCGAGCTGGACATTCGCGCACCGAATTCCGCTAGTCTTCGGCAGGGGCCGAGCCGCCCTGCGTGCGTTCTCCGCTTCCACCGCTCCGACCCGCCGCCCCGACTTCTCGAGCAAGTTCCCAAAAGACCTGGACCACGTTCCGCCGGAGGCTGCGCGGCCGTGCGCAAAGCGCCACATCGTAACCCTGGGGTGCGTCGATTCCGCCGAGGCGTACGACAGAGGCGCGCAGTGGGCTGCTCTGAAGCACCAGTTCGGGCACGAGGCCGACGCCGCTCCCGAGGCTGACCATTGCGATGATTCCTTCGTTTCCCCGGACCTCGGCCACGATCGTCGGCTCGAGGTGCCTCTGCTTGAGCCAAGCGTCGAGGCGGCGCCGCTCGAGCCCACCCGCGGGAGCGACGAGCGGGAGCGCAGTCAGGTCGACGGGTCGTGCGCCCAGGGCCTCCCGCATCGAGCCAGGGTGCTTGGGGGCGATGAAGGTGAGTGCAGTATGCTCGAGGGCGAC
>JBNKGC010000059.1:0-29481 GCA_050289625.1 Polyangiaceae bacterium | reverse complement strand
GGTCCGCCGGGTCTCCGGCGCCTCCTACTTAGTCGGCGGCGGGGAGGCGGCGCCTCGTCACTCCTCGGCCTGCGGCCTCGCTTGCCTCGGTTTGTGCCGCGCTTCCGACGTTGGTTCTTAGGGCTCCGGCGCCTCCCACAAGCCCTGCGGCGGTGACGCGGCCTCGTCACTCCTCGGCCTTTGGCCTCGCGTGCCTCGGTTGGTTCCTGCGCACCGAGGTCGCGTGCCTCGGGTTTTCCGGCAAAATCCTACACCCTGCGACACTTGGCCACTTATCGAGGGACTGCTAGCGTGCGATTTCCCTTCGAGATGAAGATCGTCGACCGCCTCCTGGGCCCTGAGCCAGCGTTTTCCTTCGAGTTCTTCCCGCCTAAAGACCAGGAGGGCGTGGAGCGCTTGTTCGACACCCTGGCGACTCTGCGCACGTACTCGCCAACCTACGTCTCCGTCACCTACGGCGCGATGGGCTCGACCCGTGCGCTGACGGTCGATCTGGTTCGCCGCATCAAGCACGAGGTCGGCATCGACGCGATGGCGCACCTCACCTGCGTGGGAGCAACGCGCGACGACATCCGCGAGGTGCTCGACGATTTGGCGGAAAGCGGCATCGAGAACGTGCTGCCCCTGCGTGGTGATCCTCCCAAAGGACAGGAAAACTTCGTGCGCGCCGCGGGTGGATTCGGCTACGCCTCGGAGCTCGTCGAGTTCATTCGTTCGAGTGGCTACGACTTCTGTCTTGCCGGCGCCTGCTACCCGGAGATCCACCCCGACGCCACGAGCCCCGAGGCTGATCTCGATCACCTCGTCCGCAAGGTCGATGCGGGTGTCGACTTCTTGATCACTCAACTGTTCTTTGACAGCGAGGACTACTTCCGCTTCGTCGAACGAGCCCGGGCGCGCAGCATCACGTGCCCCATCGTCGCGGGCATCATGCCGGTCACGAACGTCGGCCAGGTGAAACGCTTCACACAAATGTGCGGCGCGAACATCCCCTACGATCTCCTCACTCGACTCGATGCCGCGGAAGCCTTGGACGATCCCAAGGCCGTGCGCGCCGTCGGTGTGGCGCACGCCACCGCGCAGTGCACCGCGCTCCTCGAAGGAGGAGCTCCGGGCATCCACTTCTACACGCTGAACCGATCGACGGCGACGCGGGAGATCTTGGACAACCTGAGGGAAGCGGGAATCGCCCCTCCGGCGTCGTCGGGTCAGGCGGGGGCGCCACCGCCGAGCAGCTTGGCGACCGGCTGAGGCGCCACTTCGCCTACTTTCGGATGAGCACCTTGGTGGCGTGCTCGGCGCCCTCGGAAGCGACTCGCACGCCGTGCCACCCCTCGGGAAGCTGCGGAGTCGCCCAACGGAACAACCGCGCCGCATCCTTTGGCGACAGATGCACGTTGCCGTCGGTGTGCTCGATGCCGAAGCGATCGTGCCAGTAGGAGCCCTGGATGAGCTGACCATTCGAAAGCTCGAGCACCCACGGCACGTCGTAGAGCAGATAGGAGCCTGAACCCTCGACGGGGTTGTGATCCCGATACGTGATCTGCTTGCCGACGATCTCGAAGGTGCCGCGCTCGGTGGAGGCGGTCGTCTTCGGATCGCCGAGCCGATCACGCCCTACGCTGACCAGTGTGGCGAAGACCGGCTTCTTCCCTTCGTAGAACACCGCCGTGCCGGTGATGACGCTGACGTCCACCCAGCGAAGACCGTCGTGAACGAAGTCGGGAAGCTCGTGGCGACGCCGAATCGCGGTCACGTCTCGATGACGCACCCAGCGCCCGTCGGCCACTGCCCAGAACCGCTCGCCTTGCACCGTCCGAAAGCGACCGGTGAGTGGGAGTTTTTCGTGATAGGTGAGCTCGGTCGCCTTCTGCGGCGTCTGGCCTTCGAGCGCCCAGGCGCGCACTCCGCGCTTCACCACGAAAGCGAACGGGAGGTCTTGTTCGGCCCCCAACTCCACTCCGGAAAACTCGCTTGGCTTGCTTTCGCGCAGGTCGGCGGCGCGCACGAACTGGCCGTTCATCATCAATCCGAGACGCTGCGGTTCCCGCGACTCGTCCGGGGCCGTCCACGCACCGACGATCGCCATCCCGGACCGCGTCTTCAGACGGCCACTCTGTTCTACCCCCTGCCCCTCGGCGCGCTCGAACAGCGCGGTCACCTTGGTCGAACGGGCGTAGGTGTACGGGAGGTCCTGGTCCAGCTTCGGGCCGAGCGCCATCGCCTGAAGCGTCGGGTGCTCCAGATCGACCGTGACGGACTTCTCGGAGCAAACGAACCCCCGGGGGCGTACCGCGTACCACCCGGTGGTGCATTCCTCGTTCTCGAAGCTCTCCTCGCTTCGCGCGACGAGGGCGCCGGCGTGGAGATAGCCGATCTTCTTCGCGGACCTACTCGGCCGCTCGTAGACCCGGGCGACGTCGGCGACGGCACCTAGCTTCGGACCATCGGCAGGAATTTCACCCACGTCGAAGCTCTCCTCCCCGTCCACCTGATTGCTCAGGTTCGGTCCCTCCTGACAGCTCGAAAGCAGCGCGATCGAGAGCGGCAGCGCAGGCCACCCGTCGAGCGCTCCCCCGAGCCAAGTGAGGGCTCTGCACCGTCGGGATTTTCGTGCCATGGGGCGGGCCTGCCATAGAGAGAGGGAATGGGCCCAGTTTGTTGCGAACCGAGCCGGAGTTCGATGTCACCCCTGTGGGTGGCACCCGCTACCGAAGTGCCGAGGCCTGTTGCCGATGTGCTGCCGCCTGGCACCTCCCGGGGCAGAGTGCACCTCATCAGGGCCAACGTGCTCCACCTCCGGGATTGGGCGCTCGGACTCCACACGGCGACCTTCAGGAGCGGGTTCACTGTTCCCGAAGCGAGCCAGGGCTACGAGTCACACGAGCGTCGCTCGACGGGAGCGTTGTCCGCGGATCTCGATATCATCCAAACCCCATGCCGGTGTCTCGGATCGTTTACTGAATCTCTCCCGGGGCTTGCGGCGACCCTTGCCCGGTCGATACACCAGGAACATGCGACGACTGCGAATGCGGGCATCGAGAGACCTGTTGGGTGGAGTGCTCTTTCTTGCACTCACTGCGTCCACCGTCGGCTGCGCAGCAAAACAAACCTTGCCCGACGTCCCCGCAGGCGTTGTTGCCCGCGATGAAGCGAAAACCCCCAGCCCCGCCCACTACGAGCTCGTCTCCGTCCACTACCGGATTGAGGCTGACGGCACCCACACCCGAACCCTTCATCAACGCTACCGCATCCTCGACCAGCGAGGGGTCGAAGGTTGGGCTTACACAGAGGCCTATTACAGCCCCTGGTACATGGATCGACCGGAAATCCGCGCGACCGTTACGTCTCCGGATGGCGCCACTCAAGCCCTCCTCCCCTCCGCCCTGGCGGAACAACCCGCGTATCCAAACGCACCCGACGTCTACGGTGACTCGCTCATCATTCGCGGTCCCCTTCCCTCGGTGCGAGTGGGTTCGGTAATCGATGAGACGATTGTGACGCGTACTCATCGGCCCTTCTTCGAGGGCGGCTTGCTCGGCTCCCTCACCTTCCAAGCCATGAACCCCCGCGACCGAGTGGAGCTGGTCATCGATGCTCCAGCGGGGATGCCCATCCGAACCGAAATTCGCGATGCTCGTGTCACGCGCCGCGAAGAGACATCCGGAGGACGACAACGCATCATCTTCGAAGGTGGCCCCTACGCCGCGCTCGAAGCGCCGGAGGACCTCTTACCCCCAGAAAGCGCCGTGTGGCCTCACGTGGCATTCTCGACCGGTACGTCGTGGAATCGCATTGCCGATGCCTACGGAAGAATCATCGATGGCAAGCTCGGTGGCGTCGACTTTGGTCCCACCGTGGAGAAAATCGTCGGTCCTGACGATTCGCCCCTCGTCAAGGCGAACAAGCTGCTTTCATGGATGAAGGAGCGGGTTCGGTACGCGGCCGTGGAGTTCGGAGAGTCCTCCATCACCCCGGCCGATCCGGTCACGACGATGTCGCGCGGCTATGGTGACTGCAAAGACCAAGCGACGCTGTTGGTTGGGCTCCTTCGGGCGACTGGGCTCGATGCGCACGTAGCTTTGCTTCAGTCGGGAACGGGGCAAGACATCTTGCCTTCACTCCCTGCCCCCAACGGGTTCAGCCACGCGATCGTCGTGGTAGAGGCCGACCCCGCCATTTGGATCGACCCCACCGCTACTTATGTGCGAGCCGGTGAGCTCCCGGTAGCTGACCAAAACCGCCTCGTGCTCATTGCGGACAGCTCGACGTCAGAACTCGTGCGATCGCCCACCGCCGCCCCAGCCGACAACATCTACCGGGAGCGCCGGGTCGTGCACCTCGCGGAATTCGGCGAATCAAACGTCGTCGAGACCTCCACGGGAACGGGCTATCTCGAACGCTGGCTCCGGGAGAACTTCTCGGGACCGCGAAAAGAGACCGAGGAGAATCTCGAGAAGTACATCGAGAAGACCTATGGCTCCGAGGATCTCAGCCATCTGAAAATCACCACCGCCGAGGACCTGGGGACGCCCTTCGAGCTGGCTCTCCAGGCCAACGAGACCAACACGGCATTCACGGACCTCTTGACCGCCGATGCCTATCTCGGATTCGGACCGGTCCTGGGCTGGCTCCCGGAAGCTCTCTACGACGACGAAGAAGAGCGACAGAGCGACCTAGTCCTCCCAGTACCATACCGCGCCGAGCTGACCTGGCAGGTGAAGCCCCCCCCGGGCTTCGCCCTCGTGTCGCCACCCCGGTCCTACGAAGAGCAGCTCGGCCCGAGTCGCCTGACCCGAGAAGTCTCGACAACGACCGATGGTGGCGTTGACGTACGCTATGTCTTCGACGCCGGCAAAGCTCGCTACACCGTCGAAGACGTCAAAGCGTTCCGAGATGCCTACAAGAAGCTCCAGAACAAGCCGGCTGCGCTCGCGCGCTTTGCCCACGGGGCCCAACGCTTGCTCGAAGCGGGTAAGCCTCGGGAGGCCGTCCAACTCCTACGCAGTCAGATCGCCGAGGAGCCTCGGTCGCCCCTCGGTCATTTGCGACTCGCCTGGACGTTGTCCGATCTCGGCCTGGGCAAGGCCGCTCGCAAGGTCGCGCGCGCAGCGGTCGCGGCCGCACCGAACGATCCAGTTGCCTACCGCGTGCTCGGCCACATCCTCGCTCGGGACGAAATGGGGCGCGATCTCCACGCGGGATTCGACCGGCAGGGCGCCATTGATGCCTATCGGAAAGCGGCTTCCCTCGATGAAGACGACTTCTATTCGGCTCTGCGGGTCGGCGTGTTGCTCGAGTACGACGACGACGGCGAGCGCTATGGGGCGAAGGACCTCCAGAAAGCCTGCGCACACTACGGCGGCTTGGATGAAGAGAAGCTGCGAACCTTCGACGGCGGCACCTTCGCCAACAATCGCTTCATCTGCCTGATGAATGCGGAGCAGTACGACACCTTGGCCAAGGAGCTCGATTCGACCCCGCAAGCCAACATCCCGGTCGTGCCGGCCGTCGTCGGAGCCGCCGCGACCGGCGGCACCACGGGTGCTCGGGGTGAGGTCGAACGCCTCGGTCTCTCCGGTGAGCAAAAAAGGTCGGCGTTGGCGGCAGCGTCGGGACTGCTGGCGCGCCGGCGAGACTACGTGGGCGCGGCAGAGCTCCTCGAAGAAGCTCACGCCGACGGTGGCAACACCGTGCAGATTCAAGCGCGTGCCCGCGTCCTGCGCAGACTGCGTCAGGTAGCTGCCCAGGATCTGCCGCAACGCACCCCGGAGGACGTCCTACGCAAGGTCCTCGTCACCTTCATGCTGAACGACCCTGAAGAGGCGGAGAAAGTCGCAGCTCCGCTCTTGTCCCTGCGTATTCGTCCCGCGAAGGGCGACTCGGACGTTATCAAAGTGCTGTCGGCCTGGGATACCACCAAGTCTTGGTCGCGGTACGTCACGCCGGAACTCCTCACCGACATGTTCGTCGGTGGCTTCGAGTCGACAAAGGTCGGCGACGACAAGGTCGGCTATCGAATCCGCGCAACGGTCGACCTTGGTACCGGACCGAAACAATTCCATGCGTTCCTCATCAAGGAACACGGCCAGTACCAACTGCGCGCCTTCGGGGATCATCTGGGTGAGCTGGGCGCTGAAGCGCTCACGGCACATCGCGCAGGCGATGCTGCGCGTGCCAAGCAATGGCTCGATTGGGCTCGGGAGCTGGCAGGTACGGGACGCGGGAAGGATCCGCTCCGTCTGTCACCCTTCCTGCGACTCTGGGGCAAGGGTCAGAGCGATGTCGAACTGGCTGCAGCGGCACTCGCCACGTGGGGTGCTCACGCGGCCACTGCGGTGCCGATCCTCGAGAAGCACCTCGCAACGGCGAAGGACGCCGAGCAGAAGCAGATCATCCAACATGCCCTGGCCTGGGCCTACACGAACCTCGAACGCTCCGAGGATCAGCTCAAGACCGGAAGAGCCCTCTGGGCCGACCTCCCCGACTCCGACATCGCCCGAAGTTACGTGCTCGGTGCGCTCTGGAGTCTCGAGCGCTGGGATGCACGGGAGGCATTGCTCGAGGCCGAGATCAAGACCGCCGATCCAGAGAAAAGGCCCTGGTTGGTTTCTCAGCTCGCTTCCACCCAGGCACGCGCCGGCCGCGTCAAAGATGCTCGGGCTACGCGCCAAGCACTCATCGACGAGGGGAAGGCAGGTCGATCCGAGTACAACTCGCAAGCCTGGGACGGGCTCTTCGTCGGAGTCAGCGAAAAGGATCTCGACCTGGCTCTACGCGCCGTTCAAATGGGCAACAATCGCGACCCGGTCAGCCTTCACACCCTTGCATGCATTTACGCCGACCTGGGCCGTTTGAATGATGCCAAGCGTACCTTGGAGCAGCTCCTCGAGCTCAGAAAAGGCGGTGAACCGATGTCCGTGGACTGGTACGTCATTGGCCGGATGGCGGAGTGGCTCTCCTTGAAGGAAGACGCCAAGGCCGCCTACCAGCGCGTCGAGAAGCCAGAAATCGTCGGGCCCACCTCGACGTACACGCTTGCCCAAACACGCCTCCGCAAGCTCTGACATGCTTCGGGTCACCGAGTGACCGCGGCGATCGCTACGCCGAGCGGGTCGTGGCCCTGTCGTGGCGCACTCCCTGCGAAAGCACGCTCACGAGATCGCTCGGCACGGTGCCGGCTCGGCTTAGCGTCGGAGTTTCCGAAATGACGATTGAAGAAGTGAAGCCTAGCCGGCCACCGGTTTGTTCCGGCGTGCGAGGGTGACACGTAGCAACGGAAGGACCGCGAGATCCCTTTTCGCGTCCTGCCTTTTCTTTCATACGTAACGGCCGGTGCTCCTTGGAGCCCACCCACCCGACCCTGCCTTGCTCGCCCATAGGCGGGGATTTCACCCACGTCGAAGCTCACCTCGCCGTCCACCTGATCGCTCAGGGTCGGCCGCTGCTCAGGGTCGGGTCCTCGTCTTCCCCGCCGTTGCCCTCGTTGCGGCACTCCGGGTCGGTGTCTTCTTGGGAGCTCCCCTCGTCGTGGTGGACTTCTTGCTTCCGGAGGTCTTCGCCTTGGACTTCTTGCTTGCGGAGGTTTTCGCCTTGGATTTCTTGCCGGCGGACTTCTTCGACGTCTCGGGCTTCTTCGTGAGGGGGCCCTTCTTCTTCGTCGTCGTTTTCTTTCCGGAGGTTTTCCTCCGGGCAGACTCGTTCGCCCCGACGCTCGTTCTCGTCTTCTTGGTGGTGGTCGTGTCGATGTCCACGCCGAAGACCGACGAGAGCTGATCCGTCTCGAGCACTCGCCCCCGAAGGACCTTGCCGCTCCGCGCCGGTTGATCAATGGCGGACTCGACCATCTCGGCCGGATCCACCCCGCGCAGGGTGAACAGGAGCTCGGGTTCGTGGTCGAGGCGCGCGCCGACGCCGTACAGCGTGGCCGCCACATGCTTGCACATCGCGGCCCAGTCCGGACACGAGCAGTTCAAGGTGATCTCCTGGGGAGAGGGAAAAATCCCTTCGCGCTTGCACGTGACAATCTCCATCACGCCCTCCGAGATGGATCCCTGAAGCAGCTCGACCAGCGAATCGATCTGACCCGAGCATCGACCCTTGATGTCCGTCCATCTCTTCTTGGCGAGCGACTTGATCGCGATCTCCACCTCGTAGAGCTCGGTGCCGCTGACGAGCGTACGCACACGCCCCGCCTCGATTTGGAGATCGAGCACCGAACCGTTGCGCACGTAGGTCCGGCCTCGTGGAAGGCGACTCGCGTAGTCGCTGTAAGCTTCGAGGTTCTGGCACCACGCTTCGCCCCAGAAGGTCGTCGCAATCTTGTGTCCCGTGATCGCCACCGGCGAAACAGTGCGACCGGCCTTCTTCATCGACGCGACCTTCTTCGCGGCGCGGCGACGGCGCTCGGCCACCGGGACGTAAGGCCGAAAGTAGCCACCTTCGTTGTATCTGCTCATGTCTCGTCCGACGCTTCCTGCTCGACTGCTTCATTCTCCGGGAAGAAGCACAGCTCGCCCGTTCATCCCTCCATCGCGCGGCGGAGATCCAGCGACACCATCGCCATCAACTCTTCGTTGCTCATCTCCGTCAAAGAGGACTCGGCGCCACCTTCGAGCACCTCGTCGGAGAGCTTCTGTTTGCCCCCGATCAGCTCGTCGATGCGCTCCTCCACCGTACCTCGGCAAACGAACTTGTGAACCAGCACGTTCTTCTTCTGCCCGATGCGGAAAGCTCGGTCGGTGGCCTGATTCTCCACGGCCGGGTTCCACCATCGGTCGAAGTGGATCACATGGGAGGCCGCTGTCAGGTTCAGGCCGGTTCCGCCAGCCTTGAGGGAGAGCACCATGAACGGCACCCGGTCGTCCTCCTGGAAGCTCTTGACCAGCGCCTGACGCTTCTTGACCGCGGTTCCACCGTGCAGCACGAGTCCGCCACGACCGAAGACCTCGGCCAAGAAGACGGAGAGTGGTCCGGTCATCTCGCGAAACTGGGTGAATATCAGCACCTTGTCTTGGCGAGCGGCGATCGACTCGCAAAGCTCGCGCAGTCGGGCGAGTTTGCCGCTCTCCGCGGGCTCGTACGCGCCGTCACCGAGCCACTGGGATGGATGATTGCAAATCTGCTTGAAGCGCAACAGGAAAGCGAGGACCACACCCCGTCGCTCGATGCCATCGAGCTCCTCGATGGCCTTCTCCATCTCCTGCACCGACTGCTCGTACAGTGCAGCCTGGCGCTTGCTCAGCAGGCAGTGGGCGGTGACCTCGGTCTTGTCGGGCAAATCGGAGATGACGGTCTTGTCGGTCTTGAGCCGGCGCAGGATGTAAGGCTGAACGAGCCTGCGAAGCGGCGCGTAGCCACCCTGCTTGCCCGACGCCATGGCACGGCTCATCCGCGTGAACTCCTTGGCCGAGCCCAAGAGGCCGGGATTCAGAAAGTCGAAGATCGACCACAGATCCCCGAGTCGGTTCTCCACCGGCGTACCGGTCAGAGCCAGGCGCCACCTCGATTGCAACGCCTTGATCGCCCGGGTCTGCTTGGCGCCGGGATTCTTGATGGCCTGAGCCTCGTCGAGGATCAGATTGCGCCAAGCCATCTCCTTCATCCACGGAACCCGCATGACAGTGCCATACGTCGTGATCACCACGTCGTGAGCCTCCGCCCGCTTCGTCGGCAGTTGGTTCAGTTCTGTCGATGGCATCCGCGACGCGTGGGCAATCAGCACCTTCAGCTGGGGCGCGAAACGCTCGATCTCGAGGCGCCAGTTGTCGACCAGCGAGGCGGGTACGACCAAGAGATCGGTTCCCTTTTCCTTGCGGTGCCGACACAGGGAGAGGAGCCCGAGAACCTGGATCGTCTTTCCCAGACCCATGTCGTCGGCGAGGCAACCGCCTAGCTCGAGGGTACGCAAGGTCGAAAGCCACTGAACCCCCACTTTCTGATAGGAGCGAAGCTCGGCATCGAGGCCCGCGCCCGACGCGATATCCGCGCCAAGCTCGGGGCAGCGCAGCGCTTCGAGCTTCCCGGAAAGCCACTTCCCAGCGACAACCTCCGACCACGCGGACCGTTCCTCTTCGAAATCCTCGTTGTCACCGTCGACGGGAGCTCCGGACAGCAGGCGCATCGCCTCACCGAAACTCACGCCACCGGCTCGCACCCGCTCCTGAACCTCACGCCACCGGTCCAGCACCTGCGAAAGCTTGTCGCGATCGACCTCGACCCACTTGCCCTTGATCAGCACGAGGCCACGGGTAGACGCGAGCAGCTCTTCGATTTCCCGCTTGGTGAGCTTCTTGCCATCCAGGGTCAGGTCGACGTCGAAGTCGAGCAATGCGTCCATCCCGAGCGAAGAGGGAGGCTTTCCGCCCACTGAAACGGAGACCCTGGGACGGGGTTTCCTCTTGGCACTCCACCAGTCGGGCATGCGCACGAGCAGCCCGGCCTGTTCGTACAATGCAGTCTCGCAGAGGAATCGGTGGGCCTCCTGGGGCGTCCAAGCAAGTGGATGATAGACGTCGCCAGCGTCGACCAGCTCGCGAACGAATTCACTCTCTTCGGCGGCCCGAGAAAGAGGCGCCAGCAACGTGAGGAGCTTTTGACGATTCTTCGCCCCCGCGTAGTCCTGAAGCGCTCGACCCAGCGGCAAGTGTTGAGGTTGGGCTTGCCTCGAGATCTTGTGGACGTACGTGGCGATGAAGGCGAACGGAAACTCGGGATCCCGCTTGTTCTCGGCCAGATGGAAGCAAACACGGCCCACCACGTGCCAGACCGAGCCGCGCGCTTTCAGATAACCCTGAACACCGTCCGAGTATCTCTTGGCTTGGGCCGAGAGTGCAGCACCTGCATCGGACCAGATGTCACGCAGTAGGTCACTCGTCAGGAGCTCGGCACCCGGCATCGGCGGCACGGCCCGGATCAGGTTCGCGAGCTCATCGGGCTCCGGGTCGGGAATGACGAGCGACTTCGGCTCGGTCGGGTCGAGCGAGCCGCACACTCGACCGACGAACGCGCGCCCGACGTCGCGCCAGAAGGAAAGCGACGGCGGAAGATTGGTCGAAAGTTCCGACGCCGCCAGGTGGAGCACGCCATCGCCGCGGCCCTTCGCGAAGGCTTCGACGATCGACTCCGCCACCCTACCTGAAAGCGCGATGCCGGAAAGAGCAGGCCCGTCTTCCAGTGATCCGGGTTGGACGTCGATTCGACCGTGGGGGGTCAGCCGACAGACGAGGATTTCGGCTGCCTGCTGAGGAGTATCGAAGGCAAGTTGATTCATCGGCTGCTCAGAGCGCTTGACATTTGCTGTGTGCCCGGCCCGGCGCGCGAACTATACTACGGACCATGGCGCATTCGGCCCGTTTCGACGTTGACCCGCGCGCACCTCGTGCGCCCTCCGAGGAGGTCTGGGCTCGAATGACAGAGGAGGAACGACAGGCCGTCGTCGCCAGCTTGCCGTCGGAGGTGCCGCGAGCCGAGCCGCCGGAGGGCGATCGACACCGCGTACCCAAAACGAGAGCCCTGGAGGCCCTGGACGAGTACTACCGCCGGATTCGGCGTCGGGTTTATCTTTCGGCGGAGCTCCCCATCTACTACCCGGACGAGCCCCTGTTCGCGCCCGACCTCATCGCGGTGCTGGACGTCGAGCCGCACCCGCGGCAGAGCTGGATCGTGAGCCGCGAAGGCCGCGGCCTGGACTTCGTCCTGGAAATCCACGTCGCCGGCGACGCTCGGAAGGACTTCGAGACGAACGTCGAGCGCTACGCGCGACTCGGGATCCCGGAGTACTTCGCCTTCGATGCGACCCGCACGCGCCTGCTCGGTTGGCGTTTGGCAGAACCCGCGGCTCGAACATACACGCCCATCGTTCCGCAAGACGGGCGCTGGGCGTCACAGATCCTCGAGCTCGATCTCGCCCTCGAAAGCGGCAATCTAAGATTCTTCCACGGCTCCGCTCCACTGCCCGATGCACGCGAGCTCATCGGGCGGCTATCGACGATGGTGGACGACGCCGTCCGTCGCGTGGAGGAGGAAGCACGCCGCGCGGAGGAGGAAGCACGCCGCGCGGAAGAGGAAGCACGCCGCGCGGAAGAGGAAACACGCCGCGCCGAGGAGGAAGCGCATCGAGCCAAACGACTCGCCGCGCGGCTGCGGGAGCTCGGAGTCGACCCGGACAGTGTCGACTGAGCGAGTCTCCGGCTCGGAGCAGAGGCCCCGACGTGCCGCAAGAACAGCCGCGAGGAGCTGGGGCCCGAGCTCGGCTGGTTTGGCCGCAATCATCGGTAGGCCAGGCGGGCCGTTTGTCGCACCAGACCCGGCGGGGGTTGTGAGTCCGGCAGCTTTCGACCTACAGACAGGCCCGTGAAGCCCCTGCAGCTCAAAGATCGCTGGGTCCTGGTGACCGGCGCCTCCTCGGGACTCGGACGCGAAATGGCACTGGAGCTCGCTCGGCGCCATGAGGCAAACCCCATCCTCGTCGCTCGCCGCGAGGATCGCCTGGTGGGTCTCGCCCGAGAGCTCGAAGACTTCGGTGTGAAGAGCGAAATCCTCGTGGCGGACCTGGCCCAGGTCAGCGAAGCGGAACGCGTCTTCAAAGAAGCGACCACGAGGCGGGACGTGTTCGGAGCAATCCTGAACGCGGGAGTGACGCACTTCGGAAAACACGACGAGCTCTCGTGGGAACGCTTCGAGCAGATGCTTTCACTGAACGTGACGTCGACGGTTCGCCTCTCGAGCCTGCTTCTCGAGTACTTCGAAAGCCGCGGCGACCAGCGTGGCCTGATGCTCGTCTCCAGCATGGCGGGCCTCACCCCAGTGGCCTACCAAACCGCCTACTCGGCGACGAAGGCCTTCCTCGTCCACTACGGGTGCGGACTCCACCACGAGATGCTGCCGCGCGGCGTGTCGGTGACCACCTTCGCGCCCGGTGGGATCGTCACAGAGATGACGGCCGGCGAACGCTTCAACGATCTTCGGGGCTGGCTCATGCCCGCCGACAAGTGCGCCCGCGAAGCAATCGACGCCTACGTCGCCCGGCGCTATCTCCACGTGCCCGGCATGGTGATGCGCTGGGGGTCCGTCCTCACCAAGCTGATTCCTCAGCGGTTTTTGGTCGGGCGAGTCGCGGAACAGTATCGAAAGTCTCTCGAAGCCAACGGCTGAGGACTCGCGTCCGCATACGCCGCCCGAGCGAGTCGAGCCCTGGAGGACGGCTCGCCGGGAATTTCATCCCGAACGACACGCGTCGTGCGACGTACCATCGGGCGCCTCGCGGCGAGACGCTTTGGCTCGTGGAGCTGCAACCCACTCCCCACCGACCGTTCGTCGTTGCGTGGTGGTGAAGCACGTTCTGGAACGCCAATCAGCTGGCCTCGTTCGTGACGGCAAAAAGCGCCTCCTCGTGTGCACGCTCGTCTTGCTCGCGTGGACCGGGCTCGGCGTGGGGTGCTCGGACGACACCAACGAGAACCTCGACTGCGTCTCTGGGGAGCTCGCGTGTGACGGCCTTTGCGTGAATGTCGGGAACGACCCGAACAACTGCGGCCAGTGCGGTGCGTTCTGCGACGAAAATCAGATCTGCGCCGACGGGCGTTGCAGCGCAGGCGTCCCGAACCAACCCGCTACCCGCCTCCGCTGAACCCAGGCTCGCGCGAGCACCCTCACGCCTCGGAACCAACTGAGGCACACGAAGGCGAAGCCCGCAGGGCACCGCCTGAAGAGCGACGAGGCGCCTCGTCCCCGCCGCCTACGGCCTGCGCGCGCTGACCACTCGTTCGTGACCACCGTAGTCGCGGTGCCGACTCACGTTGACGAACCCGACGCGTTCGAACTCCTCCGCCACGTCGTTGGACTGACCCGCTCCGATTTCAATCGCTAGCGTGCCGCCGGAAGTCAGTCGCTCCCACGCGCCCCGAGCAATACGCGGGATGAAGTCGAGCCCGCCGGCCCCTCCGTCGAGCGCGGCGCGCGGCTCGAAATCGCGAATGTCGGGCTGCAGCCCGGGAATGTCGCCGCTCGGAATGTAGGGAGGATTGGCCGTCACGAGGTCGAACTCTTCCTCCGAGCCGACCGCGTCGAACAGATTGCCGGGAACGAAACGAAGCCCCCAAACCGCTCCGAGGCGCAGCGCATTTTCCCGTGCCACCTCGAGCGCTTCCTCGCTGACGTCGCTTGCGGTCACGTCCCATGTGGGCCGCTTCTTCTTGAAGGCGATCGCCACGCAGCCGCTGCCGGTGCACAAGTCGAGAGCTCGTCCCGAAAGCTCTCGCCCTTTGGTCGCCTCGAGCGCCGCCTCGACGAGCACCTCCGTGTCGGGACGCGGGATCAACACGCGGCGATCGACTCGGAACGAATAGCCGTAGAATTCGCGCTCACCGATGATGTAGGCGACCGGCTCGCCCCCGCGACGCCGCTTGATCACCTCGCGAAACTGACTGAGCTCTTCGGGAGCCAGGGGCTTCGGAGCGTCGAGGATGAGTCGCACGCGGTCGACCCCGAGCACATGCGAGAGCAGCACTTCCGCTTCGAGGCGAGGCGAGTCGAATCCCCGTTCCTTGAAGTCGTCGGTCGCCCAGGAGAGCACTCGCTGGATGGTCCAGGTCTTCGATTCTCCGGGCGGCGCAGGCACGACGGCCGTCTAGCACGAACCCCGGTCCCACCTCACGTCCCACCTCACGCCCCGAGCCACGTGCGTTGCTTGCCCGCCACCGTCTTGGCCCGCGACTACTCTTCACCGGGGTTTTCACCGGTGTTGACCTGACTTTCCGGGTCGACGGGCTTGAGACTGGTACAGGAGAGGGGCTCCGGACAGCGTTCCTCCCCCATCTCCGGATACCACTCGGGCGTTCGGTGGATCAGCACGGGCCGTCCAGAACGCTTCTCCCACTTCGTGTCGGGGGGAGCGTAGTAGCAACCTTCCGGTGGAAACACCCACTCGCCCCGAATCCAAAGCCACCCCGTTTCCCGCCAAGCGTAGTAGCCACCGCGCCATCGGCACTCGTCGTTGCGCTGCAAGGGCAGGACTTCGACCTTGGCCGGCGGCGGTGGGTAAGGGACCGCGACCGACGAACCGCCGCGCTCGCGGTGCGGCCCTCGCGGAACGAGCTCCGTTGTCCCTCCGCAGCCCATCGTCGCGAGGAGGGTCGCCGCCGCAGCGAAAACCATCAGGACCCGCGGACGCGTCACAGCAGCAGGAACTCCCAAATCGCTTGCTCGATCGGCTCCTGAAAGAGCAACAGCTCGAGGCACGCGAGCACCAGGAAGGGGCCGAAGGCGATGCGCGCTTTCCCCAGTCCTTCACCCGGGTCCATACCAATGGGATCGGCGGCGAGCTCCCGCTCGAGAAGCGCTCTCTCCTCACCTTCCGCCGCGTCGATCGCGGCCCGCATCGCCTCGCGTTCCTCCCGGACTGCTTCGGGTTCCTCGATTTTGCCCTGCGTCAGGAAAACGATGAGTGCCACCACGGTGCCTTGGACGGCGCCGGCCATTAGGGTGAAGAGGGCCCCCTTCACCCCGAACCAGGCCCCAGCCAACAGGAGCAGCTTGGCGTCGCCAAGGCCCATGCCCGGAAACCCTCGGAGCCGCTCGTAGAGCCAGATGAACGGCACGTAGACCACGAGAAACCCGACCGCCGCTCCCGAAAACGCCTCGACCCAGGCTTCGAAATTGTCGAAGCCTCCGCCTCGAAGAGGCACGCTCAAGAAGCCGAGCACGGCGCCACCCAGGGTGATCTCGTCCGGCAAATACATGTGCTCGAGATCGATGGCCGCGGCGGCGAGAAGGCCGAGCGCGAGCGCCAAGTACACAGCGAACAGACCCCAGCCCTCGACCACACCGAGCTCAGTGGCCTCGGGGAAGATGCGCATCTCCAAAATCCCCCAGGCGAAGAGCCCACCAATGAGCTCCACGAACGGGTAGCGCGGGCTGATGCGCACCCCGCAGCAACGCGCCTTGCCACCAAGCAGGACCCAGCTGAGTACGGGGATGTTGTCGTACGGCTTGATGGCCGCACCGCAGGCTGGGCACGCGGACCCCGGGCGCGAGAGATTCATCTCGCGCGGCATCCGGTAGATGACGACGTTGAGAAAGCTGCCGAAACAGAGGCCCAACCCAATTCCCAACGTGAGCACGAACCACGGCGGCAGCTCGACGAACAGCATGCGGAAGTGGTTTAGCCCGAATGAGGGCCCGGAGCGATCATCGCTCGCGAGACCTCGCGGGCAGGCTCATTCGGCCGCCGGCTCTGCCAGGAGTGCGTCGAGCTTTCCGGTGCGCTCCAGAGCGTAGAGCTCGTCGAAACCGCCAATGGGTGTGCCGTTGATGAAGATCTGCGGGACGGTGTGGCGACCGCTGGCCTCCATCAGCCAACGCCGCGCGTCCCAATCCCCGTCGACACGAATGTCCTCGTACGGAACCCCCTTCTCGTCGAGCAGAAGCCGGGCGCGAACGCAGTAGGGGCACCAACGAGTGCCATACATTTTCACCTCGGCAGCCATGGCGCGGATCTCTAAATCACCGCGCTCGGCGTGCAAGGTCCGGGGACGATTTCCCACCCGGCGGTCAGGTGTCCGGCTGGCAACGACGGAACGAGACTCCCCCACCCGTTTCGCGGTACCGTCGGCCAGCGATGAAGCCAGAAAGCACGGGTGCCAGCACGCTGAAGCTCTCCCACTTCGCCCCCGAAGCCAAGTCTTGGGTGGTGAGCGCGCAGGCCCTAGCCGACCAAAAGGGGCACGCGACGATCGAACCGCTCCACGCCCTGGCCTCGGGCCTTGCCGAAGAGCCCGGCGTGTCGCGTGTGTTTCGGGCTTCCGGTCTCGAGCCGAACTCCCTACGGCGTCGTACCGACAGCGCCCTCGAAGGCCTCCCCCGAGGAAACGAGCCGGCCTACCTTTCCGAAGCCGGCCTCGAACTGTTGCAGCGGGCGTCGCGGGTGGCCAAGACCCACGGCTCGAAGACCGTTCGCGGACAAGATCTGCTGCTCGCCCTCGCCCAGGAAGTCCGCGGCGCAGTGGGAGAGATCTGGGCATCACTTTCGGTCGAACCGGCCGCCGTTGCGAAGCACCTGGAGGCGTTCGGGCAAGGCGCTCCGGGGAGCCCCGGCGAAGGTCTGCGCGATCTGGTAAGCGAAGCTCGGGCCGGGCGGCTCGATCCGGTCATCGGCCGCGTTCGCGAAGTCCGTCGCCTCTTGGCAGTGCTCGAACGCCGCACCAAGAACCATCCGGTGCTGGTGGGCGAGCATGGGGTGGGCAAGAGCAGCATCGTGGGCGCCTTGGCGCAGCGCATCGCGCGCGGGGACGTGCCCACGCGTCTGCTCGACGCGCGCCTGATCGAGGTAGACGCGGCGCAGCTGGTTGCGGGCGCGCGCCTGCGCAGCGAGGTGGACTCGCGGGTGAAGAAGCTTCTCGGGACCAGCATCGACCGCGCCGAGGTGGTGCTCGTCGTTCGGGGGGTGGAAGCACTCGCTGGCAGTGGTCCTCAAGGAGCGGTCCTCACCGAGCTGCTCGGTCCGGGAAGCACCGCGCGCGTGCTCGCCACCACCACCCCCGAGGGCTGGACGAAGCTCCAAAGCGAACACCCCGCCGTCGCGCGACGCTTCTCGGTGCTCCCCGTCGAAGAGCCGAGCGACGAACAGGTTCTCGAAATGGTGCGCGGCGGGGCCCTGCGCATCGAAGAGCACCACGACGTGCAGATCAGTGAAAGCGCGGTCGTCGCCGCGGCGGAGCTCTCGAGGCGCTACTTGCGCGAGCGCTTCTTGCCGGAGGCGGCGTTCGACGTGCTCGACGAGGCCGCTGCGCAAAAGCGCCTCGGCACGGACGGTATCCCTCTCGAGATCGACGAGAAGGCATCACGCCTCGACTCCCTCGAGGCGCAGATCGCGACCCTTCGTGGCGCCGACGACAGCGCGAGCAACGCCGTTCGCCTCGGTCTGGACGCGGAAGCCTCCGAGTTGCGCCCCGAGGTCGACACGGCGCGGCGCAGCGTCGACGAGCGCCGATCGGCCGTGGCCTTGCTCCGCAAGCTCCGCGCCGAGCACACCGAGGCTCTCGCCGAACTCGAAAGCGCTCGCGAGTCGAAGAACTTCAGTCGCGTCGGCGAGCTCGAGCACGGCGTTTTGCCCGAGCTCGAAAAGAAGATCGAGGCGGCCGATCAGAACGCCCGCGAGTCGGGCTTCGTCGACGAACCCCGGGTGGTCGACGATGGCGACGTCGCGCGCGTCATCGCCGATTTCACCGGAGTGCCGGTCACGAAGATGATGGAAGACGAGGCCGAGCGCCTCGGCTCTCTGGAGCAGCGCCTCGGACAGCGGGTCGTCGGCCAGGACCACGCCGTGAGTGCTTTGTCGCGCGCGGTACGGCGCGGGCGGGTGGGTCTGCGCGACACGGGCAAACCCATCGGCTCGTTCCTGTTCCTCGGTCCGAGCGGCGTCGGCAAAACGGAGCTCGCCAAGGCCCTCGCCGAGGCCCTCTTCGACGACGAAGCGGCCCTGACGCGCCTCGACATGAGCGAGTTCATGGAAAAGCACATGGTGGCGCGGCTGCTCGGCTCGCCACCAGGATACGTAGACAGCGAGGCCGGAGGCTTCCTGACCGAGGCAGTTCGCCAGCGCCCCTATTCGGTGCTCCTGTTCGACGAAGTGGAGAAGGCGCACCAGGACGTCTTCAATCTCTTACTTCAGGTGCTCGACGACGGGCGCCTCACCGATGGGCGCGGGCGCCTCGCCGACTTTTCGAACACGGTCATTCTGATGACCAGCAACATCGGTTCCGAACGCATCCTCGAAGCCGACGCCGAAGCGTTCGAAACCGAAGGCGGGCAAGAACTCCTCCGCGACATGCTGAGCGACAGCCTCCGCGAGTTCTTCCGCCCCGAGATGTTGAACCGACTCGACGACACCCTCGTCTTTCGTCCTCTCGGAAAGCCCCTGCTCCGCCTGATCTTGAACAAGGAGATCCGCAGCCTCGAAAAGATGCTCTCCGATCGCCGCCTCACCCTCGAAGTCGACGACGCCGCGGCCGACGAGCTCGTGGAGCAAGGCTACGAACCCGCCCTCGGCGCACGGCCCCTGAAGCGCGCCCTCGTACGCAACGTGCAAGATCCGCTGGCCGAGGCACTCGTCGCCGGGCGACTTCCCGAAGGGGGGAAGGTGCGCGTGGTGTTGGGGGATGCGGGGATTGAGGTGGAGGCGGGGTGAGGTTGGGCGGCTCAGTGCTTCGGTCGAGTTGGTGAGGTCCGGGATGCGCTCAGTCGGTGCTGGGCGGAGGCCGTTTTCAACGGAGTCGCTCGGGTCGGGTACTTCGTCCGTGCGGGTTTGTCCGCAACTGGATGCGTCGCTTCAGGGGCATGGGGCACCGCGTCGGGGCGCGATGCAAGGCCTCGGCACCCCAGCCGCTCGCCTCTTGCTGACATCTTTGCGTTTCGGTAACGACAGCCGGTGAGCACCGAGAGTGAGACGTCACGTATCGACAAGCTGAACCGCGCCTCCTCGTTGCTCGCCAGCAAGTTGAGAGCGCTTCTTCTTTCCGTGCGCCCCCACCCGTGGAAGGCCGGAATCCTCTCGCTGCTTTGCGGATTGTTCTTCCTTTGGACGGCAAAGATTGACGCATCCTTGCCGTACCCGGCCAACGGTGACGAGCGCATGCTCGCCAACTCGGCGCTCAGCGTCCTCCAGGAAGGCGACTGGAACCCGCACTTCTTCAAGTATCCGTCCTTGCCGATCTACGGAGCCAGCGCTGGCCTCGCCGTCGGCGCAGTGCGCGCCGCAAGCCACAAGGAGCTTCGGCAGATCAGCGACATCAAGTCCGTCATGGGACCCTACTACTCCCACCCGCGGGTCATGCGGACGGCACGGCAAGCCTTCTCCCTCGTTGGGCTGATCGGCCTCTGGGCGATCGGTGTGGCGGCCGCACTCGGAGCGAAGGCCTCCGCCCTTCGCGTCGTCGGTCCAGCGATCGCATTCCTGTCGCCCATGCTCTCCCGGCAAGCCTGGGAGTACTTGAACGTCGACATCTGGGCGACAACCGCAACAGCGCTCTCTCTGGCGTGGCTGATGGCGACCTTTCACAGAAGGGGGTTCGTCGCCAAAGCACTCGTCCCCGGCATCCTCGTGGGAGCGGCCGCCGCGAGCAAATACAACGCTGGCGTCGTCCTCTTCCCATGCCTGTTCGCCGTGATCCTTTAAGAGGCACCTCGCGACCGCCTGGCCCGTAGCCTCCAGCTGGTCGGCGCTGTCGCAGTCGCCTTCTTGCTGTTCTGCCCCTATGCGGTCCTCGACGTGCCCAGTTTCATCGATGGCGTGCTGTTCGAGGTGCGTCACTACGCTTCGGGGCACAGGAAGGTGACCGTGGATTCCGGACTCACTCACGCCTGGAAAGACCTGCGAGTCGTTGGGGAATGGCTCGGAATACCCGTCATCGCCGCTACGCTCTGGGGTACAGCCATGGGGCTATACAAGAGCCCCCGTCGCACCGTCGTCGTGCTGGCGTCCCCTCTGGCGACACTGTCGCTGATGGCATCACAGCAGGTGCACTTTATCCGAAACCTGCTGCCCGCAGTGCCAGGGATCGCGATCCTGGCGAGCTGGGGCTTCGCCAATGCTTTCCACGCGATTCGTCGCCTTGCAGCGACGCGCGCCCCAAACTTAGTCCCCAAAAGCTGGGTGGCGACAGTCACGGCCCTGCTACTGGCGGCGACCACCCTCATCGACCCAGGCCTGTCCCGCTACCAAAGCCTGGTCCGCGTGGAACACGACAGCCGCACGAAGACGACCCTGTGGCTCGCTCGCGAGGCACCTGAGAACTCCTTCGTCGTTTTCGACTCAACGTTGGGCATCGATCCGCGGCGGATCCGGAAGGACATCAAGGGCCGAAACGCAAAACCCAAGGACCTCGCCAAAGCGCTCGCGGAGCGCCGCGGCGGACCGGTCCTGGTCGTCGTGCCTTCGAACAAGAACGGAAAGGTCCCCCGAGCAGTCGAACACGCCTTTCGTGACCGAAAGCCGCTCAAGCCGCTCGCGGAATTCGGGCGGCGACAGGTGAAATGGCTGCAGCCCGATCCGCGCCTCGCTGTGTATCGAGTCCAATGACCGCTTGGGGTCGCACCCGAGCGATCAACACCCGAGCGATCAACGCCGCTTCTAGCATTCCTCGCTCGGAGCGGCGATTGTTCGCAACCGGAGGTTCGCTGCGTCCGAAGACGGGGTGTGCACCCTCGCCCCGTCATTCCCGTAAAGACCTACTTGCTCACCCGCCGCTGTATCGAGCGGCGGTTTCTGCTGCGACCCTCGAAGCAGACGAATCAGATCCTCGAATACTGCTTGGCCGTCGCAGCCGAGCGGACGGGCGTCGACGTGCATTGCTTTTGCGCGATGTCCAATCACGTGCACGCGGTGGTGACCGATGTCGACGGGCGCTTGCCGGAGTTCTTGCAGTTCTTTCATCGGCACGTGGCGGTCGCGATGAACGCTTCGCTCGCGCGAGGTGAGAACTTCTGGGCTGCGCAGCAGGCCTCGGCGGTGGAACTGGGTGATGCGTTCGATGTGCTCGACAAACTCGCATACGTCGTCGCCAATCCGACAGCGGCGGGGCTGGTGAAGGCGCCACAGCAATGGCCGGGCGTTGTCACACGGAGGCTCGGCGAGCGGCGCGTCGTGGACCGGCCGGATGTGTACTTTCGGACCAATGGCACGATGCCCGAGCGGGCGACGCTCGAATACACGGTACCGCCGCAGCTCAGGGAGCTCGATCCCGGCAAGCCGCAGCGGCTGTTCTTTAGTGCGGTGGCTGGGCATGTGCGAGCGGCGCGGACGCGGATGGCTGCCGAGGGGCGCACGTTCATCGGAGCGGAGGCGGTGCTGAAGCAGAGGCTTTCGCGGGCGGCGGGCTCGAAGGAAAAGCTCCGCGGCGGGTCGCCGCGGTTTGCGATGCGGGACCGGGAGCTCCGCAAGCTTGCGAAGCAACGCCGGCGGGCTTTCCTCAGCGCATACCAAGACGCCCTCGCGCGCTGGCGCGAGGGCGTGCGGGACACGCGGTTTCCGGAAGGTACCTGGCTCATGCGGCGGCTCCATCGGGTGACGTGCGGTCCGCCGCTGCCGTGTGCGGCTTGAGCTTCTGCACCGCGGGGTGTTCTGAAGGGGTCGTGCTTCCATGGCCCTAGGTCGGCCCTCCGGACGCGCACTGTGGGTGGAATCGGGGCAGGGTCATAGAGGGAGATTATGCGCGGTCGCCTACCGCCGGGGCGACTTCACTTCTTTCCCTGTGGAGGAATCTGGGTGCGTTCCCTCTCCTGCTTTAGAGGGAGATTATGCGCGGCGGGCTACCGCCGGGGCGACTTCACTTCTTTCCCTGTGGAGGAACCTGGGTGCGTTCCCTCTCCCCCCTGTGGAGGAACCTGGGTGCGTTCCCTCTCCTACTTCACGCGTCCAAACAGGAAATCGAACAGGCACTTGTACTCGATCTCCTCATCCACGTAGTAGACCACCACCTCCGGTTCCTTTGAGCGATCCTTCCCCCAGAAGAAGTAAGCTTCTGAAAAGCTTGCTTCGCTTAGCCCAAACAGCGTCAAGTCTTCGGCCTTCACCGCTCCTATCCGAGCATCCTCCCAATCCTCTAACCTGCGTTGGAGGAACTCATGAGCCGAATTGTTGGCCGCAGCGCGCTCGATCTCAAAGCTGCTCAGAAGACGGTTGCCGGCGCACGTAACCTCAAGCTCACAAAGCTGTCGAAAGATCTCCGATTGCTGAGCGGTCATGGGGACGGGGTGTCCGTCCAGCGTGTAGAGGTGACGAACAAACTTGGTCTGACTATCCGATTCGCGGCGCTTCACGGAGATTGCGGAACTCTGACTTGCCAGGGCAACTAGATCCATTGGGCGTTACCTACTTCTTTTCAACCTTCGGGTCTCGAATAACGACGACCGCGTTGTACGCAAACCCTTCCCCGTTCTGACGGAGCGCGGTCGCGGTTTGAGCCCCCACGGAGCTATTCACCCTACTGTCCAGCGGCATCGTTGGCCCCCCTGTCGCTCGTCCCCCGGCAACCATATCGGGAACGTGTCCCACTGCCACGGTAGCATCGGGATACAAGTCGGGGTTCTCCTTCCGAATGCGCTGATTCTCTGCGTCGGCACGCTGTCGCTCAGTTTGCGAGGGTTTTCGAAGTCGCATCTGCCCGCCCCCTCGGGCGATCTCGGCGTTCCATCGCTTGACAAACTCGTTTAGCTGAGCCCGCTTCTCCGACCCTGGCGGAGCTGCCCGATCGTGAATGTAAAGTACAACCCGCCGCTTGTTTGGATCTTGCGCTGCCTCAGCAAGAGCCGAACGTACTGAGGCGAGGGCCTGACGCTCCTTGGCAACGACGGACCGTGCATCAGTGGGAACCGAGGCCGCGGTTTCCTTGAGAATCTCTTCGGCTCGGGCGTTGGTAATCTTGCCGCTATTTACGGCGCCCACCAGTTCGTAGGCTGCTCTGCGACAGGCTTGCGCTTTTGTGAGCGCCGCGTACCGCGCCGTTTCATTCAACCCGAGGAAAGCTGAAACGGCAGCAGCCAGCTTTGCGAAGAAACCCACCTTGTTGTCGGCCGCGTGCGCTTGAGCCCGCGCTGGGGTCGTCCCAAAGGTGTTCCGCATTAAGGCGTCAACCTGCTTCTGTACGGCGGCCTGGGCCGCGGGGGTTGGCGCACCCTCTAAGCCTAGTGGATCAATGTTCTTGAGGACGGCTCCAGAAACGTACGCATAGAGGTTAAAATCCGCCTCCCCCGGCACATGCACAGCCAACGGATCCGCACTCACCCACCTCCCCAACAGCGGATTCAGGAACCTCTTCCCGAAATACTGCAGCCCGACCTCGACATCCTCCTCTTTGCCCGTCTTTCAGAAGGCCGACGAGAGCCGCAAGGATGCAGCAATCGCTCCAGACGCGATCGCCCGAGCCGAACGCAATTCGCTGATGCGTTCGTGAGCACAAAATGAAAGCGCCCCGACGCGAGTCGAGGCAGCTGGGCGGCTAAAAGAAGGAGGTCAGAGCTTTGGCGGGCGCTTTCGACGTCCCCACCACACGCAAAGGATCCGGATCTCCTCGGCATGCCGCTCGAAATACAGATGCACCTGCGTCTTCCTCAGCAGCACCCGCTTCAGATTCGGCCGCTTCGCTGTCGGCCACGGTTGACCGAGACCAGGCGTCGTCTCGAGCAGTTCGAGCATCTCCTCGAACTCGGCTGCAAAAAGATGGCGGAAGTCTGCTACCTCCCGCCATTGCGCGTCGATTCGCTCAGCCTCCCGCCGAGCGCGTTTACCGATCCGGACGATCACGGACGAGCCAGGAGTTCCTTGGCGAACGCTCGTGCGTCCGTGTGGTCGCCTCGCTCAAAGTCCGCGTAGCCCTCTTCGATCGCAGCTTCGAGGGCCGCTCGTTCCTCGGCGTCCATCTCGTCCGCGTCGTCGGCAACAACACGCAGCCGCGTTCCCTCGGGGAGGTTCAGCGGCTCGTCCAGCACGACCTGACCGTTGTGCACGTGGGCTTTCAGCTCCTGCGACATTGACTCCGATTCTAGCACGTTCGTTCTCCTGATCCCCTTGCCAGGGTTTTGCCTTCGGGAGGGCCGTGCCGGGCCCTTTCTTGGGCCGGGCACGGGCCGGTTTCGTGTTCGAGAGGGTGGGCGGGAAGCCTCACCTTGCCTGGGTGGTGCTCACTAGGCCCGGGTGGGAGGGCCAGGGGCCCGCCCGGGCCGTAGCCTCACGTTGCAGGGGTGGGTGGGAAGCGCGTTCGGTGCGATGACCGTTTCCTCACTGCCCAAGAGTCGGCATCGCCACGCGATCCCCGACTGCGAAGATTGCGTGGACTCGAGTTGAGGTGGGAGACCGGTTTCGGGGTGGCGCCAGGGCTCACGGCCCTGTTCTTTCCCGGCGACTTCAGAGCAGCGCCGACGTCTGGTAGCAGCTGGTCTTTGCGGAGGACGAAACGGGGGAAGCCATGATCGTGGCTGCTGGGTTCGGCTTCTGAAAGCCGTCATTTGCCATAAGGGGCGGTGTGCGGCCAAGTGCGAGCGATCCCGCTCGTGCGCCGACGTCGAGTCCTAAGAGGTGTTACCCTGTGCCGCGGGCTCCATGGGTCCTGCTAGTCACGCTGGTGGAGCGAGTCATGAGCGACGAAGACGAGAAACGCGCCGAGGCGAAGCCGGAGAAGCGAGGCGACTCTGCGGACGAGCCGCTCTTTCCGACGTACGAGGAAACGATTCGAACGACCGTCGCACCACCGGCGCAGGAAAACCGCGGCGGAACGGACAAATAGAAACCAATCGAGGCCCATACGGTCGAGGGTCCCGAATCCGTGAACGAGTAGCTCTCAGCCGTCAAGGCTCTGGCTGCCCCTCGCGAGAGACCGGATGTCGCCTGACGCTCTCTCCGAGGGCGCTTCGGGTGCCTTCGTGCACGGGAAGGAGATCTCGAAGTTCGTGCCGCGTCCCGGCTCCGAGTCGACCCGGATGCTGCCACCGCTCTGCGTCACGATCCCGAAGACTGTCGACAGACCGAGTCCGGTGCCCTTTCCGGGCCCCTTGGTGGTGAAGAAGGGTTCGAAGATGCGGGCTTGAGTCTCGGCGTCCATCCCGGTGCCGCTGTCCGAGACGTCGAGCACCACGCGGTGTCCCGGCTTCACCTTGGGGTGCAGTCGCATGTGGCGCTCGTCCACGAACATGGAACGCGTCTCGATCGTCAGCGTGCCTCCTCGAGGCATGGCGTCGCGCGCGTTGACGACGAGGTTGACGATGATCTGCTCGAGCTGACTGGGATCGGCTTTGATGGTCCCGGCGCCCGGCGCGAGGCGCATTCGAAGCTGGATGTCTTTGCCCAGAAGGCGCGAGACAATCGGCTCGATCTGTCGGATCACGCCGTTGACGTCGACGACCACCTGGGGACGCGGAACCGCCTTCCGGCTGAACGTGAGCATCTGCTGAGTAAGCTCGGTCGCCCGTTTCGACGCATCGAGCACGCCTTCGAGCTCTTCCCTCGCCGGGCTCGCGGGTGGAATCAGGGTGAGTGCGAGCTCGGTGCCCCCGATGATCACCGAAAGGAGGTTGTTGAAGTCGTGCGCCGCGCCCCCTGCCATTCGGCCGAGGGCGTCCATTTTCTGGGATTGAAGAAGCTGCTGCTCGAGCTCTCTCTCCCGAGAAAGGTCTCGGGCAACCGCAGAGTAGCGCTCCAGGGAATCGTCCCCGCGAAAGTGAGCAAGGGTGACCAGCGACACCGGCACCTCGCGACCGTCTCCCGCCACCAGTGTCGCTTCGCCAGTCCAAACCCCGGCGTGTTCCGCCGTCGAGAGCGCCTTGTCCAACAGCACTTCGCGAGCCGCCGGCGTAAAGTAGTTGCCGAGCTTCATTCGGGAGAGCTCGGCGTCATCCGGGACGCCGAGTAGCTCTCGCGCCGCGCGATTCAGGTAGAGGAGCGAGCGGTTCGGCGCGGCGATCGCTACGAAGTCAGGGGTCCTCTCGAGGACAGCGACGATGCGCTCGCGGTCTCGTTCGGTCTCCTTGCGGGCGGTCTGGTCGGCGCTCGCCCCGGTGGTGAGCAAAGGGCGGCGCTCCCCGTCGATTTCGGTGAAAACGGTTTGCGACTTGGTGCGTACCCAGCGGATCTCACCGTTTGGCCAGATCACTCGGTGCTCCACGTCGAAGCGGCCGTCGCCAGTCGGATCGTGGGCGCGCAGGATCGCCGGCGCGACCAGGTTGACATCGTCTGGATGAAGCCCGGCGAGAAGCTTGGGAATGGTGAGCTCCTCGTCGGGTGAAATGCCGTACAGCATCCGGTGCACACGGGATGCCCAGATCGCGTCGGTGAGGTGGTCGTGTTCGAAAAGCCCGAGCTCGAATAACTCCACTGCAGACCGAAAGCGCCTCTGATCGTCGAGGGACGGGTTTGCCCGTCGGACGGTGCAAATCCGAAGCGGCGGATCGGAGCCTGCGATCGAGCGGCAACGCACGTCAGCGAGAAAGCGGTTGCCGTCAGGGCCACGAGCTTCCAGCTCGAGGGGCGTCCCTGCGGGAGCCGCCACGACGCGCGCTCGCTCCTCCCGAACGGGGAAGAGGTGCTCGAGAGGAGGAGGAGATGCACCCGCGTTCGTGCCAAACAGTCGGGACGCAAGTCCGTTGATGAACACAACGCGCCCCACGCTCAACGCCACGGCGGCGTCGGGTAGCTCGTCGACGACGGCTCTCCAGGTCTCGAGAGGATGCATCGGACACAGTAGGTGTACCGAGCCTCGTGCCTCGAACCAAACGGCGCGCCGAATCGACTAGATCCGGCGCTTCAAACGGCCCCTCCCTCCCACTCTGCCGGAGGCGCCGCCGGCCCCTCGTCGGGCGCGACCCCTGATGTCCTCGGCAAATCGGAGCACGACACGGGTGGTCTGAGGCGCGCCGGGGGGCCGACCGAACGCGCAGATACGCCGGTGCCGGCAACCATTTTGACTACCGGCACCGGGGGGCGACCCAGGGAGGCTCCTGAACATGTCGGCATCCCGGGGCGTCGTGCTCTCAGGGGGTTGGTCTGGGGCGGAGTCATCGACGGCCTCTGGGGCTCTTCGCCTGGGCGGGGCGCCGTCGCAGGCGCTTCGTCGCGTAGCTCCTGCTAGTCCTCTTCGAGCTCGTCCCAGTCTCCGTCGGAGGGTGCGTCTGCGGCGCGCGCTTCCGCCTCGGAGGCTGAGTCTGACCGGCTCGGCTCCTCGTCTTCGAGCTCCTCGTCCGCTTCTTCCGGTTCGGGGCAGGGATCCCCCGTGTAGCCTTTCTTTCCTCGAGGGATCGCGCACGGATGGACTCGAAGGAGCTCCGGGCGCGGCTTGTACACGACCTCCCGCTTTTCTTCGCGAGTCGTCCCGTCAGGGAAATGGATGGTGCGTGACACCAGCACGGTCCAGCCGAGCTGACCAGCTCTTAGCCGCTTCGATTTGGCCGGATCCATGTCCGGATCGGGCTCGTATTCCTGCGGTGGCTCGACCAAGTGGTATCGCTTGGACTTCTCCCGCGTGACGCGGCGTCCTCCGTTGTCGCCGTAGAGGAGCACCTTGATGAAGGTCGAGCCGAAGTGCGTTTTGACGACGAGACCGGCGTCGGTGTCGTTCCTGAAGATCAGATCCGGTTCGGGATAGGAAATCGTCGCTTCGTGCCCCTCGGGATAGCGCGGAAAGTAGAAGCTGTGTGGCTGCCGCTGGATGATCTCGTATCCGCCGTCGAGCACCGCGTTGAAGAGGGTGGTGGCGAATTGACTGATGCCGCCCCCGAAGGTCTTCTTCATCTTCCCGCGCACGATGGTGGGGGCTTTTTGATATCCGCTGCCGGTCGTGCGCGGCCCCAGAAACTCGTTGAGGGAAAAGCGCTCACCGGGGCGCAACACGAGCCCATCGATCTGGCGTGCTACGGAATGGATGTTGTGCACCCGCGGCTGACAGCAAGGGTGTCGAGTGGTGAACGAGGCGACGAGCCCTTTGACTCCGAGTTTCTCGGCTTCTTCGGTGCTGAGCTGTGGAGCAACCGGGACGAGAGGGAGAACCACGCTGCGCGCGTTCTTCGCGGACGCCTCGAAGAGCCTGCGCACGAAGGCTTCTTCGTCGAGTCCGACGCCGGGTTCACTCGGGACGACGCTCACGTCGCCGCGAGGGCTGATGTCGAAGGACGCGTCGAGGGCGGGCTTTTCGACCCGCTCGAGCAGCACCTGGAGCGCCTCGCGAAGCTTTTCCAGCGACAGGGTCAGTTCGAGGCGGGCCGGCTCGCCTTCGACGTGGCTCTCGAGTGCGGCACCGAGAAGTGCCGGCAGTAGTTCGAAGCGATGGAGGTCGTCCGCCGTCGTTACCTGGATCGGCGCGGCGGTCAGGCGTTTCGCTTCTTCGAGTCGAGCTTCGACTTCCGGTCGGGGGATTTTTGGCGTGAGGCGGAGCGTGGGAACGACGATGGCGTCGCCGACCCGCGTTCCCGCGGCCGAGCGCAAAGCGTCGAGTAACGCATCGAAGTTCACGACGCTTCCCGGTTCGGCGAAGTTCGCGCGCGCCCCCTCGTCGTACACGATGCTCGGAGGCTTCGGAGGCGAAAGTACCTCGGCAGCCCACGGCGCGACGCGCGCTTCAATCCCTGTCCGGTCGAGCCGGAGAGGGACGTCGACTTCGCGATCGCTCGTCAGGCGTGCGAGCCAGAAAGCGAACTGCCGGAGCAGACCCTCGCTCTGGCCGAGAACCAGCGCGTCCTTCTTCGCCCGGTCTACGTCGAGTCGGATGCCGAGGTCGGCGGCGGTCAGCTCGAGTTCTTTGCCTTCGAGGGAAAGCCGCACGCGAGTCTCGGCCAACTCGTGCGCCCGTGGTTCGAGGGCTCGCTCGAGACCTTCAACATCGAGCCCAGTGAGGACGAGCTCACCCGAGCGGATTCCTCGAACGACACGTCCGTCGAGTTCATGGCGCTCCCACACGAAGCTCGAGAACAACCCCCCGAAGAGTGCCGTGATGAAGACCGCAG
>JBNKGC010000058.1:0-29840 GCA_050289625.1 Polyangiaceae bacterium | reverse complement strand
GTCCACATCGACCATGTCTTCGAAGTTCGAAGGCGTGATGGTCGCGGTGTTCGCGGTATCCGTGAAGGCGAACGCGAAGCCAGCCCAGTCACCTCGGGTGTGGTAGCCGCCCAGCAGTCCGCTGCCGCCGCCGGTGCCGGATCCGCCGGTGCCTGCGCCACCGGTCCCTGCGCCACCGGTCCCGACGACTCCGCCCGTACCGACGCCGCCACCCGTACCGACGGCACCGCCGGTGCCCTGGGCCGCTTGGCAAACGCCATTCGAGCACACGCCGCTCGCGCAGTAGTTTCCGCAAGCGCCGCAGTTTTGGAAGCTGGTCTGGAGGTTCTCACAAGCCTGTCCGCACTGCATGAGACCAGCCGCGCACGTGGCCGAGCACGTTCCCAACGAGCACAGAAGCCCGCCGCCGCAGATCTGACCGCAAGCACCGCAGTTGTTGGGATCCGCTTGCGGGTTCGTGCAGACGCCACCGCACATCACTCCCGTGGGGCATTGCTGCTGCTGGAATTGACCGCCCGGATCATTGGAGGTGGGCTCTGCCGTACACGCGCCGATCAATGCAAGGCCACCCGCAAGGATCGCCCCACTTCGTATCATCCTCATCACAAAGTTCATCGTTCCAATCCGCTCAGCATTTCCCCGAGGGGTCCTGCATCGAAGTCTCGTTCTCTTCCCGCGCGCGGAACCGCATCCATCCGCGACGGACCACGACTATGCATCGTGTAGGCGCGCGGAGCACCCGTCCGTGGACGGATCCGTTTCATTTTTCCGCGAGCTGCCCGCCACAGCGGAACTTTCCAGCCTTGCGTCCAGCCGGTCATTCGAGGGGGCGCGAACTCATCGTTCCGATCGAAATTCGAGCCTCTTCCTCGCGCACGCGCCGCGCGCTGATCTGAAAGACGGGCCAGCGCCTGGATACTTCGCCGATCGTTCGTTGCCCCGGGGAGAATCGTGTTCGGAATCCGCTACGGGACGAGACCAAGTGCCGCGAAGAGGCCGTACTTGTCCCAGTCGACCCAACTCTCGGCGATCTTGCCGCCCTGATAGCGGTCGAGCTGCACCCCAGTCCAACTCACGACCTTCCCGGTCGGCTGCGCGCCCATGTATTCGCCCGTGTGCGTCGCAGTGATCTGCCAACGGGTCGCGACGAGATCGCCTTCGGCCACCTGCATCAGCGGACGCGCCTCCACGTTCGAAAATGCTCCGTGGAACTCGGTGACCAAGCGCTCCCAATCCACGAGAGTCTTGTCGGAGACTCCACCGGAGACGTCGGGCTCCTGGTGGTTGATGTAGTCGTCCGTGAAGAGCTGCGACACGTCGACGCTGCTTCCGCTGCCCCATGCATCGAGTGCCCGCCGCGACAGCTCCTTTTGCTCCCCAACCTGCATGCCTGACTCCCCTCCCCCTCGAGGAACGCCTCGACCTTTTGGTGAAGTCTGCAACCAATGCGCGACCTCGCCACCAGACCACTCGGTACAGCCGCCTCGCGGGCTGCGCCGACGCGGGGGTGCACTCGGGTCAGTGACTCACCCAGGGAAGCCCGCTCGCCCGCTTCGCCCGAGCAGCGTTCGCGCTCAGCGCCGCGAATCGCGACGCTGCTGAAAGTCGATGAAGCAGGCCCGCGTCCGCCCCGTTTCCTCGAGGCACCGCACGAGCCGCCGATCGAACGGGGTCGTGAGGCACTCGTGGGTGAAGGCGTCGTAGGCCTCGCGCACCCGAGGATCGGACAGCTGCTCGCGGGTGCGAATTCCGAGGCTTCGCGCCGCGATTTCCTGACATTCGAACGGCCCGGGTGCCTTGCGCTGACAGCCCACCGTGGCGGCTCCCCAAAACAGCGCGAGAAGGCACGCGGCTCGACGCATCACAGGTAGATCCCCATGGACAAGAGCAGATCGGTCACTCTCTCGAACTTTGGCAGCGGGGCGATGTACACCAAGCTCCCGTCGGCGTCGACGCCCTGCAGCGGCTTGTCCGCGTCCACGGCGGTACCGCTCTGCGTCGAGACGAATCCGTAGGTGAACGATGCCGAGACGATCATCCAGTCCCGCACCGCATCGAAGGAAACGCCCGCGCCGAGGGGATAGTTGAGCTCGACTGCAGCACGCGAAGCGCTCCGCACGCCGGCGAACTCTCCAGTACTCGACGGTTCATCCGCCACGTACCGGAGCCAGCCAATCCCCACGATGCCAAACGCTCGGAGGCGCGGCGTGATGGTCCAGATGGGTTCCACCCGAAGACCGAGAGTGCGCAGATCGAGGCTCGGTTGCTTCCAGTCGGTTGCACCAAAATTCGTGCGCGCCGTATCGAATCCTCCCGCCTTCACGTCGACGGGAATCAGCTCCTCCCGGTAGTAGACGCGCACGGCGAGCCAATCAGTGAGCAGCGGGCGCCCGTAAAAGCCCCATGCAACGGTCGGCCCATAGGTGACGAGCGAGCTACCGGAGGGTCGATTGACCGCACCGACGAACGCTCCCACATCGACCAGGCGGCGCGGAGGCCACGGCCGATCGTCTAGCTTCACCGGCTCAGGGCTTTGACTGGCCGGATCGAGGGGCGGGGGAGCGGCGTCGGCTTTGCCGTCGTTCTCGGAATCGTCTTCGGCGTCGCTCTTCTCACCGTCGGACTCGCCGGAGTCTTCCGCCTCGCCTTCCGATGCTTCGGCGTCCCCCGTGTCGGTCGACTCCGCTTCGTCAGAAGCACCCGACGAGTCCGCGTCGGACTCGCCACCTTCCGCTCCCGCGTCAGCGTCACCTGGGGCCGTCGCCTCGGTGCCTGCGGTGCCCTCGGCAGCCTTGCGTTCCGCCTGCGCGGCTGGGGCAGCTGGACGATCGCTGTCTGCCTGCGCCAACGCCGGCAGAGGAGCGAGCACTACCCCCGCGAGGAGCGCGGTCGACGCGGCGAGGCGCACTCGCAAACACCCCGCGGCCCAGCGATTGGCTCCTCCGTCATTCATGCGTTGCCCGACTGTGCGAGATTTCGCCCTCGACCTCAACCGCGTTCCAGCGCGCTTCATTCAACCCAGAACCGACGGATGCTTCTCAGCCGCGCAACGTGGCCCCGACTCGCCTCTGAGCAGCCAAAAGCACCTCAGCCTGCAGCTTGTCGATCTCTTTGTCTGTCAGGGTGCGCGCGCCATCCACGTCGGTGGCGGCCTTTGGGTCGCGGTACACGACCCGGTAGGTGAGCGATCGGTGACCCTCGGGGACCGAGCCCCCGCGGAATTCCGCCGCCAGCTCGACGGACTCGCACAGCTCGCCGGCTGCTTCGGTGATGGCGCAAACGACGTCAGCCGACGGCACTTCGTCGCTCACCACGAGCGACAGATCACGCGTGATGGCGGGGAGCTTCGGGATCGGACGGTAGCGAGGAACCGCCTTGCCTACGGTCTCGATCGCCTCGAGATCCAGCTCGACAATCTGCGCCGTGCCGTCGAGATCGAGCGCCTCGACGATGTCGGGATGCAACGGGCCGAGCGAGCCCACTCGCACGTCGCCGGCAAAAATCGAACTGGCTCCGCGAGGATGCAAATGGGGCAGGCCACGCGGGTCGTCCGCGAGCCTCACCTGCGCGGCCCGATTCGTCAGACGTTCCACCATCTCTTGCGCGACGCCCTTCGCGTCGAACACGTCCACCTCCTCCGGCTTCAGCTGGAGGTACCCTGCGCGAGGCCCGGCCAAGACCGCCGTGAAGCACAGCCTCTCCTCGGGCAACACACCCCGATCCCCAGGCAGGTACGGCCGGGACTCGAGCTCCCGCGCATGGTGGTTCGGTGGCAGGAAGATCGCACCGATGTTGAAGAGCTGCACGCTGCGCTCCCCGCGACGGCGGGCGCGACGGAGCGATTCGAGGAGCCCCGGCAGGAGACTGGTCCGCAGGACGCTGCGCTCCTCACTCAAGGGGTTGTCGAGTGTGACCGCCGGCTCCGGAGCGCGGACCGCCGCGAGCTCCGCCCGCGAGACGAAGGCGTAGCAGAGCGCCTCGCTCAGCCCGAGCGCAACCGCGGTGTCGGCCGTCTCACGCTCGAGGCGACCCGCCGTGCGCGGCGTCTGCGGCTCGATCGCCGGCAGGACCGTGGGGATGTTGTCGAGCCCGCGCATCCGCGCCACCTCTTCGATCAGATCCGCTTCGATGCTGACGTCGGGGCGCCAGGTCGCGCCGCGCACACTCGCAACTTGCCCCTCGGGCAGATCGCGCACGAACTCGATGTCGAAGCCGAGACGCTGGAGCGTCCGCGTCGCGTCGCGGAAGGGGACGGAGACGCCGAGCAGCTGGTCCAAACGCTGGGAGCGCAGCTCGATCGACGGCAGCTCGCGGGCCTCCCCGGTGAGATGGATCAAACCGGGCACCGCCTTGGCGTCGGCGAGCTCACTCAGGAGGGTCTGCGTTCGCTTCAGCACCAGCTCGATGTCGCCGTAGTCGGTGCCTCGCTCGAAGCGATGGCTCGACTCGGTGTGCATTCCGTGCCGCCGCGCCGTCCGCCGTACCCCGCTCGGCGTGAAATACGCGCACTCGAGGAGCACGTCCTTCGTGCTTTCGGAGATCTCGCTGTCGGCGCCACCCATCACCCCGGCAAGCGCGGTGGGACCGCCTCCATCGCAGATCACGAGATCGTCCGCGTCGAGGGTGCGAGCCACTCCATCGAGCGTGGTGAACTTCTCCCCGGCTTCCGCGCGGCGGATCACGATCTTCTTGTCGCGAACGGTCGCAAGATCGAACGCATGCATCGGCTGGCCGAACTCGAGAAGCATCCAGTTCGTGATGTCCACCACGTTCGAAATCGGACGAATGCCGAGCCGGTGCAGACGCCAGCGCATCCAATCGGGTGAGGGCTTGATGTTCACGCCGCGCACCGCCGCAGCGCCGTAGTGCGGACACCGCTCCGGATCGCGATTTTCGATCGTGATGAGCGACTTCAACTTGGTCGATGCATCGCGCGCGGGCGATCCGGGACCGGGCAACTCGAGCTTGAGCCCCAGCAGTGCTCCCAAGTCGCGAGCGACACCAACGTGACCGAGCGCATCCGGGCGGTTCGGGGTGACGTCGATCTCGAAGATTGTGTCGTTCGCTTCGGGCAGCGCCTCGATGAAGGGGGTTCCCGCTTCGTAGCTGCCCGCGGGATACGTGAGGATCCCTTCGCTTTCCTCCGCCAGGCCAAGCTCGGACTCGCTGCACAGCATGCCTTCACTCGTGACACCGCCGATCTTGCGTGCCGTCAGGGTGAAGCCGGCGCCGGGCAGGGTCACCCCGATCCCCGCGAGGACGACCAGGCCACCGGGGTCGGGCACGTTCTGCGCCCCGCACACCACGGTCTGCTCGCCTTTGCCGGTCGAAACCGTCACCAGGCGCAGTCCGGAGCGCTCGGGGTGCGGCTCGATTTTCGTCACCTTGGCGAGCACGATCGCCTCGAGGGCTTGCCCCTGCCGATCGATGCCGTCGACGGCAAGCCCCACGCCGTTCAGGAGATCGGCAATCTGGTCGGGGTCGCGGTTGATCCCGGGGAGCAATTCACGGAGCCAGCGATAGGAAACCTGCATGGGAGGGCGGCTTGTAGCACGCCCGCGGCCCCGCGGTCCCGGCCCCGAGGAGGGAAAATTCGCCCCATTTCTGGGCGAAACCTCCGTCTTTTCGCCCAGCGTTTGTGCAGTACCGCGTGAGTGGAGGCGAACGTCTAGTCGAGGCGATACGGGATCTGCCGGGGTTGCGGCTTGGTACGCCGGCGCGCCTTGCGGGGAGGCGGCGGGGGGGCTTCGAGCCGCGGGTCGAAGGTCACCAGGGAGTCCCGCGCTTCCATCGTGAACGTGCGCGACGGATTTTCGGGTGTCACGCCCGGCAGGCTCGACGTGTCGACCTCCACCCGAATGTCCGATCGGGGAGCGACGACGGTCGCGTAGTGGAGCACTCCGTCGGTCCCGGTATCGCCCACCTCCTGGCCTTGGACGAGCACCGGGACCTTCTCGAAGCCTCGGGTGCGCACGACCACCGCCACCGAGACCTGGGAGGGGCGACATTCGAGGGAGAGCCGCGGTGTCACGGGACGCGCGTCGAGCCCACGGGTGTCGCTGAGGGCGATGCGCTGAGCGGTCGAGCGCGGCTCGTACCCCGAGGGGCACTCGAGCTCCACCTGCACAGCAACGGACCCGCTCGCGGGCTGCTCGAACCACGTGACCAGAGTTCCCTTGCTGTCCGTCGCTCCCCGGCGAGCGCCTTCAAGTGTGATCTCGGCGCCGGAGACCGGCGCACCCTCCGGCGTGCGAACGGAGATCTCGACATCTCGCCTCACGGAGCGTTGCTCCTGACAGGCAGCCAACAGCAAAAGTGCCGCGGCGATCACAGACGCATTCCTCATTGCCTCTCCTCCAAACCGTCGAGCGCAGGGTCGCGGGTGAGCGCGTTTTCGATGATCGCGTATGCGATCTGGTCGGGATGCCGCTGGCGAAGCCCTCGGTAGAGTTCCCGAGCTTCCTCACGGCGACCGTCGAGCAAGGCATCGGCTGCGGCGCGAACGTCCTCGTTCGTCGGGGGGGCAACCGTCGGCGAGGGAGGCTCCGGTTCGAGCCGCTCGGGTTGGGGCCGCGAGCTGGAGACCGCAGGAGGCGAATACACTACTTCCTGAGCGGCAGGCGCCCGCAGACGCATGAAGATAGCGCCGCTCGTCACGCCGGTGCCGGCTGCAAGCAGACCGACGGCCATGATCCACGCTCTTCGGGCGGATCGAAGAGAGGGCGGACGCCGCCTACCCTCGGGCGCACGACTCCGACCTTCGGTTACCTGGACCGCCGGGGAGCGCGCCGAGCTCGTCGCCCGATCGAGCGCGTTCGACGGCGGTGACACCCGACCCACGGTCGACGTTGCGCTTTCGAGCAGCTGCGCTTCGGTCCAAGCCTTGCCCGATGAAAAAGCTGCATCCTCGTCGATCGGCTGATGAACGGTAATCGCTCCCGCCGGCGCCGATTCGAGCGGTTTCGCGCGAAGAACCGGGTCCGCCACCGTAGAAGCCGGCGCCGACTCGATGTCCCTCATTGGCATCGGCTGCACTGGCTTCTCGGGCTCCAGCGCCTCGGGGGGTAAGCCGCGATGGATCGCGACGATGCGATCACCCTCCACCTGAACTCTCCCCACGACCGTGGCGACGGGCTCCATGCGGGACACCACCCGGGTCTCCGCTTCGTCCACCCGCACGGACAGGACGGAGGTCGTCACTTCATCCAGCGGTGCGGCCGCCAGGGTCGGGTACTCCTCGTCCAGGGGAGGCATCGCGATGGTCGCCAGCCCATCGTCCATCAAGGCTCGTGAGTCTTTCATGACATCGCCCCCGGCGACTGCCCCAAGCGCGGAGACGGCCGCTCTGCTGCTCGTTCGAAGAGCGGCTCGAGTTGATAGCCGTCGCGATCGGAGAGGGGGAGCACACGGCTCACGTGGGTCACCGCACGACTCCCGTCGTGGAGGCGATCGGTCTGCACCACTACGTCGATGGCCGACGCCACCTGCGCCCGGAGAGCAGAAAGGGGAAGCGCGACGTCGCTCATGAGAGCCAACGTTTCCAAGCGTCGCAGAGCATCGAGGGGATGAGACGCATGGATCGTGGAGAGGCAGCCTCCATGTCCCGAGGTCATCGCCTGCACGAGCTCGAGCGCCTCCCCTCCCCGGAGCTCGCCCACCACGATGCGGTCGGGACGCAGCCGCAAAGTCGCCTTGAAGAGATCGCGAATGGTCACGGCGCCGCGGCCTCGTGCGTCCGGTGGCCGCGCCTCGAGCTGGACGACATGAGGCTGCTGGAGCTGCAACTCGGAAGCATCTTCGAGCACCACGAGTCGCTCGTTTGGAGGAACGAAGGACGAGAGGCAGTTGAGAAGCGAGGTTTTCCCGCTCCCGGTCCCACCCGCCACGATCACGTTTTGACGAGACGACACCAACTCGGAGAGCAGCTCCGCCACTTGCGGAGTGAGGGAGCCGAGCTCGAGCAATCGCTCGACGGTGAGCGTGTCTTTGCGAAAGCGGCGCACCGCAACGCTCGGCCCCCGTGGAGACGCGGGCGGTAGCACTGCCTCCACACGTGAACCGTCGGGGAGGCGCGCTTCGAGGATGGGATGCCGCTCGTCGAGCGGGCGCCCCACGAACTGAGCGATGCTGCGCAGTGCGGACATCAGATCTTCCACGGATCCGAAGCGCGCCTGGGTCTTCAAAAGCCGACCCGAGCGCTCGACGTAGATCTCGTCGGGGCCGTTGATCAAAATTTCGCTGACGGTCGAGTCCGCCAGGAAATTGCCAATCGGCTCGAGGAAGCCACCGATGGCCTGCTCGTAGACCGCGCGCGGGATCACGAAGCCCCCCCTTCGTCTCCGGAAACCTCCAGCTGCTCCACCAAACGTTGCGCCTGAAGACTTGCGAGAAGCTCGCGACTGGCGGCCGCGTGACGCCCGCTCGGTGACAGCTGGAGATAGGCTTCCAGATGCCGGGATGCCGTCTCCGGCTCGCGTGCGCTCTTCGCCAGGACTGCCCCGAGCAGGTAGTGGGCGTCAGCGTGTTCCGGAACGAGTCGCAGCAGATGCTCCAGGTGCTGCCTGGCCTCGTCTTCCGCGCCGAGACCGAGATACAGAGTCGCCACGACGAAGCGAAGCTCCGCATCGTCGGGCGCCGCGCGCAACAAGGGTTCGGCGTGAGTGAGCGCCGCTCGAAAGCGGGACGCCTGGACACAGACCCGAATCAGACGAGGCAGCACTCGGTGCACGTCCGCGCCATGCGCCAGCGCCGCGGCGTAGTATTGCTCGGCACGAATTCCGTCACCGAGTTCGGCCAGGCGATCCGCCTGACGCTCCAGAGCGACGGCATCCGCGGCGAGCTCGGGGGTCATCGGTGCCGGTGGCCGGCTGGCAGAGCCGCACCCGACCAGGCAGGAACAGGAAAGCAGGAGCGCCAGGGCGCCGAAAACCGTTGGTCGCTCGAGGGGGTGTTTCATCGGTGGTCTCGAACTTTCTTCTCGAGGCGGCGCTCCTCGGCACGAAGCCAGTTCCCGTAGGCACTGCTTTCGTCGAAGAGCTCCCGCAATGACCTGGTTTCGGACAGCGCCTCGTTCGGTTGCTTGTTTTTTTTCGCGCGCCTCAATCGAAGTTGGTGCAAGCGCACGAGGCCTTCCGCTCGCGCGCGGAGCTTCGCCTGTTGCTCTTCCGCTCCAAGCGCCCGTTCGGTGTCGCCCGCGGCCCGAAAGCAGGCCGCGGCCTGCCCCCATTTTTGCCTAGCAGCGAGCACGAGGGCCGGTTCGAAGGCGGCGCGTTCGACGTGAGCACGGGCCCGCTGCTCGGCCACACCGCCGAGGCGGAGGGAGGCTCCGGGTTCTCGGGCGGAGCACTGGGGCTTCTGGTCGAACAAGGAGACCAGGGCCTTCGAATCGCGCTCCCGCTCACTCTCGGCTCTTGCCGTGCCTCTCGGGAGCAAGAACAGCGCGCCTCCCGCAGCCAACAAGGAGCAAACCAGCACGAGGAACAATGGGCTGGGCTTCGTCGTCTCACTCACAATCCACCTCCGGTGACGATGAAAGGTCCAAGGAGCAGGAGCACCACGCAGCCGAGCAGCAGCATGAGCGGTACGATCATGAGAACTCCCGCGCGCGCTGCGGCCTCTTCAGCCGCGACACTTCGCCTGAGTCGGCTCATCTTTGCCTGATTCGCCAAGGCCTCGGCGAGAGGGTTTCCCTTCTCCTCCGCTTGCACGAGAGCGCGCACCAAGTCGCGCACGGGCTCGACGGGGAGGCGCTGGGCGAGCTCCTGGAGAGCGGTCCGTCGCGTCTGACCGATCTCCATCGCGTTGAGCACGCGACGGAACTCCTCAGCGATCAGGTCATCGCCACCTTCGACGATGTAGCGCAGCGCCTGCGCGAAGTCGGCGCCAGCACTCATGCAGAGAGTGCACAGGTCGATCGCTGCGGGGAGGTTTCGGGTGGCGCTCTTGAAGCGCCCTGCCGTCACGCTTTGCAGCTGCAAGTTCGGCAGAGCCGCACCGAAGGCGGCTGCCGGAGCGATCCAGACGACCCCAGCGTCCAGCAGACTGGAAGTGCTCGCCACGAGCGCCGAAAAGCCAGTCCCCGAAAGGACACTCAGAGCTAGAAGCTCGTCGGCGTCGAGCCCCCAAACCCGCCCTGCAACGGTCAGGACGCGCTCCTGAGTTTCGACCCACCACCGCCCCGGTCGAGCAAGGGGCCGCCAGCACCTGAGCGTGCGGACCACGCCCCCGAGCTTCGACAGCAGCGGTTCGAGCGAGCGAAGGGCCGCACTTTCCGCGAGAGCGCGCCGACGCATCTCCCCGCGGATCCCCGTCGTGGGACGCTGAAGCGAAGGCACACGGGCGACGACCCAACCGACGAGAGCGGCAAACACTCCGGCAGCGAGCAAGATCGAGGCTTCGAGAAGAACGCCCGACGCGTGATCGACGAACGACTCGAACATCACACGTCCACCGCCAGGATTCGCCTCGCGAGCAAGGCCGCCGCCACCCAAAGCACACTGGCTACGGCCATCAGCACGTGGCCGAGAGTCGTCGTTTCGAGGGGGTCGAAGAACCCGGGGCTCATGAACCGGATCCCGAGATAGAGCGGCACGGGAATGGCACTCACCACCGCGGCTTGCGCCTTACCTTCGGCCGTCTTCGTGCGCACCACCCCTTCGAGACGAGCCATCTCCCGAAGGTTTGCCGCCGTGCCATGCAGGATTTGCTGAAGGCTGCCTCCCGTATTGCGACCGATCCGCAGGGTGAGGAGCGCCGTCGAAACCAGACGACTTCCGATGCGGTCCGAGGCGGCTTCCAGGGCGCGGTCGAGCGGGGATCCGAGACCGTGTTCGGCGAGGAGCTGCTCCACCTCGTCCCGAAGCGGGGACTCCATCAGCCGTGCACTCGAGGAAAGCGCCTCACCGAGGGAAGGCGAGGCCTCCAAGGCGTTCTCGACCATGGTGAGAAAGCCCTCGAGCTGCTCCTCCATGGCGACCACACGCCGGGCCCGAGCGCGCGAAAGCAGGCGCCCGGGAGTCAGCAACGTCATGACCAGCACCGCCGCACCCGGGAGAACCCCCGCAGTCACCGCGATCCCCACCGAGAGCACGACGCCGGTCAACTGAAGCGCTAGGAGCCCATCCGCTGTGAAGCTCGAGCGGAGGAACGAAAGCTCCCGCTGGCGTCGCTCCCGATACTCGCGGATCCAGCGACGAAGCGGGCTCTCCGGCGCTCGGAGAATTGCTCCGGCAAAGCCGACCGCGGCGAGCACAATCAAGGCGCTCGCTGCCCTTCCCACGAGGAACGTCGAAGTCACAGGAAATCCCCTTCCGCAGCCAGGCCGTGACTGATGAGCTCCCCAACGAAGCTAGGAATGCGACCGCTCGCGCGGAACTCGCCCTCGACGCGACCGTCCGCGCCCACACCGGTGCGCACGAAACCGAAGATTTCGGCGAGCTCGACCTCACCGTCGTCACCGAGCCCGATGACCTCGCTGATGCTGGTGATCTTTCTCGACCCATCGGACAAGCGCGCCTGCTGGACAATCAAGTGCACGCTGGAGGCGATCTGGCGTCGAATCGCCTGCACGGGCAGATCGAGCCCGGCCATCAAGCACAGGGTCTCGAGACGCCCAATCGCCTCCCGAGGACTGTTGGCGTGCGTGGTCGTCATCGAGCCGGAGTGGCCCGTGTTCATCGCTTGCAGCATGTCGAGCGCCTCACCCCCGCGGCACTCCCCCACCACGATGCGATCGGGCCGCATGCGCAGGGCGTTCTTCACGAGATCGCGAATCGTGTACTCCCCTTTGCCTTCCAAGTTCGGCGGCCGAGACTCGAGAGAAACCACGTGGGGCTGACCGAGGACGAGCTCGGCCGCATCCTCGATGGTGACCACTCGCTCCGCCTCGGGAATGGCAGATGAAAGGACGTTGAGGAGGGTCGTCTTGCCGCTGCCCGTTCCTCCGCTGATGACGACGTTCTTCTTCACCCGCACCGAGCGCGTCAGAAAGCGGGCCATGCGTTCGGTGACCGATCCGCCGCGCACCAAGTCGTCCACGGTGAGCTTGTGCTCGGAGAATTTGCGGATGGTGATGCAGGGGCCCTTGGTCGCAAGCGGAGGAATGACCGCATTGACTCGTGAGCCATCGCGCAGGCGGGCGTCGACCAAGGGCGTCGATTCGTCGATGCGGCGGCCGAGCGGGGTCACGATGCGTTCGATGGCCGCACGCACGGCTTCGGCGTCGGTAAACCGCAAGCCGGTGAGCTCCAAACGGCCGCAACGCTCCGAGTAGATGGTCGAAGGCTCGACCACCATGATCTCGCTCACCTCGGGGTCCGAAAGTAGGCGTTCCAAAGGTCCTAGACCGAGCGCTTCGTCCAGCAGATCGGAGACGAGCGCCGGGGCCGCATCCGGGGGGACCTCGGTGCGATGCGCCTTCACGATCTCGTCGAGGGCCGCCTTCACCCGCGCTCGGAGAGCCGCGTCCGGAGACCCGCCACGGCCGAGGCGATCGAGCTCCAGGTGATCGAGAAGCTGAGCGTGGAGACGACGGCGCAGGGCCACGTCCACGGGAGCCGAGCTGGCAGGGGGCGGCTGCTCACACTGCGAGTGCGACGACGAAGCCGAGCGCGCAGGCGAAGGCGAGCGCGCAGGCGAAGGCGAAGGCGAAGGCGAAGGCGAAGGGCCCGACCGGCGCCCCTCACCTTCGCGGCGCACCTTGACGCGGAAGGGCCCGACCTGGGCGATCAATCGCCCCACGTTCAGGCGCAAGGTTTCCCCGCGCACCGTGCGACCGGCGACGCGCGTTCCGTTGGCCGAGGTTTCGAGCACGACGATGGCGTCGCGCTCGAGCTCGAAGCAGACGTGCCGCCGCGACACGCTCTCGGCGCCCAGCACCAGGGTGCAGCTCTCGTCACGACCGAGCCAGATCGGCGTGCCCGATGCAAAGGAGCGACGCCGAACCACTCCGCCGGGACCTTCGATTTTGATCGCGAGGCGCTCGGCGGAGTCGTTCTCGTCGAGGCGTTCTTCGGGAGCGGGGTTCATCGGCTGCTCCCTTTCCGGGCGCTCCCAGCGGGCGATTTCCGGAGCCCCCGGAGTTCCTCGCGGTCCCCCGAGTACGCTTCATAGGCCTGAAGGGCGCTCTCGATGTGGTCCGTCGCATCGTCCCGCACGGCGTCGACGACCGTCGGTACGATGAACACCACGTTCTCCGTTTCTTGCTGCGAGTTTGCGGTCGTTCCGAAGAGCACCCCGAGCACCGGGATCTGACTCAGACCGAAGAGACCCGAGCGGGAATGCATCTCGCTTCGTGCGGTGAGGCCACCGAGCACCAACGCCTCACCCAGGCGCAGATTGACGATGGTGGACAGCTCGCTCGTGGTGCGTCCGGGCGTACCGCTCCCGCGGTCATCGGTCAGATCGGAAACGTCCGCGTGGAGCTCGATTTCGAGTCGCCCCGACTCGGCGTCGTAGCGAGGGAGGACCTCGATGCTGCTTCCGAAGCTGATGGCGTGAATGCCCGTCGAAAGGGATCCTTGCACGGGAATGTTCACCTCCCCGCCTCCCGAAAAGCTCGCCTTCTTGCCGTTTTCCGTGATGACGGCGGCCTTCCGCATGAGCTTCGCCCAGCCGGCGGCCTGCGCCAGATCGAGGCGCAGGAGCGCTTGGTCCTCCACCACGGCAGAAGCACCCTGGAACTGGTTCTGGAGAAAGTCGAAGCTGACGCCCGCTCCCACGGTGAGCGCATCGGCCGGATCGACTCCCACCCGATAGCCGCCCGACTTTTCGAGTTGGACGAAGTAGAAGTCGAGGCGCACGTTGTCGCGCGCTTCGACCACGATGGTTTCCTCCTGAACTTTCCCTCGGCTTTCCTCGGGATCGGTAACCGTGATGCGAATGTGTCGCTCGCTGCGATCGTTCAGAATGAAGAGCAGCGTGGTGGTTCCCGGCTGAACTCCCACGACCACGAAGCTCTTCGCGTCGCGCGTAAGGCGCACGTCGACGATACCGCGGGTTCCCTCCGAGTAGCTGCGCACTCCCTCGGAGGACAGAACCTTCTGCTCACCGACGGCCATCTGGATCTGCTGAGGAAACCAGCCTGGATCAACATCGGGCAAAGTCTGGGTTTCTTGCGCGACCGCCGGTGCGGCGAGCGACGCAAGGACCACGAGCTGGAACCCGAGGGTGCGCGCAATTCGGCAGAGCCGACGAAGCCCGTCGAGAGGAGTCGCGCGAGGCCAAGATCCCAGAAACCCGCAGAGCTTCTGGGCCCAGTCGAGGGTGGCGGCCAAAGCGACACGGAAGCTGTCAGCGAACATGTTCGATCTCCCGAGTGGGGTTGGTTGGTTTTCGCGTGCGGTCCGGATCGGCTGCGGGCGCCGAGGGACGCTCGGTCACGGTCACGTCCGCGGGGTTTCTGAGGGCGAGGCGAAGCCGTCCGCGCCGCTGTGCGAAGGCAATTGTCTCTGCTTGAGCGACAGTGACGCTGAGGCTCACCGAACCAGCGCCGGGGGGGCCCGCGTCGTCGGACCCTCCGAGGTGCCGTCCTACGGCGAGCACGAGCAGGTTCTCGAGGAGAATGCGCGCGCCGCCGGCGTCGGTCTCGAGCACGTCGACGCGATCTCCGGGTCGAAGCAAGCCGTCGAAGAGGTCGACGTCGTCGCTCAAGGTGACGGCGCGCATGCCCTCGGTCACGAGGTTCGAAAGCTGACGCCCCTCAGAAGTCCCTCCGGTGACGTCGCTCCACACCAGCCCGTCGTTTGCCCGGAGGGCCGTCACGAGGGGGAGCCCGAGGACGTCCTCTGCGTCCGAAGCCAGGACGGCGCGCGGGTCGACGTAGGCTTCCGGCACCTGACGCACGGCAAGGGCTGTCTCGTCGAGCAGAGCGCCAGCGGGCACTGCGCGCACGGTCATCAGAACGCCCACGGGGTTGCCTCCGGAGACCTCGCGCTCCAGGCGCTCGAGATAAAGGTGGGCGAGACCGACGCCGAGGGCGGCTGTCAGAGCTGCAATGAACAGCGGTTTTCTGGACACGGTGCAATTCCTCCTCCCGCGAGCGGGATGCACCTTTCTCGGACGCCGACTGTCGGGCGTTGCCGATTTTCTTCGACGAAACTCCGCGGCCCCGGCTGACGCGCCACGCACCGAGGTTCACTTCGGATTTCGCGCACCCGAAGCGGTGGCGTGACCGAACAGGTCCACATGATCACCGACAGCCGCGGTTCGGTCTTCGTCGAGTACGTGGTCGTGCTCACGTTCGTGGCGCTGGCGGCCGCCGGTGCCGTCGTCGCCTGCGGGGTGCCCTTGCTCGAGCTCTTTCGAGCCCAGGTGCTGTGGCTTTCCTTGCCGTTCCCGTGAGCCCCTCCCCGGCGCGCGCATGGCGCTACGGCTTTCACGCGCCCCCTGGGGGTGAGAGCGCCTGAAGGGATCGAAAAAAAGACGCAACCGCCCCACAGGCCCGACCGAAAAGACCCCATCACCGCCGGACTTCCCCTTCGCGGGACCGGCCATCCGGGCCTCCCATCGAGCGCCCTTCAACAGGAGAAACTCATGAACACCTCTCAGATTTCGCACCTCGCCCAGAAGCTGGGACTCGTTCGCGACGAACGAACCACCTCTCGGAATCCGGAGCTCGGGAAGAAGTTTGGCCTCGCCAACGACGAGCGAGGACTGTCCACCGTGGAGTACGTGATCTTGCTGGCGCTGATCGCGATGCTCGGGATCGGGGTTTGGACCACGCTCGGTAAAAGCGTGAAAGAAGCGGTCGAAGGCTCGAATAAGAAAATGGACAAGGTCGTGGAAGCGGCCGAGGCCGAGTAGTCAGTAGCCCAAGCGGGTGCGTCTCATGTTCTTCTCACTACTCGCTGCTCTGATCGCACTCCTCGCGGGCGTCATCGACGCCCGCACGGGGCGCATCCCCAACTGGCTCACCCTCGGCGCCCTCGGTGGCGGTCTCGTGGGCTGGGGAGTCGTCGGGGGAACGAGCGGGCTCGCCTTCCCGCTCTTCGGGTCGCTCGTCTGCGGATTCGTGCCCTACGCCCTCTACCGGGCAACTCGGGGTCAAGCGATCGGCGGCGGTGACGTCAAGCTCTTCGCTGCCCTGGGAGCGCTCCTCGGGCCACGCGTAGGACTCGAAGCCCAGATGCTGGGGTTTCTGAGTCTGGCCCTGGGAGCGCTCCTTCTGCTCGCCTGGCGCGGGGAGCTCATCGCGGTGCTCTGGAGCACGGTGCGGCTTGCGACGGGATGGATGCTGCCCCCGCGGTGGCGCCGCCCACCAAGCGAGGCTGCGCTCACGACCATGCGCATGGGACCCGCCATCGCCCTCGGAACCTGCCTCGTGCTCGCTCTCGAACTCGCACCCTGAGGAGCCTGAAGCCCCAACAGCACCGGAAAAAGGCACGCGCGATGCTCGGAAAAATCATGGCACGGCCGGCAGCGGTTCGCTCACGCGCCCGCTGCCGGGGTGCGGTCTACGTGGAAGTGATCGTGTGCCTGATGCCGGTGCTCGTCCTGTTCCTCGGCATCGTGCAGATGGCCCTCCTCGGAAGCGCGCGTCTCGTCGTTCGCCACTCCGCGTACCGCGCGGCGCGCGCAGCCATCGTCGTGCTCGACGACGACCCCAAGAAGTATGGCGGTGCGGCGCGGGGCGACTTGCAGGCGGGAGGCGGCACGGACGCGACCGCCGACGTGCGCGATCGGTTGGCGAGCCTGTTCGCCGGCGCAGGGAGCGGCACGAACCCGTCGGGCACCCAAACTGGCCCCGCCCGAGGCCCGGCACGCCTGCAGGCCATTCGCCAAGCCGCCTACGTGCCCCTGGCAGCCCTCGCACCGTCGCCGTCGGTGTTCTTCGGGCGGCAGCCTTCCAGTCTTCACGACGCGCTGGCGACCAGTCCACTCCTGCGTTTCGCGGTGGGCGCTCTGGCGTACAACCGCGCTGCGGCCATCGTCACCGTGCGCGAGGCTCCGGGCTCGAACCGCGTCGCGAAGGAGGTCGCGCCGAACGGTGATGTCACGGTGCACGTCACCTATCTCCTGCACTGCGGGGTCCCTCTCGTTTCACGCCTCGCCTGCAATCCGATGTGGGATCTCGCGGGGTATCGCCGTGTGCGCGAAGAGCTCGCACGACTCGGAGATTCCTTCGACCCGAGCCGCCCCGAGGCCACTGCACGCGCGATGAGAGAGCTTCGCGAGCGCTTCCCAGACGCGGAGCGGTTTCGGGAGATTCACGCCGAGCTCGCCCGCGCCGAAAGCCCCGGGCTGCTGCTCCCGCTTCTTCTGGGCGGCGGGCTCTTCAGCGTCGTCGAAGCCGAGGTGACGCTCCCCAATCAAGGGGCGCGCTACCACCCGCCCCCGCGGCGGTGATCGACCACCGCAGAGACGATGATCGACCACCGCAAGCGGTCATCGCGCGAGTGAAAAGTGAGCAACGCACCGCTGGCTCCGTCCGATACAAAGCGCATGAGTCGCGAAACAGGCAGGCTGGTGCGGGATGAGCGCGGCGCGATCATCGTGATGGGCGTCTTCATGGCCGTCTTCCTCGTCGCGATGCTCTATCTCGTCGTCGGGATCGGCGATGCCGTCTTGGCGCGCGAGGAGCTGCAAGATTCCGCTGACGCAGCGGTGTTTTCGTCCGCCATCTTGCATGCCCGGGGCATGAACCTGATCGCCTTCCTGAACCTCGTGATGGCGATCTTGGTGGCGATCCTCGTGGCAATCCGGGTGGTCCAGGGGCTCTGCGTGGTCGCCATCGGCATTGCAGTCGCGCTCGCTTGGCCTACCGGCGGAGGAAGCCTCAGTGCCGTTCCCCCGTTGACCCAGGTCGAACGGCGCTTCGACCAACTGCACACCCAGCTGAAGCGCCCCATCCTGCAGACCGTGGGAGTGCTGCATCGAGCGCAGCGCTGGACGAGTGTGGTCGTGCCGAGCGTAGCCACGATCGATTCGGTCGCCGAGGTCGTCAAGTACCACGAGGGGGCGGACTTCGGATTTTCCCTTCCCAGCTCGCGCAAGCTCCCCGTGGAGCCGGACCGCTTCGAGGTTCTTTGCGGAAAGGCAGGTGAGAAGGTCGGCGAGCTCGTCACGATGCCCTTCGCCGGCATTGCGGGTCTGGACCTCATCGCAGGTGCCGTGACGGGCGCCATGGAAAGCTTGACCGCCTCCGCATCCGGATTCTTCTGTGGCGAAGGCGGCAAGGAACCGCCCAAGTACAAGGAACGCAGGGAGGTCGAGTACCCCCAGACCGAAGCGGCTCGGCGTTGCGGCGACCGCACGGATCCCGATCTGGAAAGAACCTGCCAAGAAGCGCAGCGCGAGCTCGAGGAGGGAGCGCCTCACAATGACACGGGGGAATGCATCGCCGGCCACGACTGCACCCTGAAGGGCCCCTATGAGCGCTTGTTGAAGCAGGCGCGCCGTGACTGTCGCCCGCGAGACGGCTTCAAGCCGCACGAATACACGTTCCAGCTCCGAAAAGTCACGGTGACGTACACCTACGACGAAGCCCGAGGCTGGGTGGAAACCGGAGTGCTTCCTGGCCCTCCCGCCCGAAAAACCGAAGCCCGTCCACCGTGCGGCTCGGACGGCACCATCGGCACCGACTGGAACCTCGAACCGCACTCGGCGGGAGACGTCCGAGTGATCGACCCGGTCTGCGCCGAGGAGCGCGAGCTCCCGGTCGACCTGCTGGCGAGCCCGGGTCAGACGACGAACAAAGAGTACAAAGAGGTCAGCCACATCCTCGGCTGCAAGGCCTTCGTCGTTCAGGAGCACGAGCCGTTCGAGGGCGCCGAGCCGCTGGAACGGAAGAAGGGACGCGAGCCTCATCGAGTCCTCGAAGGACTACCTCTCGGCGATTCGCTCTTTCAGCTGCGAGCTCTCACGTGGGGTCCCGAGCAGGACGAAACGGCCGACAACATCGTGAAGCTCGCCTCCTGGGGTGCCGATCCCAAGCCCGGGCTCGGCGCGGACGTCGTGGAACTCGCCAGCAGAACCGCGCTCGCCCAGGCCGAGTACTACTTCGACCACGACGGCAGCGCGGCACCGGACACCTGGCTTTGGGACATGAATTGGCGCGCCCGCCTGGTCCGCTTCCGAGCGCCCGAGAAATCCCAGCGAAAGACCGGTGGCGATCGAACGAGGTTTGGCGAAACCGCTCAGCAGGACATCAAAGAATTCGGGGGCATGAGTGAGGCAACTACCGCCACGAAAGCCTGTGAGCGAGCCCGCCAAGGGAGCCGCTGCAAGCAGGCGGACGAGTCCGTGTCTCTGCTCTCGAAGCTCCTCATTCATTGATCGGGAGTGTCTCGTGGAAAAACGAAGCGAATCGATGGAGTCCCGAAGGAGAGGAGCCCGCGGGGTGGCCTACGTCGAAGCGGTCATCGTCGTCGGGTTCTTCGTGGTGATCTACGCCTCGGTGCTGTACGCCACCGGACAGCGTGAATCCCGCCATCGCGCACTGGTCACGGCGCGGTCCTGCGCCTGGCGGATGGCGGATGGCGGATGCGGCGACATACCCCCCGTCTGCCAAGCGTCGAACCTGAAGCGCAAGCCGCCCAGCGCTGACGATCAAAAACACCTGAGCGAGGCGTACCGATCGGAGGCAGCTGGCGACAGAGGGCCCGGCGCGACCGATCGGGAAAAAGCCCTCGACCAAGGAAGCGAAGAGATGGTGAACGCGAAGGTCGACGGCCTGCTCTTCGAGCGAGTCGAAGCCTCGGGCAAGCACACGATGCGACGGCCCCCTTTGTACGGGGGCGGTGAAGTGACGATTGGAGCGAGCTACAGCCTCCCCTGCAATTCGAAAGCCGACGGAGCGCCGAGCGCGAGTGACTTGTGGAACTTGGTGACCCAATGAAGCGGAGCACCCCCCAACCCCCAGTCGCCCTCCCAATGCGCGATGAGCGGACGCCTCACCATGATTCGGATCGAGAGGTACGCGTGCGAACCGAAGACCGCCCACAGTGGTGGAACCGTGTCCGCGCCGGAGCCCGTGTGGTCGGTGTCCTGGTCATACTCGTGACGGGCAGCGCACTGCTCGCTGGGCGCGCGTGGGCAAACGAGCTCGGCGAACAGGCCGTCGCCGTCGGACGTTCCTTCGAATACCTCGGAGGATACGCGGAATCGGAGCAGACCGTCACAATGAACGGCGCCGTTGTCCGCATGCAATCTCGTACCGTGGAGCGCCCCCTCGTCGAGGTGCTCGATGCGGCTCACGCCGACTGCTCGTCGCGAACCCTGCAACTTCCAGCCCTGCTGCGGCGCTGGAGCGAGACCGATCCCGTATTCGACCAGACCGCGGAGACGGAAGGCGTGGTCGCCTGCTTCGAGCTCGCCGAGCGCGATCTCGGCGCAATCGTCGAGCGGCTCCAGGAAGCAGCCAGCACGGCAGATCTCGGTCGGCTCGGCGCGTTCCGTTACGTCTACGCACGTTCCGCAGGCGCGGCCCGCACCGCGGTGCTTTCTCTTCGCACGGAAGGCCCCCTCGATCTCGCCTCGATGTTTCCCGAGACAGGCGACGCACCGGGGATCGACGATCCGGACGTCCCTCGACCCGAGGGCGGGCGACGCGTGCTCTCGGTGGTCCACGAAGAATTGGGCAGCACACCGATGAATCTGTACACGGTCTCGGCCGATCTCGACGAATTGCGAGCCACCTACGGCGAGCGTCTGCGAAACCGAGGCTGGACCATCCGCGCGCTCGAGACACCTCGGCCCGAACCCGAGACCGCAGGCAACGGAGGCGCTCGGAACTCCGCCCGCGAGGAGCCTTTCCAGGGTTGGCTCCTTCAGAGCCCCCAACGCTCTATCGTGGTCACCCTGACGAGCAATGCGAGCGGCGAAACCCAGGTGCTCACTGCTCCCGTACCCGATCGGAGCGGTTCCTGAACCAATCCGACCGGGCGCCGGCGGTTTTCCCTGGGCTCCCGCTCCCGGCTCGGTCGGCTTCGCGCTGGCGGACATCTCGTGGTTTGCTTGCGCCATGAGGGATGACAGGCCCGAAGCGGTGCTCGACTTCTGGTTCGGCGTGCTCGACGAGTCGGGACGCGCGGACGAGGAGCATTCGAGTCGGTGGTGGAAGAAGGACGAGAACTTCGACGAGGAGATTCGGCGCAGGTTCGGCACGCTGCACGCGGAGATCGTCGAAGGACGACACGAGGACTGGCTCGATTCACCGAAGGGCCTACTCGCCTACGTGATCGTCCTCGACCAATTTTCCCGCAACATGTTCCGTGGCACCGCAGCAATGTTCGCCTCCGACGAACAGGCAGTCGACGCCGCTTCCCGAGGCATCGAGCGAGGCTTCGACCAGAAACTCGCGCTATCGGAACGAACCTTCCTCTACATGCCGTTCATGCACGCGGAGCGGCTGGAAGCGCAGGAGCGCTGCGTGGAGCTCTTCGCCCGATTCGCGGACGAGCTCGAAGGGGAAGAGAGGAAGGCCATCCTCGGAAATCACGACTTCGCCATCCGCCATCACGACATCGTGGAAAAATGGGGCCGATTTCCCCATCGCAACGAGATCCTCGGCAGGGATTCGACCGAGGCGGAGATCGCCTTTCTGAAAAAGCCCGGTTCATCGTTCTGAGGTGACCATGACGACCGATCTGCCTTTGAAGTGCACCTGCGGGAAGCTCCGCGGAACGCTGCACGCCGTATCTCCGAAGCGCGGCAACCGCTTGTCCTGCCTGTGCGACGACTGTCAGACCTACGCGCACTACCTGGGCCGAGCCTCGGAGATCCTCGACGAGTACGGCGGCACTGATCTCTACCAAACCACACCGGCCCAGCTCACGTTGAGCTCGGGTCAGGAGCACCTCTGCTGTCTCCGCTTGAGCCCGAAAGGTCTATTGCGTTGGTATGCTGGATGCTGCAACACCCCGATCGCCAACACACTCCACTCAGCGAAGGTGCCCTTCGCCAGTGTGTGTCATTTGTTCATGGACCACACGACCGACGGGCGCCCTCGGGACGAGGTCCTGGGTCCGCTTCGCGGCCGGATCCAGGCGCGGTTCGGTCATGGGAAGCTGCCCCCCGACGCATCGCCGAAAGCACCCGCTCGGGTCATTCTGCGCAGCGCCGCCTCCCTTCTGTCCGGTTGGGTGCGAGGGGCACAATCCCCATCGCCCTTCTTCGACAGCGCCTCGAAGGAGCTCGTGGTGACCCCCTACGTACTCACGCTCGACGAACGACGAGCCGCTCAGGAGAAGTGCGCCGCAGGCTAACTTCCGACGCGCCGTCACCCCCGTGCCGTCGGCCTAGCCCCCGTTCACGCAGCTCGGCGACACGCCCCCGAGAGCGCGAGCTCACCACTCTGGATCGCGCTCACCTCACCGAGACCACGCTTTCACAGCCGAAAGCGAGCTCGACGTTGGTGGTCGGCTCGGCCTGCGCTTCGGCACACGAAGTCGGACACAGGCGGATTTCATCTTCGCCGACCAACTGCCAGCCCTCGTCGCAGTCCCCGATGTCGTCGCGCACGATGAGTTTCGTCGAACCGTCGCCGTGAGTCATGACGACGTTGATCGCATTCTGGTCGATCGTCTGACCCGCTGGCGGCACACCAACCTGATAGGAGCAGGGCGTGATCACTCCGGCGATCCGCGCGAGCCCTTCACGGAGCGCTTCGGTGAAGTCATCCGCGATGGTCATGTCCATGTGACAGTACTCGCCCACCGGGCCCGCCACGTTGCACCCATCGGGCGCAGTGCCTCCGATCACGGCCGCGCGGGACATCCAGTCGCGATTTGCCTCGCTGCCCGGTGATCCGATCAAGAACGTCCGAATTCCGTTTTCGGCCGCGGTGGTGATTTCCTGCACGATGGGCTCCGGGTCCACGCCACCAGCTCCCCGCCCTTGTTGGGTACAATCGAGCGAGATCGTGGGAGCGCCGTCGGTGATGAGGAGCAAGAACCGATTGCCGGCGAACTGGGTCGCCTCGATGCCCTGCTGCAGGGCGTAGCGGAGTGCGTCGTGGGTCGGCGTCCACTGCTCGGTGACCACGTTCTCGAGCGCGGTTCGAATCAGCTCCCGATGCGGATCGGTAGGACCGCCCAGGAGCTGAGGTGCCACGAATTCGGAGGTGTTCACGCAAGCACTCACGTCCTGCGGGTCCTCAGTGGCCTCGACGCCCGGCTGATTCGGGTAGAAGAGCATCCCCACCGAAACCGAGGCAGGAAGGCCGGGACCCTCCACTCCCACGATTCCCTCGAGCAGCAGATCCCGCGTGACTTCCCACTTCGTCTGGTTGGTTCCGGGGGCCGTCGCGTCCATCGAGCTGCTGACGTCGACCACGAGCTGGATCAACGAGGGCAACACCTCTCCCTCGTACTTCCACCCGGTACACGCTCCGTTCGTGATTTCCGCAGCTTGCTCCGGGGTCAGGGGAACCGTGCCCCCATCGTATTCCCCCTGGGCCACCCCGCCCGTTCCCAAACTCGTGCCGCCGCCGGTCCCGATGTTGATGGAGCCCCCTCCGGTGCCCGACCCGCCGGTCGAACTGGGGCTGTCCTCGACAAGCGAGCTCCCTTTGTCTTCGGAACTGCAAGCAGCAACTGAGTTGACCGTCAGACCGAGCGAGGCGGCGAGAAAGGTGACGTGATTGAAGTTTTTGGTCCGGAGCATTCGAGATCCCTCGCCGCGGCGTGGTGGCCCCGACTGTCGGTCGAGACCATACCTGGGTTTGTAACCGCAGACCCACGAACTAGTCACAGTGGTCCAACATACCGCACCGTCGAGAAATCTCCGCCCCAGGTGAATCTCACCTCCTAGGGAAAAGCTGCGAACGGGCCTTGTTCACACGCGAATCTCGTAAAGGATTTCCGCGTTGCCATCCATGCGCAAGCGAAAGAGCATCACTCATTCGGACGTCCCCACCAGCGCGTCCGGGCCGAGCAGGGCGGGGAGTCTCCGAACCGACACGGGAGCTCCGAGGGGCCTGGCAACCGGAGGGATTGCGGCCCTTGCCTTCTCGAGACCGGACCGTTTCGATGCTCTCATGAACGAAACAGGCACGGTCCGCTGGGGGGTGATTGGGTGCGGTGACGTGTGCGAAGTGAAGAGCGCCCCCGGCATGAGGAAGTGCGTGGGCAGTGAGCTTCGCATCGTCATGCGCCGGAATTCCGAGCGCGCGCGCGACTACGCCGAGCGCCACGGGGTCCCGGAATGGACCGCCAACGCGCGACGCGTCGTCGAGCACCCAGAGGTCGATGCGATCTACATCGCCACGCCTCCAGGCTCCCATCTCGAGCACGCGCTCGCGGTCGCCCGCGCCGGAAAGCCTTGCTACGTGGAAAAGCCCATCGCGCGACATGCCACCGAAGCCGAGCGGATGGTCGAAGCATTTCGTGCTGCGAAGCAGCCGCTCTTCGTCGCCTATTACCGGCGCAGGCTTCCCCGCTTCCTCAAACTGCGAGAGCTGATAAACGATGGCGTGCTCGGGGAGGTGACCCACCTCGCGTACCGGTTCGGCAAGCCCGCCCACCGCTGGACAGAGCGCGAGGCCAATTGGCGATTGAACGCCAAGGACGCCGGAGGTGGACTGTTTCTCGATCTCGGAAGTCACGTGCTCGATCTGTTCGACCACCTCTTCGGCGCCCTCGAAGTCACCCGCGGGCTCGCGTGGAATCAGCTGGGGATCGACGCCGTCGAAGACCACGTCTCCCTCTGCTTTCGCGCGGCCTCGGGTGTCGGAGGAACCGTCAGCTTCGATTTCACGAGCTCCCGCTGGGTGGACGAGCTCGTCGTCAGTGGGACCGATGCAGAAGTCCATTTATCGGTGTTCGGTTCCGAGCCGCTCCGTCTCGTCTCGGATGACCGGGTGCAGGAGCTCGAGTGCCCTCACCCCGCGCACGTCCAAAAGCCCCTCATCCAGACGATTGTCGACGAGCTTCGCGGCGTCGGAGCCCCCTGCCCTTCCACGGGCGCTTCGGCGCTGCGCACGGCGCGCGTCATGGACGCGGTCTTGAACGACTACTACGGCGGTCGCGACGATGAGTTCTGGACCCGAGCGGAGTCGTGGCCCGGAACCAAGGAACGACGGATTCAGCGCAACTTTCCCGGATTGCGCGATCCATCGGCGCTGACCTAGAGCGTGCTGGGCGCGAGCGGCCGTCGCTAGAAGCAGGGCGATGCGAACCGCGCCGCTCGTCGCACGCAATCATCACACGCAGCACGGTGCCCTCGCGCGGCCCACCCCGTATGCTGCGCCCGATGATTCGAGCAAGTTGCGATCCGCGCACTCGGGCGCGTGAAGAAGCCACACGGGCCATGGCTTCGGGCGCGATCAAACGGTTGCCCGAGGCGACCGTGTTCGACGTGTATCTGCCCCTGGCAGAACGAATCGCCACTCTCACCCGGGAGAGCCACGGAACGCCTTTGGTAGTGGCCCTGAGCGGAACGCCAGGTACCGGCAAGTCCACGCTGGCGGCTCATCTCGGCGCGCTGCTCGACGGCGGTTGGGGCCTTCGGGTTGCCGGTTTTTCGATGGACGATCTCTACTACCCACATGAGGAGCGCCAGGAGCTCGGGCGACGCGTCCATCCGCTGTTTGCGCGACGAGGAGTGCCCGGCACCCACGACCTCGCTTTGGGATTTCGAACCCTCGACTCCCTGGGCGCTGCAACCGTCGACACGGACACGCCCCTTCCTCGTTTCAGCAAGCTGACCGACGACCCGTGGCCGCTCGGCGATTGGCCACGGTTTTCAGGGCGCCCCGACGTCATCACCATCGACAGCTGGTTCTGGAGGCCCGCTCGAGCAAGTTCTGGCGAGCTCTCCCTCCCCATGAACGAGCTCGAGGCAGAGGAAGACGCCGACGGAACCTGGCGACGAACGGTCGAGCGCTTTCTCGAGCAGGGCTATCCGGAACTGTTCTCACGCGCGCATTTCTGGGTGCACCTCGCCGCACCAAGTTGGTCCGCGACGGTGCGATGGCGCATCGATCAAGAGCACGACATGCTCGCCTCCCTCCCTCCGGATCAGCGTCCTCGAGGCGACACGACCGGGCACCTGCCCTATTTCCTTCAGCTCTTCCAGCGCCTGGGGATTCGACGGCACAGCGAACCACCCGACGTGACCCTGCAACTGGGGGAGGACCATTCGATCGCGGGTGCCCTCGCGAGGTGAGACTCACACGGCCGTGGTTTGCTAGAAGGACCTTCCAGCGCAGGCCACGAACATCACGGAACCTGGGGCCGGGGTCCGCGCCTGCTCGGAGCTCACGAATCGCAACTTTCGCCGCGCGGTGGCTGGGCAGTCTTTGACCAGCGCCGGGTTGTCCCCAGCGTCTCGGTCGGGATCGATATAGCAGTAGCCGGGAGTGGTCGCGCCTTCTCGGTTTTGGCACTCGGTCTGTGCGTCGTCTTCGAGTTGTTCGATCTCGCAGAGGGTGAAGGAGTTGCAGTCGACGCGGTTCGGGCCGCCACAGTGCCCCCGACGAGCGAGCTCCTCGCGGACCACCGACGCCAGGGTCGGCTTCACCGAATCGCGTCCCGGTGCGTTGCAATCGAGCGGCTCGACGCGCGCCTCGACCACCGCACACGGAACACGCTGCGTCGCCTCCTCGACTTCGAGCTCGCGCGGCAAACAGCGGCCCTTGAGAACCTTGCTCAGGCGACTCACGAGAGCGTCCACCGCGGGATTGTAGCCGAAGCCCGGTGCCGACGAGTCTCCACTCAAGCTCTTGGGACAGATCGAAGCGACGATCGAATTGTCTCCAAACTGCCGGAGCACGTCGAGCTGGCGCACACCCGGATAGGCCTTCGCACGAACCTGAACGGTGTCCTCACACAAGGGCTTGTGCTTCGCCTGGTCGTCTCCCGGCGAACAGTCGCAAGCCGCCGGATCGACGCCGGCAGCACTGCAATCCCGAGGGGTGAGCAGGGGAAAGGTACACGCGTATTGGAGATCGTCGCGCGCCGCTCGCCCGTCCGTGCCGGCATCCGTCGTCAGAATCGAGTTGTCGTAGTCGTGGCCGTTGATGGGATTGGCGAGCGGATTCGTGTCGAAGCGTGCGATGGGATCGCCGGTGATGGGATGAACACCTTGGCGCGGATCGATCTGTTCGACCATCAGAGGGTCCGCGGGCGGCACGCCTGAACCAGGATCGCCCACGATGACGTCCCACCGGCTCTGGCCCGTCGTTGGGTCCACTACCCCGAGCTCGGCTGCAGTGAGGTAGGTGAGACCGGCTCCCGACAGGCTGTCGGCCGTCGCAATGTCTTGCCACGGTACTCCGACGATTCCTGCCAAGAACACCAGCGAAGGGTCGCGGGGCGGTGCGCCCGAAGGCGAGACGAGGAGGGGATTCGCTTTCCTTTCTCCCGTGTAACTGTCGACGACTTCGAGCTCCGTGAGGCCAGTCACGTAGCGCTCGACGGGGTACAAGAGGTCGATACCGAAGCGTCGCTTCTGGTCGAAGCACCTCACGTTGGGTCTGTCCTCTTCGGGGAGGCGCTTTCGTTCACAGGAACTGCAACCGGGTGGAGGCGATTCGGACCCGCACGAGTAGCAGCACTCGGAATCGGGATCGGTGTCGCACTCCTGACTGGCCGCCGGAAATTGCCGAAACCGATCGTCGATGTTTGCCGTGAGCCACCCGAGGCGGGCGTCGGCATACCCCAGTCCTCCATCCATCACCGAGCAGTCGTTTTCGTCGGTCAACATGATGATGGCGACGAGCGAGTCCGGTCGGAGAAACGCCCTGCGTTGCTCGAGAAGAACCTCGTCGACCCCGGTGGAAACGGCATCGTCCCCTTGAACGACCATTTCGGCAGGGGGGCTCGGCTCGATCAGGAACCTGTACCAGGACTCGAGGCTCGCCTCGAAGCCGCACCCACGCTGCTCGGCGGCGACCACGTGGTCCTGAAAGTCGTCGAGTAGGGTCTCGAGGGGAGTTTCTTCCTCCCCCTTCCAGGCGAGAAACCCTGCGGGGTCATAGGTGGCGAGCCCGGGCCGCACCGTGGGCAGGAGGTGCGCGCGGTCGTTCTTCGTCTCGTTCCAGGCTGTGCTGGACGGGCTGCACAAGTTGCCGCCATGCCCTCCGAGCGACGAGGTGATCACACCGATGTGGATGTCATTCACGGCGATGAACTCGCGCTCGAATCCCTCGGGACAGTCCCCTGTGTCGAGCGGCGGCGCGGTTTCCGCACCGCCCCCTGGAGTGTCCGACGCCGCACTCGAAACACAGGCGGGACTGGTCAGGCGACGGACCAGGCCGGGCACCGCCAACTTCAGAATGTCCTGCTTGTCTGCCATGGAAACCGAGTTGTCGATCACGAACAGGAGATCGATCTTCTCGATGGAGCTCTGGGGCACCTGGTCGACGAAAAGATTCGAGGTGACAGGCGAGGATTCATGAACGGGACGGTCGATACATCCGACAGCCGCCAGCGCACTTACGCTCAGCAGAAATCCGAGGGTTTTCCACCAACCAGGGGGAACAGGAGTTTTTTCTCCGCGGATGTATCGGGGCATGAGATCCTTTTCGGGGCAGGAGTGGATGCACCTCGGCCGTGCGGCGCTGAAGGACCAGCGCCGTGGCATCAAAGACTCGCGGAGATGGGGAAGCGCCCAGACCCGTGTGGACGAACTGAGAGGCCCGTTCCAGCGAGGAAGCCATGAGTCGACACGCGAGGTTCGACTCACTCGCCGGAGGTGCGTTGTCATCGAACCGGCTACGTGAGGAGAGGACCCCGAGTCGAAGCGATTGGCTCAGGCGACAACGCGAATCGTGTGAGACCTCGTGCGGACGGGCGGCAGGCGACCTCCATCGCTGCCCCAAATACGAAAAGGGTGGCTCACCCAGCTGGTAAGCCACCCTTCGATCGAGCGCCGAGCTGAAACGCTCAGTGCCCAGGCGGAGCGCCCATGCCGGGCGGCATCCCCATCCCGGGCGGCATCCCCATCCCGGGAGGAGGAGAATCGGACTCTTCGTCTTCGCCCTCCTTCTTCTGGAACTTGGACTCCTCAGCGAAGGCCCAGTCGGCCGCCCAGGAGCTCACGCTGTAGATCTGGTCGGCACCTTCCTCCTTGACCCAACGGCTCGAGCCCTCGGCGTTGGAACCGAAGACGACGACGCGCTTGGCACCGTCTTCGAGCTCGATCTCCACCTTGGCGAGGGGCTCGTCGAGACCGACGTCCGCCGGCTTCTTGTCGTCGCCGAAGCCGCTCGCGTTGAGCGACTTGTAGGCGCGGAGCAGGTCGTCCACCTTCGCGGACTGGAAGTCCTTGATGTCCTTGGCGGCGCCCTTGCCCTTCGCCTTCAGCTTGCCCTTCCACTGGTCGCCGTCCTTTTCGAACGAGTACTCGCCGTGCTCGTTCTGGACGTGGACCGCCTTCACGTTCTCGGGCTCGAACTTGAAGATGCCAAGGTTGCGCCACCCCTTCGTGTCGCGAGCGTAGAGGAAGCTCGAGTAGCCCTTGAGGACGTGGATGCCCGGCTTGCCGACGATACGCGCAGTCTGACCGCGGCCACCGCTCTTGCCGAACCAGAACTCGAACTTCGGCTTGTCACCTTCGAAGAAGGTGGCGTGTACGGCATCGTCCGACGTGAGCTCGTATTGCTTGAACGCCGCCTGGTCGTCCGTGCTGCTGAGGGTGTCGCTCACTTCGAGGGACTTCAGGTTCTTCAGAAGGCTCTCGACGTTCGCCTGATTGGCTTCGGCCTGGAGGGGTTCGACGAGCTTCCAGGTATCGCCCTCCTTCACGAGGACGTTCTTCGAAGCCTCCTTGCCCTCTTCCTTCTTGGGCTGCTCGATCACGATCTTGGTGAGCTTCTTCGTGTCGTCGTCGGAGATGCTGAGCCCGGCGGACGCCGCATCTTCCGTGACTTCGTAATGAGCCGCCTCCTCCTTGGCTGCCTT
>JBNKGC010000057.1:0-29921 GCA_050289625.1 Polyangiaceae bacterium | reverse complement strand
CTCCGGCGCCTCCCACTTGGTCGGCGGCGGTGCTCGCGGCCTCGTCACTCCTCGGCCTTCGGCCTCGCGTGCCTCGGTTTGTTCCTGCGCACCGACGCAGTGAGAGCTGCGGCTCGGGTGAGCTGGCGGAGCAACGGCTCCGGATCGGCCTGTCGCATCAGGACTTCGCCGATCAAGGCCGCGTCCACGCCGGACGCCGCGACCTCACGCACTCGATCGGGGCTCTTGACCCCGGACAGGTGGGCCCGCGTGATTGTGGGCGGCAGGGACTCGAGGACGCGGGCCGCGCGCGGGAGGTCGATTTCCAGAGTGTCCAGATCGCGTGCGTTCACACCGATGAAGCGTGCTCCGGCATCGAGGGCGATGCGGGCTTCGGTCTCCGTGACGACCTCGACCAGGGGAGTTAGCTTTCTCACCTCAGCCGCTCGAACGAGGCTTTCCACTTGGTTCTTCGAAAGACACCGCACGATCAGGAGCACCGCGCTGGCTCCGTGGGCGCGGGCCGCGTCGAGCTGGCATTCATCGATGACGAACTCCTTGCACAAGAGCGGAAGGCGGGTCGCGTGGCGCGCAGCGAGCAGATCCGCGTACTCGCCGTCGAAGAAGACGCGGTCGCACAGGATGCTGAGCATGCTGGAGCCTGCGCGCTCGTAGCGAGCGGCTCGCGCAGCTACCGAGAGTTCCGTCGACAGGGGACCCGCAGAAGGGGAGCGCCGCTTGATTTCCGTGATCAAGCGGAGGGGTGCCCCTGCCGGGCGGGAAAGATCGACGGGGACGAGTGGCGGCGGCGCGGGGAGCCGTCGCCGCCGCAGAGCGGGCAGCTCGGCGCGCTTCGCGGCCAGGATGCGGTCGAGGATCGCCATGGGCGCTCAATCACGCGGTGGCGTCTCGCGCCGCCTGCCTCCAGCTGTCGAGGGTGCGCAGAGCCTTGCCCGAGGCAAGCACCTCGCTGACCTTCTGCTGCGCTTCGCGGGGTTCGAGCTCCTGAGCGACGCACAGCGCACCAGCGGCGTTCAGCACGAAAGCGTTGCGCGAGGGGTGGTTCTCGCCGCGCAGCACGGCCTCCAGCACGGCGGCGTTGTGCGCTGGGTCGCCACCGTCGGTCGCCCCGGGGACGCTCGGCTCGAGGCCAAAGTCTTCGGGTGAGAGCACTCGCTCGGAAATCCGCCCGTCGTCGAGCACGGTGATGCGCGTCGGGGCGAACGGGCTCAGCTCATCCATCCCGTCTTCGCTGCGCATGACCCACGCGCGGCGCACGCCGAGACTGCCGAGGGTCCTGGCCAGGACTGGCCTGAGGGCGTCGTCGTAGGCTCCGAGGAGCTGGTGGGTAGCACGGGCTGGGTTGGCCAGCGGGCCGAGACAGTTGAAGATGGTGCGTACGCCGAGCTCCTTGCGCGCCGGGGCCACGAATCGCATCGCGGGATGGTGGGCCGGGGCGAAGAGGAATGCGATGTTCGCCTTCTCGAGCACGGATACTGCCTTGGCCGGGGGGACCTCTAGGTTCACTCCGAGCGCCGCGAGCACATCGGCGCTGCCGGCCTTGCTCGAAACGGCCCGGTTTCCATGCTTGGCCACCCGCACACCCGACGCGGCCGCGATGATCGCAGCTCCCGTTGAAAGATTCAGGCTGCCCGCACCGTCTCCGCCGGTGCCGCAAGTGTCGAGGAGCTGATCGAACGAATGCTCGACCGCCACCATGTGTGAACGAAGCGCCGATGCTGCGGCGGCGATCGCCTCGGGGGTTTCGCCGCGGACCCTGAGCGCCACGGCAAAGGCCGCGATCTGGGTGGCATTCCAAGCGCCCTCGAGCACTGCGTCGAACACATCCCGCACGAGAGCGGGGTCGACCGGCGTGTTGCCTTCGACTCGGGGCAGAGCTTCCTTGAATCCAATGCTCATGTCGTGATTCTCACAAAGAGGACAGCCAATTCTTCATCATCTCGATACCGCCTCTCGTGAGGATCGACTCGGGATGAAACTGAACGCCCTCGATGGGTAGAGTGCGGTGGCGCACACCCATGATTTCGCCCTCTTCGGTTCGAGCCGTCACCTCGAGGCACTCCGGCAGAGTGTCCTCCTCGAGAATGAGCGAGTGATACCGGGTTGCCTCGAAGGGCGAGGGGAGTCCTTCGAACACCGACTTTTCGTCATGATGGATGAGTGAGGTTTTGCCATGCATGAGTCGGCCGGCACGAATCACCCGGCAACCGAAGTTCTGTCCGATCGATTGGTGGCCAAGACACACACCGAAAATGGGATGAATCCCCCCGGCTCGTGCGATCACCTCGAGCGTGACTCCTGCGTCGTCGGGCGTTCCGGGTCCAGGCGAAAGGAGGATTCCGTCCGGCTGTGCGGCGAGCACCGAGTCGACCGTGGTCTTGTCGTTCAGGCGCACGTCGCAGCGTGCACCGAGCCCCTCCACGTACTGCACGAGGTTGTAAGTGAAGGAGTCGTAATTATCGATGACGACGATGCGCTTCGACATGGCTGCGGGGGGGCGAATTCGGAAACCTCGCTCGGACCGATCGCGATCCAGAGGCAGTGCGCAGCGTGTCAAATCCGGGGGGGTCGGTCAACGACTCGGGCTACTCGCGGTCCGAACGCGGCTTCACGCTGGGCGGTCGAGCGCCGCATCGGTCAGCGGGTGCTCACGAAAGAACTTGTCCATTCGGAGGTTGACGAGTTCGGGGTACTCGGCTGCCGCATAGTGTGTGGCTCCTCGAACGATCAGAAGCTCGCCGTGGGGGATCCGCTGAGCCATTTTCTGAGCGACGTCGGGAGGCGTGAACACGTCGCGCGCGCCCGCGATGATCAGGGTGGGCACTCGAATGGTGGGCAGCACGTGAGCGGCGTCGTGGCGTCCGAGCTCTCCGAGCATCGTGAAGTACACGTCCAAATCGAGTCCACCGAAGTCGCCCACCATTTCACTGAAGAGCTCGTCGTCCAGAGTCTTGGAAATGACCCCGAGTCGTTTGAGCCAGACGCCGGTTTCTGGCCACTTGCTGGCACGCTGCAATATTTTGCCACCGACGGAATGAAGCCGTCGCGCGTGATGAACCGCTTGAGGCAGCACGTATTCGGCAAAGGGGAGAGCGACGCCATGGAGCGGTTTTCCGAAGGTGCCGTTGACGAGAACCAGCCGGCGAACCAACTCGGGATGTTGCTCGTAAAGTTCGAGCGCAACCTGCACGCCCATGCTCCATCCCACGAAGGATGCCGAGCTCAATTCAGCTGCTCTCAGCACTGCGCGGAGGTCTCGGACGTGCGCCTGAATACTCAAATCCGCGGGAGGTCCGCCGCGACCTGCCGACCCGTAAAGACCACGATAGTCCCAGCTGATGATGCGAAAGCGGTCCTTGAGGTGCCGAATCTGGTGGCTCCACGCAGACAGCGGGCCACCGAGACCATTGGCTAGCACGATTGGGGGGAGCTGTCGGTCTTCCTCCCGACGAGCCGAATCGAAATAGCGAATGGGGGTCCCATCGTCGGATTCGATCGCTTCGTGCCTAATCTCGAGCTTCGGCATCTGGGCTTTTCATTCTTGCCCACGCCCAGTGGGGCCGCTAGTGTCCCCGCCCAGTCGCCGCCGGAAAAACACTGCTTTTTCCCTGACCAAGCGGCGCTAGACGCGATGGCCGAAGCAGAGAAGAAGAAGCCGAAGATCGATCTCAAGGCCCGCCTCGGGAAGAAGACCATCTCGAGTGCTGGGGGCCCGTCGATTCCCCCTCCCATGGGCATGCCAGGGGGGAGCATCCCTGCTCCGCCCTTTGGCTCGAGGCCCAGTCAGCCGCGGCCGGATCCGACGGATCCTTATGCTGCGGTGGCTGCCGAAGCTCCTCAGGAACCATCGCGGCCTCAAGAGATCCGAATCGAGATGAGCGAGGAGGTCGTCCAAGCTCAGAAGAAGGGTCGAAGCAAGATCATGATGCTGGCCGCCGGAACTGCGGTGGTCGGTGGCATCCTCGGAGTCGCGATCGGTGGCGGTCTGGAACGGCGCACTCGTCAGAACATCGCTCTCGAGGGAGCGGTTCTTTTGGCGAAGGACGTCGACTCCGCCAACGCTGAAATCGAGAAGCTCGCCGAAGTCCTCAAGAAGGCCAAGCTGAAGATTAGCGAGAACAAATTGCCCACCGAGGAGGCAACGGCTCTCGGCGCCATCAACATTCCGTTCGATGGCACGAAGTTGGTGGGCAAAGGCATCGGCCTCATGAGTGCCGAGATCAACCGCGACCTGATTCGCTTCGCTGGTGACTCCATGGCCGCCAACGATCAAAAAGAGCGCGTGAAGAACCTCCTCGGCGGCGCCTCGCTCAAGGGCTTCATGGACCAGCGAACGAATCCGAAGATCACCTGGTCGGTCTTCGTGACGAACTCGCCGCTCGGTCCAATCGCCCAGATGCAGCCCGTTCCGGGATTCGTCGTAAAGTCTGACGAGAAGAAGGACGGGAAAGACTACGCTTGGCCTGAAGAGTTCGAGGTGCCGGATGGTGACAAGAAGACGAAGCTCAAGCGCTACACCAAAGGCGAGCCGATGGGCGGAACGCCCGAGTTGATTCCCGTGGACCCGTCGACCGAAGGCGCGGTCTGCTCCTCCGACGTGGCCCGCACCTTGATCGACGAGATCTCCACGCTGGAGCGCCTCCTCCGAGGTGACAAGCGGGATCCCACGAACGAGACGCTGGGCCTGATCGACAATGGCACCCAGCTGATGGACAAGCTCAAGAGCATCGGCCACGGCTGAGCCCGGTCGGTCTGAGAAAAAAAGAGGCGCGCCCCTGCGGCGCGCCTTTTTTCGTTCATGGGCGAGTGCGAAACGAACCTGGTTCGGACGCCAACGACCTCGTGAGGCTGGACCGAAACGAGCTCGCCAGTCGGGACGTCAACGACTAGTGACGCGGACGGGAGAACGCCTCGGCGCGAAGAAGAGCTTGCGAGGCTGAACCAGAGACGTCGGGGCCCGCGCCCCAACACAGGTCGCGTCCTGGTAGCCGCTCGCGGCGACGGCAGGACTTGGGAGACTCCGGCCGTCTGGGGCTTCCAGAGCGACCTCGTGCCTCAGGCAGCGCTTGCTGCGTCGCTACCGCGGCTTCCCGAAGGGACCGACTCCGGGCTTGGCGGGAGCGGCTGGATCTCCACCTGGGAGATGTGACGTTCGTCCGCATCCCGCACTACGAATCTGAGCCCGTGTGCTTCGTGGTGTGCGCCCGGGTCGGGGACTTTGCCCAGCTGGTCCACCAAAAGACCGCCGAGTGAAATGTAGTCTCCGTCGTCGGGCAGTTGAGTCCCGAGTCGCCGATTGAGGTCGGAGATCGGGATGCTGGCGTCCACCAGGAGCTTTCCGTCCCCGAGCTCGACAATGTCGGCGTCGTCCTCCAGATCGTGTTCGTCGCGAATGTCGCCGACGATCTCCTCCAGGAGATCTTCCAGGGTGACGACACCCGAGAAACCACCGAACTCGTCGATTACGACGGCCATGTGATGGCGCCCGGCGCGCATGTCCTTGAGCACCGTCGAGGCGGTCTGCGACTCGGGCACGAACGCCACCGGACCGCGCATCAGCGTCCGGAGGGTGGTTGACCGGTGTCGGTTGCGCGCCACCGCGGTGAACAGGTCCTTGACGTGCAGGATCCCCACGACGTTGTCGATCCGCTCGGAGAACACCGGGTAGCGCGAATGCTGGGTTTCACCGACCGTGCGCAGCACCTCGTCGATCGGAGTACGTTCGTCGAGGGCGTCGACATGGGTGCGCGGCACCATCACTTCCCCCGCTGACACGTCTCCGAAATCGAGCACGTTGCGGATCATCTCTGACTGGTCGTGGGCGAGGGAACCGTTGAGCTCCCCTTCGTTCACGATCATCTCGACTTCGGACTCGGTGATGCTGGCCGTGGGGCGACGGATCTTGCGACCCGACCCTCCGAGGACCTTCGCTGTCTTGGCAATGGGATCAGCCACGGGCACGGCAAGCCACTCGAAGGGGCGAAGCAATCGGAGCAAGGTGGGGGCCGCCTGCTCCGCCCGGGACACGAGGACCTCCCGGGCGATCTCACTCGGAATCGCGTAGGCGAGGGCGCTCGCAGCCACGCCGAGCGAGACGGCGGCCGGCCAGGAGACGGCACTGGCCAGGCACGAGCCGGTGACGAGCGCCGCCGTGACCGCGACCCCGACCACGCGGAGCAGGAGCCATCGCGTTTCAATCGTCGCTTCCGCTGCGAGATAGCGCTCCAGGGCCCGTCGGGGCGGTCCGCTCAGAATGTCTCGGAGCGCAGCTCGGCGCGCTCCAGACAACGAGCTGAGGGTAGCGCTCGCCGCGGAGAAGGCGGCTCCTGCCACTGCGGGGAGCAGTGACATTGCCAGGAGTAGGACCTGTTGTGGTGGTTCGGAATCCAACTCGCGTTCCTGAGGGGTCCCACGAAGTTTCGTGTGGACCGACCCCGTGAGCACACGGGGCGAAGCGGCCAGAGCCGCCTCATCGCAAAGTCTTAACCGACGACTGGGGGTGCGGCAAGGTGGCACTCCCGGGGTCGTGTATCCCTCGAACAATGCGGAGAGTTCCGTCCTGCCGGGCCTCGGCGAGGCCAATCAGCCGGTTTCTATGGCGCAAGCCGATTGGCCGACCCATAGGGTCGTTGGGGAGCTCCGGGGCGTAGGGGCTCAGCGAAAGCGGTTTCCCATCGGCTGCCCGCGCGGCGTCCTCGCCCGAAAGCTCGACGATGGGGAGGGCTCGCCCCGCGGCTTCGAGAAGCGATAGGAGGGGGGGTGCGGGGGCTTCGGCAGGCCCCTCAGTCAGGGGCCAAGAGTGAGCGCCTTCGAGAGTGAAGGCGCCGCTGGCCGTTCGTCGAAGTGCGGACAGGTGGGCGGGGACGCCGAGACGCTCCCCGAGATCCCGCGCGAGGGCGCGCACGTAGTATCCCTTCGACACGAGCAGTTCGACCTCGACGATGGTCTCGTTCGAAGAGGCTTCGTTCGAAGAGGCTTCGTTCAGAGGCCGCTCGGGAGCAGAAGCCGGCCCACGGCCGAAGTCGGTTGCTTCGAAGATCACGTCGTCGAAGCGCGTCAGCCGGATCTCGTGCACCTCGACGTCTCTCGGCTCGAGCACGACGTTTTCACCTTTGCGCACCCGCTCGTGGGCACTGCGGCCACCAACTTTGATGGCGCTCACACTCGGGGGCAGCTGCAGCGTGCGCTCGCGCTCCTGCTCGAGGCAGCCTCGCAGGGTTGCCTCGTCGAGCCAGCCACGTGAAAGTGCCTTCCTGCGAGTCACGCTCCCCTCGGCATCCAAGGTGTCCGTCGCGGTCCCCAGGCTGATTCTGGCGCGATAGCGCTTCTTCTCCCGAGTGAGGTGCGCGGAGAGCTTCGTGCCCTCGCCGAGCAGGACCACCAGAACTCCGGTGGCCATGGGATCCAGAGTGCCAGCGTGCCCCACGCGCCGGGTGCCGTACTGGCGACGCACCGCTGCGACGATGTCGTGGCTCGTGGGCCCGCGGGGCTTGTCGACGACGAGCACGCCGTGCACCGCGCCCGCCGGAGCGTCTTTCGAACGCCGGCGCGTCACAGCCAGATGCTGCGGCGTTTGCGCAGCGCTCCCTCCAGCATCCCGCTGATGGTGGAGCGAACGCGCTCGGACAGGCGTCCCACGAGCACGTGGTCGTCAGCTGCCTCCGGCCCGTAGTTGCTCAGGTCGATCGGCTCTCCGAAGGTGATCCGCCACTTGGTCGGGGCGGGAAGGAGACCTGCCGGGCCCAGCCACGGGAACGTGGGGGTCACGGGAAGGTAGGCGAGGCCGAGAAGCTTCGATGCGTTGTCGAAGCGAAACAGCATCGGGTTCGTCTCCTCGCCGCCGACGATGGCGCAGGGAATCAGAGGGCTTCGGGTCCGCAGGCAAAGGCGCACGTAGCCGCCGCGCCCGAAGCGCTGAAGCTGGTAGCGCTGGTGAAAGAGCTTCTTGATGCCCTTCGCGCCCTCGGGGAAGACCGCTATCAGGTGATCCTCTTCGAGAAGCCGCTGCGCGTTCTCCTGGCAGGCCCGGACGGCGCCGATCCGGTTCATGGTCACCCCGATGAACGGCAGGTAGAAGGTGAAGTCTTCTGCTAGCCAGCGCAGATCGCGGGATGCCGCATGGTGGAGCCGGAGCGCTGCGCGCAGCATCGGCCCGTCGAAGGGGAGGGTGCCGGAGTGGTTGGCGACCACCACTCCGCGTCCTTCTGCGGGGACGTTGTCGATGCCGCTCGTTTCGACGCGGAAATACTTGCGGAAGAGGAACTCGAGGACCGGGCGCAAGCGCTGCTCGAAGTCGGGATCGAGACCGAAGTCGTCCACGTGCTCCGCACGAGCGCGCTGGCTCGCTCTTCCCCAGGTGCGCCTGTAGTAGTCGCTTTCAAGAAGCTCGCGAGCCGCCTCGACCGCGGTGGCTTCGTCGACGTCTTGCGTCTGGTTGGCGAGTTCCGCCTGCGCCTTCGCTTCGGGGACGGGGCGAGCCGAGAGCTCGTCCAGAGCTGCCGTCCGCATCATCCCGTCGAGGCGAGCTTCGAGCTCCCGAATCCGCGCTTCGACGGAAACCTGGTCGTCCTCTGGCATCGTGTCCGCCGCGGGTTCCTCGTCGAAGAGCTCGAGGTCCATCTCTGGGGGCAGGACACGCGAGCCGATTCCGAGCATACCCACGTCGTGCCCGCTCGCTTCCGGCGAGGAGCTGGATGGGGTTCCCTCTTCGGGGCGCGGTTTGGTGCGTCGTTTCGGAGAGTCTTGGTCGCTCAAGGAGGAGGCGTGACCGTTCAGCGGGGAAGCCAAGCCGGGGCGGCGCTCGGGGGCCGCTCGGCGGGCGGCTTCGGGGGTGCGCTCGGTCGAGGGCGATTGCTGCGGCCGTTTGCGCTTGGGCGGTGAAGCAGCGGTCTTGCTCGTGTGCTTCGAGACCGCGCTGCCGCGCTCGGCCTTGCTTCGGATTGCGGCGGCTTTCTTGGGCGCGGCCTTGCGACCTCCGGGTTCGCCTTCCGCGTGACGGGAGCGCTCCGAGGTCCTCTTCGTGCCACCACGCGCGTTTTCGGGCGACCGAGAGCTGCCGCGGGTCGCGTCGCTCTGCGGGCGGTTCGCGCCCCTCTTGTTCTTCTTTTTCGAGGTCACGCGGGTTTCTCCGAGAGCAGCTTCACGTCGCGCAAGTTCTGGGTGGAAGCGAAGTCGGAGACCGCTTCGCGGCTGGTGTACATGGGGACGAAGCCGAGCTGCTTGCGGGCCCGGGCTTCGTCGGCAACACAGACGTACTGCATGTAGTCGAGGAATGCCGGTGGAATCGCGATGGAGCGGCCGACCCAGAGGGCGCCGACGAGGAGATCCGCGACCGGCCGCGGCAGTGGGAGTCGATTGCGTCCGACCAGGCGGATCACCTTGCTCAAGGGAAGCACCCCACCACCGGCGATGTTGAAAATCCCCGGGGCATCGTGATCGACTGCCCGCTTGAAGGCGGCGACCGCGTCCGACTCGTGGAGAAATTGCCACAGCGGATCGAAACCGAGGATGGTCGGCACGTGCGTGCGTCCGAGGTAACGCGTGACGTGGTTGTCGATGGTCGGTCCCACGATGGGCGCCGTGCGCAGGATGGTCACGATTCGACCACGCCCCGGCATGCCGAAGTCCAGCGCGTCGGCCTCGGCTTCCATCTTGTCGCCGAAATACGCCTCGCTTCGATCCGCGCGCAGTGGCTGGCTCTCCGACAGAAAGTTCGGATTCGTGGGACGAGCGCCGTACAGGAACGTTTGGCTCCACAGCACTACCTTGTGGACCTGGGTTCGTCGGCAGGCGTTGAGCACGTGCATCGTGCCGACGCTCTCGAGTTCATGAGCCAACGTGGGACGGTGACTCGGTGCGCCTAGGAAAGACAGGTGGACGAGGGTATCGACCCCTTCGGAGCCGAGGATTTCCGCGATCTGCTCCTCGGGAGCTCCGCGCGTCAAATCCAGTTCGAAGTGACGGGTTTTTTCACCCGCAGTTGACGGCGCGAGGCGATCCAGGCTGACGACGCGCTCGATCCGATCGCTGTCTTCGAGGAGCCCCACGAGGTTCAGGCCCAAAAAACCAGAGCTGCCCGTGACTGCCACGACGCGGCCCGGACGGGTCTCGGGTCGTGGCGTCGGAGGGCTGCCTCCCGCGCGTCGTGATGCGCCCTTCGGAGTGGGATCTGCGCCTTCGGCGGGTCGCTGAGCGTCTTTCGACATGCCGCCAACGGAATACCCCTTACCGTCTCCAGACTGAAGGGGGTCTGACCAATTTCCGCTCCCACCGCGTCCCTTCGACCGGTCATCAATGGGGAGCCCGAAGGGGAGGCCGCGTCGTTGATGTCTCCCACTCGCGCGCACATCCGACAGCTCGTTGGGCGATGTGCGTCACAAGCCGTGCTCACGAGCGGGTCTGGCCGAAGGACGAGGGACCGTCCCTGGCCAGGCCGAGCCCAGCGGCGACGCGAGCGTGACGAGGGAGGGCGACTGACGAAGGGAGGATGGCGTGTAGCGGCGTTCCGGTCGCATCCGATCACCGACGCGGAGCAGCTCGGTCGCGCTAGAAGCCATGTGGGCGAGCACGCGCGTTAGCTGGAAAGCGGTGGTCTCACCGAAGCGGTGGTCTCACCGAAAGAGCGCTTCGTCCCACATGTGGGTGAGCGGATTATGAGCTCGCCGAACTTTGACCACGGGACCTGCGCCTCATCTTCCGATACGATGCCTTAGTGCCCCTGTTGTCTGCCAACAAACAGCGCATCGGACCGTACGTGCTCGCCGACCGACTCGGAGTCGGTGGGATGGCCGAGGTGTTCGTGGCGCACCGCGAGGGGGCGCGCGGCTTCGCCAAACGGGTCGCCCTGAAACGGATCTTGCCCGGCCTCGCGGCGGACCCGCGCTTCGTAGAAATGTTTTGCGACGAAGCGCGGGTGAGCGCCGCACTGAACCATCCCAACATCGTTCAGGTCGTCGACTTCGGCGAAGTCGATGGCGAGCTCTTCATGGCGATGGAGTTCGTCGACGGCCTCACGGTCGCGCGACTCCTTCGTTTGGCTGCGGGGAGGAAAGAGCCGCTTTCCGTTGCGGCAGCCCTGTTCGTTATTCACGAAGTGCTGCGGGGCCTCGAGTACGCGCACGAAGCACGTAGCGAAGAGGGGCGTCCCCTCCGGCTGGTGCACCGCGACGTGTCGCCCGGCAACATCCTGCTCGGGCGCGCGGGCGAGGTGAAACTTAGCGACTTCGGCATCGTGCGCAGCGAGGTCGTGGCACGACGCACGATGCCCGGAGAGCTCAAGGGCAAGATGGGGTACATGTCGCCAGAACAGGTCATCGGCATCGAGGTCGATGCACGCAGCGACCTGTTCACCGTAGGCATCGTACTCACCGAGCTGCTCTTGCTTCGGCCGTTGTTTCCCGGAAAGAACGAACTCGAAATTCTCACCCGGATCAGCCAGGTCGACCTCAGGAATCTCGAGAAATACGGCGCAGGGATCCCGCCGTCCGTACGCGAAGTGATCGGCCGTGCTCTGCGTCGGGATCGGGATCAACGGTTTGCGTCGGCGGGTCAGTTCGCGGAAGCGATCATGCGTGCCGCCCGCAGCGAAGGACTTGCCTGGGGGCCTGGTCAGCTCGCCACGTGGCTTCAGAACTCGGGCTTCTTGTCGGGTGCCGAGCAACCTTCCAAGCGCCGCACTCCCTCCGGGGCGCTGCGCCATCCGCCGAGCACCGCCCGCCCCGGTTCGGGTGAGCGCCCTGCCGTGCGACGTAGCCCAACGGGAACGAGTCAGGTGGCGCTCCAGGCGAGTTCTGGGACGCCGCTCGGGATCGTGTCTGCGCAGGAGGTCCTCAGTCTCGCAGCGACCGGCCGCCTTCCACGCGACGGGCGAGCGAAGGTCGGCGCCGCCGAGTTCCGCAAGCTCACCGAGTTTCCGGTGGTCGTCTCACTCTGGAATCGGGGCGCCTATGACTTCCGCCCGGTCCCTGCGGAGCGTGCCAGCTGGACCACGCGCATCGATGGGCGACACCTCGCCGCTCATCTCTACCAGGCCATGCGCTCGGGCGCGTCCGGGGTCCTCACGGTGAGAAAGGGCGAAAGTGCGCGTCGTGTCTTTTTCGAGCGGGGCGCGCTCGATTTCGTCTCCTCGACGGATCCGGAGGAGCTTCTCGGGCGGATGCTCGTGGCTCGCGGGGTGCTTTCCGACGAGGAGCTCGACAGCTGCCTCATGGAGGGAGCGCAGACCGGAAGACGGCTTGGGGACGTTCTCGTCTCTCGCGGGCGCCTCCGGGGCTCCGTGCTGTCCCGCGTGCTGCAGGAGCAGCGCAGCCAACGACTCTCCTCGATGCTCGCTTGGTCCAGCGCGAGTCTGGAGTTCGTCGAGCGCGCCACGAGCGGCGAGACTCTTCAGCCCGGTGCGCCGCGGGGGCTCGATCTCGTTACCCACGCGGCGCGCAAGGGGCTGACGGACGAGCAAGTCGCGCAGGCGCTGAGCAAGATTCGGGACGCATGCATCGTGCCGACCGACCTGGGGATCGACCCCACGGCACTTGGCCTCACTGCGCCTGAGCTACGCGCCCTTCGCCTGGTGCTCCCCGGGGGAGCCGCGCCCGACATGACGCCCCGCAAGATGGTCGACATGGCCCGCAGCGAACGTCTCTCGCGCGGGAGGGAGGCGCTGTTCGCCTTGTTCGTGGCCTTGAGTGCCGGTGTCGTCGTGATCCCCGGTTGGCGAAGCGCCCAGCAGGGCGCTTCGGACTGAGCTTTGCGCAGCCCGGAGCGCGCAGGTCATGCCAGCGAGGGCGGCAGCGTGCTCGGGGCGGGCGGTGCCGAGCTGGTCCTGCAGCTGGGCGGCGGATCCGGATCGACAGCGCCCAGAAGAGCGCGCAGATCCTGCGGGTCGATGGGTTTGGCGAGGACCTGGCACCCGGTCGAGTCGAGGTAGGCGCGCTGCTGTGTGCTCGGCGGAGCTTCCCGCACGAAGACGAAGCGCGGGGCCAAGTCGGGGCGGGTGCGTGCCACGCGCCGATGCAGCTCGTGGCCGTTTTCGCCGGGCAAAGTCAGATTGCACACTACGAGGGCGGGACCAAAATTCGGATCCAGGAGAAGGATCTCCGCTTCCGACGCGCTCGAGCAGGTGCGAACCACGGCCGGACTGAGGGCGCGACGGACAGCGCGGCGGAACACCGGTTCTTCGTCGACCACGAGCACCTGTTTGACCTTCGGAGACTCGGAAATCCGCGCGGGTGCGGTCCCGTCGAGGGGGTCCCCCGCGCTCGCGTCGGGTGTCTGATCGGCATTCTGCAGAGCCTCGCGAATGGCCGTGGCGCTCTCCCGGAGCTCTTCCAGGAGTAGAGACAGCTCAGTTGAAATTTCTCCGAGCGGCGAGTCGAGGGTGTCGCACAGAAGCAGGAGCTGGTCTCGAACCCGCAGGAGTTCGTCGAGCTGCAAAAGGAGGGAGGAGCACGGCGCTCGCAGGGCCCCGAACAAGGCCTCCCAACGCGGAGTCGCCGACGACGCCGGTACGGGGGCGTCTTTTCGGTTCACGTAGGCGGCGGCAAGCAGGTTGGTCACGATCCGCGCGAATTCGAGATCGATTTCTTCGGGATCGGTTCCTGGGGGGAGTAACAACGTCACCGATGCGGGCTCGTCCGTGGCTGGATCGAGTGGAAGGGGCATGACGAAGGCGCTGGCGTCGTCCGGGGGTTCGAGCGGGGCTTCGTCCGCTTCAGCGACGTCACGTCGCGTACCCGGGATGCGGTCGTCCCCGCGACGGAGTACCCCTCGCCTTGCGCCGAGTCCGATGACAGCCGCGTTCAACGCTTCCCGCTCGCAATCTTCGAGCGTCCCGGCCAGGAGCCGATGCGTGAGTCTTCCCAGTGCCGCCAGCTGCACCTGGTGACGGCTGTCGGACGATGCCACCGAAGTCCCCCCGGCTGACCAGTACGGCCGCTACGCTCGTCATTGAAGATCGGAAGGTCCGAAGCCGAGCCCTCGGGCCCCCCCCGCCAAGCGGCACAGGCGCCAGCGCGCCGGGGAGGTCAAAGGGTCAAGCGCAGCACGGGATATGGGCGAAACTCGTGGACCACCTGGAAGCCCGCCTCCTCGTACATCTGCGGTGGGCCGAGCCAGTGCTGTTCATCGGGGATGCCTTCCACCCCGCACGGCAGCGCCTCGACGGCAGTGGCGCCAGCCGCCCGGGCCATTTCGATAGCGTGAGAGAGCAGGGCGCGAGCCACGCCTGTTCGGCGGTGGTCGGGGTCCACGAGGAAACACGCCATGGCGAAGACGCGCGAGCGGTCTCCCGAAAAGCAGGGGAGCCCTCGGTAGAGCTGCCCTTCGTACGATTTTCCGAGGTGGGCGACCGGCGCGATCCGACTCCATCCGATTACCGTTCCGGGAGGCTCGTCGAGCAGCGCGACCACGCCAGAAATGTCACCGGTGGCGAGCGCTGTCCGAAGTTCGGCCTTGCTCGTCTCCCGGTTGTTCGCGCAGCGGTTTTGCCAGTCTCTCTTGTCGCCCGGAAAGTCCCAGTACCGGCAGTAACAGGGACAATCCGCGCGCTCGAAGAGCGCGATCAGACCGGGGCCGTGCGAGGCGTCAGCTCGTTCGATTCTCATGCTTGGAAGACGGCGTTTCGGTCGACCAGCGCCTCGATCCCCGCGGCGGCGGCGAACATCCGCTCTTCGCCGAAGCCGGGACAGAGCAGCTGCACGCCGACGGGAAGAGCAGCCCCGCCTGCGTCGTCACGGGCCCGTACGGTTCCGCAGGGCACCGAGATCCCAGCGATCCCCGCTAGACTTGCGGGGAGCGTGTACACGTCGGCCATGTACATCGCCAAAGGATCGTCCACCCGATCTCCCAGCCGAAACGCCGGCGTGGGGCTGGTTGGTGTGATCAGGACGTCGACTTCGGCGAACGCTTCGTCGAAGTCCCTGCGGATCAGAGTCCGCACCCGCTGCGCCTTGCCGTAGTAGGCGTCGTAGTAGCCGGCGCTCAGGACATAGGTGCCCAGCAGAATGCGGCGTTTGACCTCGGGGCCGAAGCCTGCATTCCGAGTGGCTCCGTACATCTCCTTGAGGTCGGCGCCTTGCTCCTCGACGCGCAATCCGTAGCGCACGCCATCGAACCGCGAGAGATTGCTCGACGCTTCGGCCGTAGCGAGGATGTAGTAGGTTGCCACACCGTAGTGGGTGTGGGGCATGCGTACGGGCTTGACGGCGTTGCCCGCTGCCTTCACGCGCTCGACGACGTCTTCCACCGCTTTTCGCACGGCCGGATCGAGTCCCTGTTCGAAGTACTCCTCGGGGAGTCCGAAGGTGAGGCCTTCGAGCCCACGCTCACAAGCCGCTTCGTACGCGCCTACCGGGGTATCCGCTGCGGTGCTGTCGTGAGCGTCCCGCCCAGAAATCACTTCCAACACCCGCGCTGCGCTTCTCACGTCCCGGGTCATGGGTCCGACCTGGTCGAGGCTCGACGCGAACGCGACGAGCCCGTAGCGGGAGACTCGCCCGTAACTTGGCTTGACGCCCACCACACCGCAAAGCGCTGCTGGCTGGCGAATCGAGCCGCCGGTGTCGCTGCCGAGGGCTGCAGGAGCCAAATCGGCCGCGACCGCAACGGCGCTGCCGCCGCTCGAGCCCCCTGGGATGCGCGATTCGTCGGCCGGATTTCTCACTGGACCATACGCGCTCGTCTCGTTCGAGGAGCCCATGGCGAACTCGTCCATGTTCGCCTTGCCGATGATGATGGCGCCTTCGGCACGCAGGCGCGCCACGACCGTGGCGTCGTAGGGCGCTCGCCACCCGTGTCCCGGTCCGAACTCACCCCGGCGTGTCAGAATCTTGGAACCGCAAGTCGTCGGATAGTCGACCGTGGCCAGGGCATCCTTGATCGCGATCGGCACCCCAGCGAGCCGTCCCCCGGGCTTGCCCTGGCGGATCCGTTCGTCGAGTGCACGGGCGAAAGCGAGTGCGGTTTCGTCGTCCGAGTGGACGATGGCGTTCAGGTTCGCCTTGTCGCGAATCGCGGCGAGGCTTTCGCTGACCGACTGCTCGGCGCTGCTCGCACCGTTCTGGACGGCTTCGGCGAGGGCGGCGACCGATCGTGGCGTCGAAGATTGTGAGTCGCTCATGTCTCTTCCACGAAGGCTGGCACCCGAAAGCCGTCGTCGGTGCTGCGCGGGGCTTCGGCCAGTGCTTGGTCACGCGGGACCCCTGGCTTGACCTCGTCGGGGCGCTGAGGGGCCGCTTCGACTGCTACCTGACTGGTCGGCGGGACGTCGGACGTGTCGAGCTCGTTCAACTTCTGAACGTAGCCGACGATCTTGTCGAGATCGCGGGCGAGGCTGTCGACGGAGCTCTCGTCCAACTCGAGTCGCGCCAGCGTCGCCACGTGAAGAACGTCGTCTCGCGTGATGGCCATGACTGGGGCAGCGGTTATCAGGCGCTGGAATGTGTCGCAAGGTGAAACGGTTGTGCTCGTGCCCGCCGTGGTCTGGGTGGGCGGGAGGCTCGGCTCCGATCGCAGCTTTCCGCAACCCACAGCCCCGCCCGGGTGCATGAAACCCGCCGGACATGCTCGTCGTGCCAAACGAAGGGCGGCAACCGTCGGCTGTGTTAAGAGACCGCCCAAGCCGACCGCGAGTCCTTTCCCGTAGCGGTCGCGCCCCGGATTTTTCCCGAGACTTCACCACTTGCACCGATGAGCAATCCGTCCAACGAGCTCCCGCCCAATCCCGTGCCCAAGCACCTGTCCGAGCCCCCTCCGGGGGCGTGGGAGCCAGCGCGCCAGGCGGCCCTCGCGATCATGAAGCCCCTGGACGCCTTCATGCGCGTTCAGGCCGCGAGCGGCATCCTCCTGATGGCGATGGCTGCGCTCGCCATGATCTGGGCCAATTCACCCTGGGCCGAGAGCTACCACCACCTGTGGCACACGCCGCTCGTGTTCGGGATCGGTGGAGTGACCTTCAAGCAGGACCTCCATTTTTGGATCAATGACGGCTTGATGGTGATCTTCTTCTTCGTCGTCGGGCTCGAGATCCGGCGCGAGATGCACCATGGCGAGCTCAGTGATCTGAAGCGCGCCACGCTACCCATCGCCGCAGCGGTCGGCGGGATGATTGCGCCCGCCGGCATCTACCTCGCCCTGAACCGGACGCCGGACGTGCATCACGGGTGGGGCGTTCCGATGGCCACGGACATTGCCTTTGCGGTCGGCATCCTGGTGCTGCTCGGCAAGCGGGTTCCGGCTGCTCTGCGGGTGCTGCTCCTGGCGCTGGCGATCATCGACGACATCGGTGCGATCTTGGTGATCGCCCTCTTCTATTCCTCGGGGGTTCAGTTAGCGGGTTTTGCCATCGCCGGGGCGGGGATTGCGTTGGTCCTACTGATGCAGGCCATGGGGCTGCGCCGACCATTGCTCTACGTGGTACCCGGCGTGATCCTGTGGGCGGGCATGCTCCAGGCGGGCGTCCACCCGACGATTGCCGGGGTCATCCTCGGGCTCCTCACACCGGTCAAATCCTGGTTTGGACAGCACGGCTTCCTCGCCGAGGCGGGCGAAGCGATCCGCGAGTTCGAAAAGCACGTCACGCGAGGTGGCGATACGCACGATTTGGTGCACCCGCTCGACCGTCTGAATATCGCCCGAAAAGAGGCGATTCCGCCGGTGGTGCGCCTTGAATCGATCCTCAACCCCTGGGTCGCCTACCTGATCATGCCCTTGTTCGCCCTGTCGAATGCGGGGGTCACCCTCGGGAGCATCGACTTGTCCGGGGGGGCGACCACTGTCGCTCTGGGTGTGGCCGTGGGGCTCGCACTGGGTAAGCCGATCGGCATCGTTTCGGCGAGCTGGCTCACCACGAAGCTCGGCTTGGCGGCACTTCCTCGTGGCGTCGACACGAGGGGACTCATCGTCGTCGGGTGCGTGGGCGGGGTCGGCTTCACCATGGCCCTCTTCATCGCGCAGTTGGCCTTCAACGACCCGGATTTCCTCAGCGTCGCCAAGGTCTTCGTTCTCGTGGGGTCCGTCGTGGCCGGCATCGCGGGCACGATTGCCGGCTTGGTCCTCCTGCCGAAGGAGCAGAGGCCGGAAATCGCACGCATCACCGTGGACGAAGCCGAACGCAGCACCGACCACTGACCTCTGGCACTTGCCGGGGCGCCCCTCGTGGTCCGACCGGCGACGAACGGGCCATGCTAAGAGCGGCCTGCGACTTTCCTTGGCTGCGTGCCCCGAGAAAGCCGGGCTCGAGCGATTTCCTGCGTGTCCGAGGGAGTCACCCAGAAGCGGCTCCGCGGGATCGACCTCCGTGGGGCGTCAGCAAGCCCCTCCGGGCCGGGAACAGGGCGGATCGGCCCGGCTTTCGAACGAATTCGATGGGCCCCGAGGCTATCCGACGGTGGGCCCCGTCTTGGCGGAGGCGCAGGCGAGCATTTGAGGGAAGATTTGGGGAAAGAATTTCGCAGCAGGTGCCTTTACGGACGCCGATCCTTCCCGTAACTTTCGCCGCCCCGACCGTTGGCAGGTCCAGCGACCGGGGATTTCAAACAAAACACACGCCCCGAGCGCAAACGTTCGAGTCCGGTGCTCTTCCGAGAGTTGGCTCGTCGCGGGGCGGAGGCAAAACCGAAAGGAGCGCGCAAATGAGTGAAGAAGTGACGGAGCCGACCGCCGAGGTCGAGGCTCCCAAGAAGGCCGATTTCGAGGTTCCTGAACAGGGCACTGCAACCCCCGTCGCCGAGACGGCGGTACGCGCGGGTGAGCGCGCCAAGGCCGAGGTCGAGGGCGAGCTGAAGCTGCCGGTGCGCAGCGCCGAAAATCCGCTCAGCGTCCGTGAGCTGTTCGAGGCTGGTGTCCACTTCGGTCACCAGACGAAGCGCTGGAATCCGAAGATGCGTCAGTACATCTACGGGGCACGCCAGGGCATCCACATCATCGATCTCGATCAGTCGGCGCAGCTGTTCAAGAAGGCGTTCACCTTCATCTCCGATCAGGTGGCCCGTGGTGGCAGCGTGCTCTTCGTGGGCACGAAGCGACAGGCACAGGAGATCGTGCGAGGCGAGGCTTCGCGCGCTGGGATGTTCCACGTCACCAACAGGTGGCTCGGTGGTACCCTGACGAACTTCCGCACCATGAAGGGTGCGCTCGATCGTTTGCGTTCACTCGAGCGCATGCGCGAAGACGGCACCTACGATCAGGTCCCGAAGAAGGAGACCGTGCAGCTCGACAAGGAGCGCGCGCGCCTCGAGAAGCACATTGGTGGCATGAAGGGCATGGGCTCGATTCCACAGGTGATGTTCATCATCGACCCCGCGCAGGAGTTCATCGCGGTGAAGGAAGCCCGCAAGTTGGGCATTCCGATCGTGGCGATCACCGACACCAACTGTGACCCGGACCTCGTCGATTACCCCATCCCGGGCAACGACGACGCCATCCGCGCGATTCGCCTTCTGACCTCGGGTATCGCCGACGCGTGCGCGCAAGGTGTTGCGCGGCGCAAGGATCAGTCACAGGGTCGCGATCGCGAGGGACGTGCGCAGGGTCCCGAAGCCCAGGTGATCTACTCGGGTCGCCCGCGTAGCTGATTCGCGGAAGTCTCGCCGGGCTCTGGAACGGAGCCCGGTAACCACGAACTCGCGGGGGCGGCGTTCGAAACGCTGCCCCGCAAATCGCGCCGACAAGGACGCATTCGAAAAACTCAGGGTGAGGGTCGCTTCGAGCGAGCCTCACCATGCTATTGCACGCGCGGGCCGCACCGCGCAGACACGAGGGAATATGGCTCAGGTCAACATGAAGCAGGTCAAGGAGCTCCGGGACCGCACGCAGGCGGGGCTCAACGACTGTCGTTCGGCTCTCATCGAGGCCGAGGGCGACATGGACAAGGCGGTCGAGATCATCCTCAAGAAGGGTCTCGCCAAGAGCGCGAAGCGCGCCGGAAAGGTGGCCGCGGAGGGTGTTGTCGCCGCTCGGGTCGCAGCCGACGGACAGAGTGCCGTCGTCGTCGAAGTGAACATTCAGACGGACTTCGCCGCTCGCAATCCCGACTTCCTCGCGTTCGTCGACAAGGTCGTCGAAGCGGCTGCTCAGGCAGACGAAGGCGCCGACCTCGGCACCGTTGCCTATCCGGGCGGCGAGGGCACCGTCGAAGACAACCGCGCTGCTCTCGTGGGACGCCTGGGTGAGAACATCACCGTGCGCCGCTGGTCGCGCCTTTCCGGCGGCGAAAGTGGCAAGGTCACGAGCTATGTGCACATGGGTGGCAAGATCGGCGTACTCTTCGGCGTGAAGGCGTCGTCGGTCGAGATCGCTCAGAAGCCCGAAGTGCAGAGCTTCCTCGAGGACACGGCGATGCAGATCGCTGCCATGGCCCCGCCATACCTCGCAGCCACTGACATCCCCGAGGCCGACCGCAAGGCCCAGGCCGAGATCTTCCTGGGACAGCTCGCGGAAGAAGGGAAAGTGCCGGAACCCCGGCGTCCCCAGGTGGTCGAGGGGAAGCTCAGCAAGTGGGCCAAAGAGGTTTGCCTGCTCGAGCAACCGAGCGTGATCGAGACCAAGAAGACCATCGATCAGCTCCGTGAGGAGCTCGGCAAGGCCGTCGGAGGCGACATCGAAGCTCTTCAGTTCGTCCGCTTCGAGCGTGGTGAGGGCATCGAGCAGCCTCAGGGCGACGACTTCGCGGCCGAGGTCGCCGCGATGGCCAAGAGCTGATCGAATCCGTCGAACTGCTCGCCACGAAGAAGGCGCCTCGCCCGAAGGGGGAGGCGCCTTTCTTTTCTTTCAGGAATGGGGTTGGTCGCGCGTCGTACACGCCCGGAGTCGAACTCCAGGCGTGGGTGTCACGTCAGAGGCCGTAGATCTTCGAGCGGTCGCCCTCGACGCCGCGCAGGGCATCTCGGGTGTCGACCACGATTTGCGCCTCGCGGAGCAGACGGGCCCGATCCAGCGCATCGTGATCGGTGACCAGGACCACCGCATCGTAGGGAGCGAAACTCTCGTCGGGATTGGTGGCGCCGAGCTCGACGCCCTCCTCGTTCACGCTCGGCACGTGCGGGTCCATGTACGAGAGCTCGGCTCCCAACAGACTGAGCTCGTGGGCGATGGTGAGGGCGGGGGACTCGCGAACGTCGGAGACGTTCTTCTTGTAGGCCATCCCGTAGATCAGAACCTTGGAGCCGTTGACCGCCTTCTTGGCGTCGTTCAACGCGCTCGCGACACGTTCCACGACGTGCCCCGGCATGGCGCTGTTGATTGAGTCGGCCAGGTCGATGAACCGCGCTTCATACTTCAGGGACCGGAGCTTCCAGGACAGGTAGAGAGGATCGATGGGGATGCAGTGTCCCCCGAGACCGGGGCCCGGAAAGAACGGCATGAATCCGAACGGCTTGGTTGCGGCGGCGCGAATCACCTCGAAGGCGTCGATACCCAGGCGGCGGCTCATCATCGCCACCTCGTTGACCAGGCCAATGTTCACTGCTCGAAAGGTGTTTTCGAGCAGCTTGACCATTTCGGCCGTTTCCGTCGACGAGACGGGCACGAGGGTGTCGATGATGTGACCGTAGAGTGCTTGGGCGAGCTCGAGGCAGGCCGGGGTGGCTCCGCCGATCACCTTCGGCGTGTTCTTCGTCTTGTAGACGTGATTGCCAGGGTCGACGCGTTCGGGTGAAAAGGCGATGAAGACGTCGCTCCCCAGATCGAAACCCTTCTTGGTGAGCTCGGGGACGAGAACTTCGCTCGTCGTTCCCGGGTACGTGGTCGACTCGAGCACGACCAGCATTCCCGAGTGCTGGTAGTTCGCGATCTCCCGCGTGGCAGCCAGGATGAACTGCATGTCGGGGTCTTTGGTCTTGTTGAGGGGCGTGGGGACGCAGACGATGATCGCGTCCGCTTCCGCCAACACCCCGAAGTTCGTCGAGGCGGTGAGCTTGCCGCTCTCGATGTGAGGTGCAAGGTCCTCGCTCGGTACGTCGTCGATGTACGAAATCCCCTGGGCGAGTGAGTCAACCTTGCGTGGGTCCCGATCGAGCCCGGTGACGCGAAAGCCCGCGCGCGCGAACTCCGCCACCAAGGGGAGACCGACGTAGCCGATGCCCATGACCACCACGTGGGCGGTTTTGGATGCGATTTTTCCTCTGAGGTCCGCCATGAGAGGCTGGGACGTTAGTCGCTGAGGGGACTTTGAGGAAGCCCCCGTCCTCGGGAGCGGGAGCCCCGAAACGCTTCACGAAGAGTCTTCTGTGTGAAGGAGGGCTCCGCTCGCCGCGAGCTCGTCCGGGAATGACTCAGAATGGTCCCACTGCTTCGACGTACCAGTCGTAGAAACGCTTGACGCCTTCCTGGACGCTCACCTGGGGGGCGTATCCCAGGAGGCGCCGGGCCTTGTCGACGTTCGCGTAGGTGTAAGAGACGTCGGCGGCCATCATCGGCGCATTGACGAAGTTGGCGGGCTTGCCCGTGAGCTCTTCGAGACCGTCCACGAAATCACGCAGCAGGACGGGTTCCCCGCGCCCGATGTTGATCACTTCGTAGCCCAGCCTGCGGTCGGTTGCGGCCACGACACCGGCGACGATGTCCTCCACGAAGGTCCAGTCCCGGTACATGTGCCCGCCGTTGAAGAGGGGGACTGGGGAGCCGCGGCGCATGCTCTCGAAGACCAGGTACGCCATCATGTCGGGGCGACCACGCGGCCCGTACACGGTGAAGAAGCGGAGGGCCGTGAAATCGAGTCCGTGAATGTGGTGATACGAGTGCCCGAGGAGCTCTGCGCCGCGTTTACTCGCGGGGTAGGGAGCGAGAGGGCGATCGGCGGTGTCCGTTTCGACGAACGGGACCTTCTCGGTCCGGCCGTAGGCCGACGAGGTCGACGCAAAGACGAAATTCGGGTTCGAGCTCCGACGCGCCGCCTCCAAGAGATTCAGCGTGCCGGTGACGTTGACGTCATAGTAGAGCCAAGGGTCTTCCACCGAAACACGCACTCCGGCCATGGCGGCGAGATGGGCGACCGCGTGGAAGGGGTGCTGCGAAAACACGCGCTCGACCAGCCGGAGGTCTCGAATGTCGCCCTCGATGAGCACGAAGTCGCCGCCCACGGCGCGGATCGCCTCGATGTTCTGACGCTTGCGCGCCGGATCGTAGTAGTCGTTGAAGTTGTCGAACCCCACGACGCGATCGCCGCGCCGAAGCAGCGCGATCGTCGTGTGGCTGCCGATGAAGCCGGCTGCACCCGTGACCAAGATCGTCCGTCCCACGAGGGTCCTTGTACTACATCGCTCCTTCCGTGCTGACCCCAAATGCGCGGGAGTGCGGCACTCACGCAGAGGTCACGAGCTTGTCGGCAGCGATCCCGCTCGAATCGAAGAACTTCTTGGCCAAGTCGTTCTTGCCTTCGACCAATTCCCGCGGGGAACCGGAGGTGACGATTTTGCCCTCGGCAATCAGGTGGATCGTGTCCGCGATGCGCAGGGCGCCCGCCATGTCGTGGGAAATGACCACGCTGGTCACCCCGAAGCGGTCCCTCGTTTCGAGGATCATTTCGTCGACCAGCCGGGCCGTCAGCGGATCGAGACCGCTGGTCGGTTCGTCGTAGAAAATCGCTTCCGGCTCGAGCATCAGGGCACGAGCGAGGGAAACACGCTTCCGCATGCCGCCCGACAGTTGGCTCGGAAAGCGTTCCTCGATGCCCTCGAGCCCGAGCGCGCTCAACTTGTCGATGACCCGGCGGCGGATCTCCTTTTTCCCGAGGCTCTTCTTGTGCTCTCGGAGTGGGAACGCGACGTTGTCGAGCACGTTCATCGAGTCGAGTAGGGCCGAATACTGAAACACCATCCCGAGTTTCTGGCGAACGTCGTTCATCTTGCGTTCGCCGAGGGGAACGATGTCCTCGCCGTCGAGATAGATCGAGCCCGAGGTGGGCTTGTCGAGCCCGATGAGCAGCTTGAGGAGTGTCGTCTTGCCGGCGCCCGAGCCGCCGATGATCACCTCGATGTTGCCCCGCCCGATGGTCATGTTGACCGAGTCGAGCGCAGTGAAGCCGCCGAACCGCTTGCAGACATCCTGGACGACGATGTGAGGCTCCCTCTCCACGCGTTGCACCATATCGCCATCCAGGCACCGCCGCACCCGCGCCGAACACGGTGGTCGCGACAAACGGCAAGCCGCTCGTCGCTAACGGCGCAAAGGTCTTGACGCCGCCGGGCGGCGTCGACAACCCTTCGCGCCATGACGAGCGAGCATCTGTCTGCACTCCTTTCGGCCGCTGAAGCGAAGACCGACGACGCGGGGTGGGCCGCCACCGAGGAGGAGCGCACGATCACCCTTTACGTCTCGCGGGATGGCGCCAGCCTGACCGTCGCGCGCCTGACGTCCATCAAGCCGGAGGGTGATCTGGTGTTCGCCAAGAACGTGCGGGGAGAAACCTTCGTGCTCGCCCTGGCGGACCTCTTCGCCGGGTCCGTCGAAGGTCAGAAGGACTCGGGACGCAAGGCTGGCTTCAGCGCCCGCTGACCTGGACCCTTTTTCGCGTCGCGGAGCGGGAAGGCGTGCAAAACGGCCTTCTCATCAGGGGGCTCGGGTGGGCTTGCTCTCTTCGGCCTCGGCCGCTAATCGCCCAGCCATGGCCGAAACGTCTTCGTCTGTGTCGAGCTCGACTTCCGAACGTTCTGACTCGGGAGAGCGACAAAACGATCCGCTCCGCATCGGGTCATTTACCTTCCAGTCGCGACTGATCGTCGGTACGGGCAAGTACGCGAGCGTCGAAGAAACCGAAGCCGCTCTCGTCGCCTCGGGGGCGGAGATGATCACCGTAGCTCTGCGGCGGGTCGATCTGAAGGACCGGAGCTCGGGGTCGCTGATGTCTCTCATCTCGAGTGGACGCTGGACGCTGCTGCCCAACACCGCGGGCTGCTACACGGCGGAGGAAGCCGTGCGCACCCTGCGGCTCGCGCGAGAGCTCGGCATCGCAGACGTGGTAAAACTCGAGGTCATCGGCGATCCGAAAACCCTGTATCCCGACAACGAGCAGACGCTCGAAGCGGCCAAGATCTTGGTCAAGGAGGGCTTCACGGTTCTGCCCTACTGCATCGACGATCCGATCGTGTGCAGAAAGCTCGAGGAGATCGGCTGTGCTGCGGTGATGCCGCTCGCCGCCCCCATCGGCTCGGGGCTTGGCATTCGCAATCCCTACAACCTGCGCATCATTCTCGAGCAGGCCACCGTCCCGGTGATCGTCGATGCCGGTGTGGGAACGGCGAGTGATGCTGCGGTCGCCATGGAGCTCGGCTGCGACGGCCTCCTGATGAACACGGCAATCGCGCACGCCAAAAAGCCGATTCTCATGGCTCAGGCCATGCGCGACGCGACCATCGCTGGGCGAGCGGCATTTCTCGCAGGGCGCATGCCGAAGCAGCTCTATGCCAACGCATCGAGCCCCGAAGTCGGGCTGATCGAGTGAGTCGAGCGCCGGAGTCCGACAGCACGCCCAGCTATCGACCGGGTGTGTTCCTTCACGTCGCGCCTGCGGTTCTGTACGTTGTCGCCATCTTTTACATGGGCTCCTCGACGCAGGATCCGCTGGCGGGGCTCGACTTCGATCTGAAGGACAAGGTCGGGCACGCCGTGGCGTTTGCCGGGATGCAGGTCACGCAGGTGCGCGCCCAGAAATTCTTGTGGCCGGCCTGGTCGGCGAAGCGGCTCGCCCTGACTTCGACCTTGACTGCGATTGCCTTCGGCGGGCTCCTCGAGATTTGGCAGGCGGCACTGCCGCACCGTACGGCCGAATGGGGGGACTTCATCGCCGATGCCATCGGGGCGGTCGTGGCGGGGCTCGTGTGGTGGCGCATGCAGCGCGAACGGGCATGACCCCGGGGGACCCGAGGCCGAGGCCGCTCCTCATCGCCATCACCGACGAAAGCCGGAGCTTTGCGGAGCCGTTCGCAGCCCTGATCGAAGCTGCCCGACCAGGCACCGTGGCCGTCCAGTTGCGCCACAAGGCCGCCAGTGGACGCGACAGGCTGCGCATGGCCCAGGAGCTCCGGGAGCTGACGCGACGAAGCGGTCAGCTGCTGCTCATCAATGATCGCCTCGACGTGGCGCGCATGGTCGGGGCCGACGGGATTCATCTTCCCGAGGGGGGTGTGGCAGCTGTGGAAGCTCGGAGGCTCTTGGGCCCGGACGCCCTGGTCACGCGCGCAATTCACCCCCATGCGGGGGCCACGCTTTCGGCTTCGGACGTCGAAGCGGGGCTCGACGCGGTCGTACTCTCGCCGTTGCTCGCTGCCCGCAAGGGACGTCCCGCCCTGGGGCTCCGAGAGCTCGAGCGGATCGCGGCAGCGCTCCGACCGATTGACGTCTATGCCTTGGGGGGGATCGATGCCGCGACCGCGGCATCGTGTGTGGCTGCCGGGGCAGCAGGAGTCGCGGTGCTGGGCGCCGCGCACGACGCGTCGCAGGCGGTGGCGCTTTGCCATGCCCTCGGCATCGCGCGCTGAGCGTATCGCGCGCTGAGCGTTGAGCGGGCTTCTGCGCGCCGATCAGGCTCGGTTTTGGCGCGCCAGATCGAGCTGGAAGCCCACTGCGACGCCGTTGACGTCCACGCGTTCGGCGGTTTCCCCTTCAGCGAGCTCTTGGGCGAGGATCTCCCGCGCGATGGTCTGCGTGTGCTGCCGCAGCGCCTCGGACACGAAAGCGTCCAAACAGGACCACCGGACGCGGATGCGGTCGGAGACCTCGAGTCCCGCGCTCTTGCGGGCGTTTTGCATTTGGCTGATGAACTCGCGAGCCACGCCTTCTTGGCGGAGTTCGTCGGTCAAGGTCGTGTCGAGCACGACGGTCACGCTGCCATCGGTTGCGACGGCGGCATCGGGCTTGGCCGCCCGTTGCAGGATCACGTCATCGAGGGACAGAGGCTCTTCCGCAGCCTCGATCGACTCACCCGCTTCGAGCCGTGCGACCTCCTCGAAGCCCCAGCCGGACAGCTCCGTCTTGATCGCTCCGAGCTTCTTGCCGCAACGCTTGCCGAGAGTCTTGAAATTGGGCTTGACCTGCACGGTCGTGAACGCCGACTCGTCCGCCTCCACGCTCAGCGCTTTGACGTTGAGCTCTTCTTCGATCAGCGCTGCCGACGCGAGAACTTGCGCTCGCACGTTCGGGTCGCGATGGACGACCGTCATGCGAGCGAGAGGTTGACGGACCTTGATCCGATGGTCTTCACGCAGCTTCCGACCCAGCCAGACGACGGCGCGCGTCACGCTCATGCGCGCTTCGAGGCTCTCGTCGATGACTGCGGGCACCACCTCGGGGTAGTCGGTGAAGTGCACGCTTGCGGGTGCGTCGGATGCCACCGGACGGACGAGCTTCTGATAGGCGATTTCGGTCACGAAGGGCATGAACGGGGCGAGCACCTTCGAGAACGTCCCGAGAACCTCTTCCAGAGTGGCGAACGCCGCGGCCTTGTCCCGGTCGTCGCTCGACTTCCAGAACCGGGGCCTCGACCGGCGGATGTACCAGTTCGTCAGGTCGTCGACGAAGCGCACGAGGCGCGGCACGACGTTGTAGAGGCGGTAGCCCTCCATCTCTCGATTCACGTCGCCAACCAGGCTTTGGAGCACACTCAGAATCCAGCGGTCGATGTCCGGCCGCTCGGCGAGCGGGGGCGCAACCCAGGTGCGGGGGTCGTAGCCGTCGATCGAGGCGTAGGTCGTGAAGAACGAAAGCGCGTTCCAGTAGGGCAAGACCACCGTGCGCACGATTTCCTTGAGGCCGCGCTCACTGAATTTCAGTGGCTCGCCCCGGACCACCGGCGAATCGATCATGTAAGCGCGCAGAGCGTCGGCGCCGTACCGTTCGAGAACCTCGTTCGGGTCCGGATAGTTCTTCTTGCGCTTGCTCATCTTCTGACCGTCTTCGGCCAAGATGAGCCCGTTCACGACGACGTTCTTGAAGGGCGATTTCCCGAACAGCGCGGTACCCAGAACGAGCAGCGTGTAGAACCAGCCGCGGGTTTGGTCGAGCCCCTCGGCGATGAAGTGCGCAGGGAAAAATGCCCGGAATCGGGCGTCCTCGCCGGGCGCCGGATCCGCGTCGCCCGGCTTGAAGGGGTAGTGCTGCTGCGCATAGGGCATGGCGCCCGACTCGAACCAGCAATCGAGCACTTCGGGCGTGCGTCGGTAGGTCTTGCCATCCTTTTCGATGACGACTTCATCGACGATGTGCTTGTGCAAGTCATCGATGCGGGTGCCGCTGAGAGCTTCGAGTTCCGCGATGGATCCGACGCAGATCGTGTCGTCCGGATCGGCCTCGTTGACCCACACGGGGATGCACGACCCCCAGAAGCGATTGCGGCTGATGTTCCAGTCGTTTGCCTCCTTGAGCCAGTTACCGAACCGGTTCTGTCCGACGGCGGGAGGGACCCAGTTGACCGCGGCGTTCTGCGCGACCAGGTCGTCGCGCATGTCCGCGACCTTCACGTACCAGGCCTCGATGGCTCGGTAGATGAGGGGGGTGTCCGTTCGCTCGTCGAACGGGTAGCTGTGCGTGATGGTGGCCTGGTGCACCAGCTTCGACTCGCGGCGTAGACGCGCGATGATCTCCTTGTCGGCGTCCTTGCAAAACATGCCCGCCCAATCGGGCACCTGGCCCGTGAATCGCGCTTCGGCGTCGAGGGGATCGACCAGGGAGATGCCGACGCTCCGGCACACTCGGAAGTCGTCCTCACCGTAGGCGGGGGCCATGTGGACGATGCCGGTGCCGTCGCCGGTGGTGACGAAGCCGTCGCACAGCACTGAAAAGGCGTTTTCGTGGTCCTGGAAGAAGGGGAGCAGGGGCTCGTAGGTCCAACCTTCGATTTCCGAACCTTTGAAACGCGCCAAGATGGCGTGTCCGTCGCCCTCCTTGTAGTAGGCGGGGAGGCGCGCCTCAGCCAGGATGTAGACCGATCCGGTCTCATCCCGCACCGCCACGTAATCGATGTCCGGTCCGACGCAGAGAGCCAGGTTCGACGGAAGCGTCCAGGGCGTCGTCGTCCAGGCCAGGAGATAGACGAGCTCTGTTTCGGAGGTGGCTCGGAGCGCTTCGACCGCCTCACCAGCAAGGACGCGGAAGCGCACCGTGATCGCGGGATCTTGGACTTCCTTGTAGTTGGCGTTTGCCTCGAAGTTGCTGAGCGGAGTCGTCAACTTCCAGCTGTAGGGCATGATCCGGTACGACTTGTAGACCCGGCCCTGATCCCAGAGTTGCTTGAAGACCCACCACACGGACTCCATGAAGCCCGGGTCCATCGTCTTGTAGTCGTTGTCGAAGTCGACCCAGCGCCCCATGCGGGTCACGGTCTTTTTCCACTCGGCAACGTAGGTCTGCACCATCGAGCGGCACTGCTCGTTGAACACGCCGGCGCCGCGCTCGAGGATCTGTCCCGTGCCAGCCAGGCCGAGTGCTTCCTGCGCCAACGCCTCGATGGGCAGGCCATGGCAGTCCCAGCCAAAACGTCGTTCGACGGCATGTCCCCGCATGTTCCAGTAGCGGGGAACGATGTCCTTGATCGTGCCGGCAAGCAGATGCCCGTAGTGAGGGGTGCCGGTCGCGAAAGGGGGACCGTCGTAGAAGACGAAGCGCTCGGCACCGGTCCGCTCGCGCCGCGCGTTCGACTCGTGGAAGGCGCTCAGCGCCTCCCAAAATTCGAGCACCTCGCGCTCTTGGGCAGGAAAGTCTACCTGGGCAGAGACTTTCTCGAAGGGGGAGGGGGTCGCCTGACGTTCGGAACTCATGAGAGGGCCACTTCGGTTGGGGGCCGCTTGTAACAAGCCGTCCACTGGGTGACTACCTAGCTCCCGGCGGGTGCGTGGTCTCCGGCTTTCACGCGCCCCCTTGGGGCGAGGGCGCGTGAAAGCCGGCGTGACCCCAGCTATGGCCGGCTAGGTTTTTTTCTTGGGGCCTTTGACAAATACCCC
>JBNKGC010000056.1:0-30311 GCA_050289625.1 Polyangiaceae bacterium | reverse complement strand
TCGGAGTGCCGTGTGGGGGAGGAGCAGAACGAACAAGAACCCGGCGCAAGCCTGGAGCACCGACATGGGACTCGCCCCCGTCCGCTCCTCCTCGCCCCGAATCGACATGTAGACGAGGATGAACAGGATCGAGGCCACGATCAGAAGGGGGACGATGTAGGCGACGAACGGTCCGAGGAACAGGCGCTTGGCGACGATGTTGAAGGTGAGGACCGGAAAGGAGGTCACAAACCCTTCGGCGCCGAAGTCGGTGCGGAAGTTTACGTTCTGGATCGTGAAGAACGTGGAGATGATCTTCGAGGAGGGGACGAGAATTTCCTGATTGTATCCGGGTTTCGTCGAAGGGTTGAGAACGCCATAGGACCTGAGATCGGGTACCAGAAGCACGTTTTTGGAGACGTCGGGATAGGTGATCGTGAGTCCGATATCGTGTTGGTCGAACGGATACTGCGCGTAGCTGAAAGGCTGATTCAGGGTGAGGCGGAAGCGCCAGATGTAGAGGGTGCGGTCGCCTTGCTTTTCCTTCGAGAGGAGCTCCGTGATGGTGGTGGCGTGGGGGTCCATCGCCGTGGCGTCGGGAAAATAGAATGCTTGGACGTCGGGGGGAGGTTCCAACTCGCGAGGAAGCTTCATCCAGATCCTTCCTATCAAGCTCATGTCGTACGGATTGGCGTAGTCCCAGTTCTCGATGTAGATGCCGGTCGGAACCGTGACGTAGTGCTCCTCGGTGAGCTTGTAGAATGTGCTGTCGAGTTCTTTGATGCGGTGTTCGAGAACGAGCGGGTTGATGATTTTGGTGTCCTTCGACCCGATTCGTGAAAAGTCGGTCGTCAGGTTCAAGAACCACACGGTGAGAATGACGACTGCTCCGCCGAGCGAATAGACGGCGGAGAGCCTCCACAATGCCGAGGTGGTGAAGTCGCGACGGAAGACGAGCCAGGCCGTGAGGAAGAGAACGAAGCTCGCGGTCGTCAAGGCAATTTGAATGATTGCCCGGCGCGGGCGATGGGAGATCGGCTTCAGGTCGGTCTGGCCGAAGACCGTCGCGACCTTCCAACCGGACGTCGGCACGGTGGAGAAGCGATTGACGACGTTCTCGAAGGCAAATTCGCTGAAATAGTGGAGTTCGCCTTGTTCTTGTCTGAGGAACTCGCCCGCCGCGGCGCCGATGCCAGCCTCGTCGGCCAGCTCTCGTGCGTTCTCCAGGATGAACTCAGTGTTCGGATGGGAGATGATTCGCCCCCCGGGCGACACGACGATCCCGTAGCCGGTCGCTCCCAGGCTGAGCGCATTGACGATTTTGGCCACGTCCTCGAGGCGTAAGGTGTACGTGACCGTTCCTATGAGCTCTTTGCCATCCGCGGTGTGGAGTGGCATGCCCAAGTCCACGACCATCGCTTGAGCCCCTTCGGCGAAGTAGGGCTCCGACCATCGAGGTTTTTTCGCTCGAATGACCTCGGTGTACCAACGCGCGGTCTCGAGCTCCGGGTTCGTGTAATCGTAGGAGTACGCGAGGTCGACGAAGCTGTCGCGAGTGAGGTCGTAGAACGGCGCATACAGTCGGGACGGCAAAAGTCCACGATCGGGTTGGTAGGCTACCGTCACTCCGGTGATGCTGGGTGTTCTCTTTGCCGCTTCCTCGATCCGATGCTTCAGATCTTCATCGGACTCGGGTGGGTCTTTCTCGAGCTCGTCGGTGAAGTGCTTCGCGTGTCTGAAGACGCTCTGAAGTTTGGCGTCGATCTCGGCATTGACGCGATCGTTCGCCTCCTCGCCCGCTCGAGACATGACCGCCCTCTGCTCTCGCTCGAACTGGGCGAAGCCCCACACGAGGTAGGCGAGTACACCGAAGCTGAGGGTGGCGAGGGTGGCGAAGACGAGCGACTGCGGGCGCGGCATGAACGTCCTGAAATCGGGGCGGTGGCGGCCTGGCGCCAGGCTCCCGACACAACGGCACGTTTCGCCGGTCGGCCTAGCAGGCTGCTGAAAAAGTCTTTCAGCAGCCTGCGGTGCCAATCCGCGCCTTTCTGACGAACGTGTCCGGTTCGAAAACCCCACGAAAGTGAGGGGTTTACGAACCTCCCCGGTCGCGCCTGTGTGCGCGGGCACCGGTGTTGTTCATGGCAGGGTGCTTTTCAGCACCCTGCTTGGTCGACAATTTCTCAGCTTTTTTTGTGCTGGCGTTGGAGGCGCGGGCGCGGGAGTGCAGGTGGCGTCGCTCCCGGTCGTTCGGGGCGAGCTCGGCTGCTCGTTCGAAGGCGGCTCGCGCGTCGTCACTGCGCCCCAGTCGTTCCAGGATGTCACCTCGGACAGCGGGGAGAAGGTAGTAGTCGGCGAGGACGGGCTCGCGGGTGAGCTGCTCGACGAGCTCGAGCCCCGCCTCTGGTCCAAATGCCATGCTGACCGCAACCACGCGATTGAGCTCGACCACGGGTGACCCCGTGACCTCTACGAGCGCATCGTACAGCGCCACGATGCGCAGCCAGTCGGTCTCTTCTGGTGTGCGGGCTCGTGCGTGACAAGCGGCAATCGCGGCCTGCAACGTGTAGGGACCGAGAGGAGCACTGAGGCTTTCGGCGCGCGCGAGTGCTGCGAGGCCTCGCTGAATCAACAAGTGATCCCAGCGTGAACGAGCCTGGTCGAGGAGCAGCACGGGCCTTCCGGCGGAGTCCACTCGCGTTCGAAAGCGAGACCCGTGGAGCTCCATCAAGGCGACGAGGCCGTGTACCTCAGCCGACTCGGGGACGAGGCCGGACAGCACTCGTCCGAGGCGCATGGCGTCCTGACAAAGCTCGAGGCGGCCCCAATCGTCTCCTCGGCTGGCCGAATAGCCCTCGTTGAAGATCAAGTAGATGACCTCGAGCACGGCATCGACGCGCTCCTCGATCTCGCTGGGTGACGGAACCTCGAAGGGCACGCGTGCGGCTTGCAGGGTGCGTTTGGCTCGCACGATACGCTGCGCCACCGTGGGCTCGCGCAGCAGGAAAGCGCGTGCAATCTCCTCGGTGGTGAGGCCGCCGACCAAACGCAGCGTCAGGGCAACCCGCGCCTCTCGAGACAGGATGGGGTGGCATGCGATGAAAATCAGGCGAAGGGTGTCGTCACCCACGACGTCGCCCGGGGCCTCCTCGACGGGGTGCTTCGTCTCCTGAGGAAACTGTTCGGCGATCTCGCTGTGTTTGCGCTTTTGGAGCTGGGTTCGGCGCATCGCGTCGATGGCGCGGTTCTTCGCTGCGGTCATGAGCCAGGCGCCGGGACTCTCCGGAATCCCGGTCTCCGGCCAGCGCTCGAGGGCAGCGAGCATCGCTTCGTGGGCGAGATCCTCGGCCTGGTCGAGATCACGGACTAGACGTACCAGGCCGCCGATCAGCCGTGCGGATTCGATCTTCCACACGGCTTCGATCGAGCGATGGACGTTCGAAGGGTCGGCGGCCATCCGGTTGGACCCGCCTGCTCAGGACTTCTGACGCTCGATTTCGGCGCGAAGCTGCTCTTCTTTTTCTCGGAGCTCTGGAGTCAGCGCAGCGCCGAAGTCTTCGGGCTCAAACACCGGTCGAATTTCGACTTCGGAGTCCTCGTACATCGGGTTCGGCATCCGGCGCACCCATTCGATCGCCTCATCCATCGATTTGACCTGCCAGATCCAAAAGCCCGCGATGAGCTCTTTCGTCTCGGCAAACGGCCCATCGACGACCGTGCGCGACTTTCCCGAAAAGCGGACTCGCTTGCCGCGCGATGACGGATGCAATCCGTCGCCGGCCAACATGATGCCGGACTTCACCAGCTCTTCGTTGTACTCGCCCATTGCGCGGAGCAGCTCCTCTTCCGGCATCTTGCCCGCTTCGCTGTCCTGGGTTGCCTTGATGATGACCATGACCTTCATTGTTCTGACCCTTCTCGCTCCTCCGGGAGCTCGATCCTGGCGTCCGCATTCGGTTTCGAACGCCGTTTTGCCAGAGCGACGAACGAATGGCCCGGGGATCGACAGGGGGGAGGATTTTTTTTGATCCGGGGCGGCGTCTGAACGTCTGCCGTCGGCGGCCGCTGATCGGGGGAGGATTCCGGTGTGTGTGGACGGGGAAGCCGCCGTAGGGCGTTGGCTCACGCGATACTGGGCGCGGCTGCACTCGCGTTCGGGTGTCGTGGAGAGCCGGGCGATCTCACGACTGCCCCGCGGCCCCCTGCAGAGGTCGTGACGGCTCCGGTGGGCGCTGGCCCCCTCGTCGTCACGCAACGTTACCTCGGTGAGGTCTGGGCGACCTCCGAGGCCTCGCTGGCTGCGGAGGAGCCAGGGCGGGTGCGTCGGGTGCACGTGGTCGAGGGCGACCGGGTCGAGGCGGGAGATCTGTTGGTGGAGCTCGACGACCGACTGGCAGAGGCTTCCGTCGTCGCGGCCCGGGCCGAGCAGAAGCGCGCGAAAGAAGAGACGGTCCAGGCGAAGCGAGAGAAGAAGCGCTTCGCGCTGCTCGCCAAAGAACGAGTAGCGACGGAGCTGGAAGCCGAGCAGAAGCGGTCCGCCTACCTCACGTCACGCGCGGAGGAAACGGCGACGGGTGCGCGCGCGGACGTGGAACAAGAGCGCCTCCGGCGTCATCGCATCGTCGCTCCTTTCGGAGGAGTCGTCTCGCGTCGCCTGGTCGATCCGGGTGACTGGATGAGCGTAGGCATGACGGCCGTGGAGCTGGTGGACGTCGATGGGGTGGAGGTGCTCACGCCGGTTCCAGCAGGAAGGCTCGCGGCGGTGACCCGTGCGCGCGAGGTCAGACTTCGGCGCGGCGACGAGGGGGTCACGGCTCGTCTCGGGACGGCGGTGAATGCGGTCGACCGTGAGACACGGACGGCGTTGATTCGCTTTCTACCGAATGAGCGCCCGCCGTGGCTCCTGCCCGGAATGGCCGTCGACGTGCGGATCGAAGTCGAGGCCGACGGAGGCCTCGTCGTGCCTCTCGACGCCGTCACCTACGGGGTTGCGGACGACGCCCTCTTTCGGGTTCGAGCGGGCAAGGCTGAACGCATTCCGGTCGAAGTCCTCGAGGTGAGTGCCGATCGAGCGCTGGTCAGCGGGAAGATCGCCTTGGGGGATCGGGTCGTCGTTCGGGGCAACGAGCGGCTCATGCCCGGACAGCCTGTGAAGGAAGGAGGAGCGTTGGCGCCACCGGGAGCAGGCGCGCCTCCGAATGCACCCCCGGCACCCCCCGAGGGGCCGAGGGGCAAGGAAGGTGAGACCCCGCCCCCGCCGGAGACCAGAGAGCCGCCGCCCGATTCGGGGAGCTCCGAGGGGCGATGAGCGAACGGCCGTCCCTCGATCCCGAACGCGAGCCGGGCCTCTTGGCTACGGCCATTCGCCGTCCGGTGACCGTCGTGTCGTCGGTGATGATGGCCGTGTTCTTTGGGGTGCTGGCCCTGATGACGTTGCCCATTCAGCTTACCCCGGACATATCGCTTCCCACGATCACGGTGACGACGCGTTGGCCCGGCGCCTCGCCTCTCGAGGTGGAGACGGAGATCCTCGAGGAGCAGGAAGAGGTGCTCAAGCGTGTGACCGGGCTCGACCGAATGGAATCGAATGCCCTGTCGAACCAGGGGGAGATCACCCTCGAGTTCCAAGTGGGCACGGACATCGACGATGCGCTCCTCCGTGTGAACAACCAACTGTCTCAGGTTCCCTCCTATCCGGAGTCCGTCGACGAGCCCGTGGTCAGCACCGCGAACACCGGTGGTCCGCCCCTCGCGGTCTTGATCGTTCGCCACCAAGACCCAGGGCACGAGGTGGGGCAGTACCGCACGTGGATCGAAGAAGAGATCGTGCCCCAAATCGAACGCATCGATGGCATCGCGAGCGTGGTGGCGTTCGGGGGCAGGGAAACCGAGGTGCACGTCACCTTCGACACGCGGGCTCTGGCGGCGCAGAAGCTCACCGTGCCGGAAGTCGCGGCGCGACTTCGCACCCAGCTGCGCAACGCGTCGGCGGGCGACGTTCGGGTTGGAAAGCGTCGGATCATCGTTCGCACCCAGGTGACTGCGGCCGAGGCGCCCGAGTTCGGTGATCTCGTTCTGAAGGTAGGCAGCGACGGAGCGCCCGTGCATCTGCGCGACGTCGCACATGTTAGCCGAGGTCTCCGCAAGGCCGAGAATCTCGCCATTTCCGACGACCGCGACGCCATCGCGATGCTTCCGCAGCGGGAAGCCGGTTCGAACGTGCTCGAGGTGACCGAAGAGCTCCGCCAGGCGGTCGCCGAGCTTCAGGAAAGCAGCTTTGCCCCCGAAGGACTGAAGCTCGAGATCGTGAGCGATCAGACGGGTTACATCAATGGCGCACTGGACAAGGTGCGCGTCAATCTGCTGATCGGAGCTGTGCTCGCTACCATCGTGCTCTTCGCCTTCCTGCGGAGCCTGGTGGCAGCGGCGATCGTGGCGCTGGCCATTCCCGTGTGCGCCGTGGGAACCGCGTTGGCCATGGCCGTGCTCGGCCGGACGGTGAACGTGGTGAGCCTGGCGGGAGTCACGTTCGCGGTGGGAATGGTCGTCGACAACTCAATCGTGGCCCTCGAGAACATCGACACGTGGCGAAGACGGGTCAGCGACGCTCGCGAGGCGGCGCTCCGCGGGATCCGGGAAGTCTGGGGGGCGATCTTGGCTTCGACCGCGACCACCGTCGTGGTGTTCCTACCCATCATCTCTTGGGAGGGGGAGGTCGGGGAGCTCCTGCGCGACGTGGCCTACGCCATTGCGACGGCGGTGACGCTCTCACTCGGGGTGTCGCTGCTCGTGATTCCGTCGCTGGCCGCCCGCTACCTCAAATCCGAGGTCGGGGAGCCGGGGGATTCTTCGTCACCCGAGAGCGAAGGCATTGCTCCCTCGACACCCAGAAAGCGACCGGGGCTGGGCGAGCGCTTCGCCGCCCGCTACCGCCGGCTGATCCAGTGGGCAGGGTCGGTGAGCGATCGGGTTCGGAGTTTCGTCGTCGGAGTCGCTGGTCATCCCGTGCGGGCGACCGCCATCGTCGCCGCTTCCGTGATCGGGGCCATCCTCATCGCGATCGCGCTGCTTCCCAAGATGGAGTACCTGCCGACCGGGAATCGCAACTTGATTTTCGGATTGGTTTTGCCGCCTCCCGGGTACTCCATCGAGGAGCTCCGGGCGACTGGCTTCCAGAACCAACAGGTAATGATGAGCCACACGGGGCGAGTCGTGGAGGGGGTACCAGCGGTCGAGCGAAGCTTTTTCGCCGGAGATCCGAGCATCCTTTTCATCGGTGCCGTCGCGGAAGACCCGACTCAGGTTCGCAAACTTCGGGACTACATGCAGGCGCTTCATAGTCGTATCCCCGGGTCGATTGGGTTTGCTCAGCAGGCGGCCCTCTTTGCCCGGGGCATCGGTGAGGGACGGGCTATCGATCTCGAGATCCGAGGAAATGACCTCGGCCAAATGGTAGGGCTGGGGCGGGTGTTGTTCGGGCAGCTGTCGCAAGCCATCCCCGGGGCGAGCATTCGACCGATTCCGGTGCTCGACGAAGGCGCTCCGGAGTTTCATTTGGTACCACGTCGCTCCGAAGCCGAACGGCTCGGGTACACGCCCGGTGATGTCGCGCTCATCGCCGACGCCTACATCGATGGTGCGATCCTCGGGGAGTATGGTGTCGAGGGGCAGCGGAAAGTCGACTTCGTTCTGCGCAGCAACGACGAAAATTTCCTTCTCGATCCTAGTCGCATCGCAGGATCCCCGGTTGCGACGCCGGGCGGTGAGGTGGTGCCGTTCGGGGCGCTGGCTGACGTGAGGACACGGCTCGGACCGACCGCGATCCAGCGCATCGAACGCTCGCGTGCGGTGACGCTCCAGCTCACTCCACCGGACGTGCTCCCCCTCGAGTCCGCCATGGAAAAAGTCCGAGCCACCATCGTCCGGGCCGAGGAGTCCGGTCTCGTGCCCTCCGGGGTGAGCCTTCAGCTCGGAGGGTCTGCCGGGCAGCTCTCGATCGCCCAGCGGCAGTTTGGAGAGATCCTCCTGGTTGCTCTGGTCATCTCCTACCTCCTCCTGGCGGGTCTATTCGAGAACTTCCTGGCCCCGATCGTGGTGCTGGTCACGATTCCTCTGGCGGCGGCGGGGGGGGTCGTCGCCTTGTGGCTCGTCAACGCTCTCGGCGTCGAGCAGCCCCTCGATTTGATGACGGCCCTCGGCTTTCTGATTTTGATCGGCGTCGTGGTGAACAACGCGATTCTGATCGTCGACGGCGCTATCGCACGTCTGCGCGAAGGATCGTCGCTCACGGATGCGGCGGCTGAAGCCGTGCGTGCGCGGGTGCGTCCCATCCTGATGACGACCCTCACCTCGCTGGCGGGCCTCTTGCCGATGGTGCTCAGCACCGGAGACGGCTCCGAGCTCTACCGAGGCGTGGGCACGATCGTGCTCGGAGGGCTCACGCTCGCGACGGCCCTTTCCCTCTTCGTGGTTCCTTCGCTCTTCGTGCTCCTGTGGCGGCTCAGGAGCGCAGTGAGTCCGATCAGGAGTGCGTGACGCGGACCCGCGCCGAAAGAGCGCTCAATCAGGGTCACGGTCCCGAGCCATCCGGCGTTCACCTTGGTAGGAGACACGGATCCGATGTGATCCATCGAGCCGAGCCGCCAACAGAGCTCACGGGTAGTTCAAGGACGCTGTCCGACGGTAGAGAGGGTGGGGGGGGGATCAAACTCTCCCCCCCTTGGTGGAAACATTCCGCTCTGGGGGGAGGGGGCGCACCTCTATCCAAGAAATGGTCTGCGTGGGACAAGGCGAGAAAGCAGGAACGCGTGCCCAGGGCGCAAAAGCGGCGCGGAAAGACACCGGAAGACAACCGGGCGAAGCTCAGATGTGCCCACACCGGGCCTGGCTCGTCGACAGTCACCTCCGCCCCGATAGTCCCCGTTCCCCGAAACCATTCCCCAAAAACCAAGGGACTGAACACGAGAGCCCGAAGGCAAACTCATGACACGCGCATTGCGCGCCATGAGGAAATCGTCTGTACTTTCAAGATCATCCTTTCTCATGAACTCGCAGCTCCTGATTGACGCCCTGGTGCGCCAGACGATGGTGCTGATTGCCCAGCTCTCGACGGTGGACGGCACTCGGTCGCCCCTGTCCCACATCGCTGACAACGTGTTTCTGGACCTAGTGCGGGAGCTCGAGAACCAGCGTCTGGGAAAGAAGGTCGTGGCCGACATGTTCGGCATGGCGCTGCGTTCGTACCGGCAGAAGGTGCAGCGGCTCCGGGAGTCGATGACGTCGCGGGGGATCACTCTGTGGGGAGCCGTTCATGCGTTCCTCGAGGAGCGTGAGTCGGCGACGCGCGCCGACGTGCTCGATCACTTCAAGAGTGACGACGACGCGACCGTCCGCAGCATTCTCAACGATTTGGTCGAGAGTGGCCTCGTTCGCCGCGTCGGTCGCGGACGAAACGCGAGCTATCGCATGGCGACCGAGGAGGAGCTCGAAGAGTTTGGCTTGTCGTCGTCGACGAGTTCACAGCGAGGAAACGAAGCGCTCGTATGGCTCCAAGTCGCCCGGTCGGGGCCGGTGGTTCGGGATCAGCTGGAGGAGCAGATTCCGCTTTCAACGACAGCGATCGACGACGCGCTCGAAGGACTGCTGGCTAGTGCGCGGATTCGTGGAGATATCCGTCCGGACGGGGTCTACTACTCGACGCATCAGTGTCTGATTCCCGTAGGGGAAGCTGCGGGTTGGGAGGTAGCGGTCGTCGATCACCACCGCGCGGTCCTCAGCGCGCTCGCCTCCAAGGCCTTGAATGGTCGTCACGTGTCGTCCGCGAATGACACGGTAGGCGGGACGACACTGTCGTACGACATTTGGCCCGGTCACCCGAAAGAGCAGGAGGTACTCGACCTCCTCGCCGAGACGCGGAAGCGCGTCATCGAGCTGTGGGACGAGGTCGAGGAGCACAACGGAAGCAATGGGGCGGAAGCCCCCTATCAGGTGACCTTCTACTGCGGTCAGTACCTCAAGAAGGAAGAAGACGACGAGTGAGGGCTCGCCGAATGACCACGTACCGAAACCGGAGTCGGGCAGAGAGCCGCGCGGCGCGCGACAGCGTGAAGCGCTGGCTCCGCATGCCAGTCGCATTGGTCGCCGCGCACGCGCTTGCGTGCACTCCCGGCGGGCCTCCCCAAAGCGGAACCCAGACGAATTGGCTGGTCTCCTGTCAGTCCAACGCAGACTGCGGCGACCTCAGCTGCGTGTGCGGTGCCTGCACGCAGACTTGCGGTGACGACACCGGTTGCACCGATCTACGCGGGGCAACCTGCGTTTCGGCGATCGATGCCGGGGCCATTGCGCTTTGTGGCGGCTCCACTCCGAGTGTTTTCGGAATGTGCATGGCGCGTTGTCCGGAGCAGGAGTGCAGCGAGGGCACGAGCTGCGTCGCTGGAGTTTGCTCTCCGTCGCCCGAGGCCACCGCCTTGGTGACCATCGAAGAGGAGGAGCGCCACCAAACCCTTCTCGGGTTCGGTGCGGGCGTTGCTTACGCATCCAGGGAGATTTCGCGGCACCCGCGAAAGTCGGAGCTGTTCGATGCGATGTTCTCGGACTCGGGGATGAGCATCTTGAGGCTTCGGAACGCCCCGAACGGCGACGAGGATCTCGCGCCGACGAGCGAAATCGTCGAGGCCTTCACGGAGCGCCTCGGGCAGAGGCCGCTCATCATTCTGAATTCGCCCAGCCCCCCCGACGCGCTGAAGCAAAACGGTTCGGCGCGGTGCGAAGGCAACCCGGATACCTGCACGCTGACCAAGCTCCCTGACGGAAGTTTCGACTACGCCGGGTTTGCGGGTTATTGGCGCACCTCGCTCGATGCTCTCGCTGTCGCGGGCATCGAGCCGGACTACATTTCGATTCAGACCGGTCCGAACTGGGTTCCTCCCACGGGATTGACGCTGGAGGCGTGCAAGTTCCTGCCCGCGGAAGGTACGGCGACGGTCGCGATCGACGGTGCGGACGTGGTCGTCGAATACCCGGGCTATGTGGAGGCCCTCAACGCCGTGCTGGGGCAGCTCGACGGGCTCGCGACGGTCCCGAAGATTGCGGCACCCGAAACCACGGGTCTCGTGACGGCTCCCGGTTTCGTGGACGCTCTCGACCTCACCAAGGTGGATGCACTCTCGTACCACCTGTACGGCGCCTACAACCCGGACTCGAACGAGTTGAATCGGGCGGGCTTCGAGACCTTGCGCGACCTGGGGGAAGAGAACGACCGACCGCTATTTCAGTCGGAAACGCACGGTGATGCCTACGAGACGGCGCTCCTGATGCAGGCCGCACTCTCCAACGGTGCGACGATGTACGTCCAGAACGTGTGGGTGGGATCGGCGAGGTACCTCGAGCCGAGCCCCGCCGCACTCATCAATTTGACCGACTCGGACTTCACCTTCGGGGATGTCACCCACGTGATGCGACACTACTCGACTCACATCGGTTCTGGCTGGGTTTCCGTTGCGGCCGAGTCCGATGTGGCCGACGTGCTTCCGTCGGCGTGGGTGTCTCCGGACGGAGAGAGGATCACGGTCGTGCTCACGAATCAGGGCCTCTCGGAACAGGTGGCGAAGCTCGACGTCGATCTCGACACCGTGACCGCGTCTTCCGTCACCCGAACCGTTCTCGTTGGCACGGAGCGCTCTCAGGATCTGGGCTCTCTCTCCCCTGATGGCCGAGTGAGGCTGCCCGGACACTCCATCGTCACGGTGGAGATTCAGCGGTAGGGCGCCTCGGCGCTACGAGGCAGCGGGCGTGAGTTCAGACCGGATGGACTATTCGTCGGGGGTCAACGGAATAGTCTGGACCCGGAGCTGGTTTCGGCCAACGTCCATCAACCAGGTGAGCCGGGCTTTTGTGGCGGAAATGGCGGTGACCGTGCCCTGTTGGGCAAGTGGGAACGCCCTCCGAACGGCGCCGTCGAATCCGATCTCGAGAATCCCGGCGGGTTGAGCGCAGTACAGGTGCTCGGCGACGGCAATCGGCGAGCAGATTACTTCGCGAGCGATCACGTCTTTTCGCTCGAGATCAGGGGACACGCGACGTACCGTCGAGCTCGGTCCGTCATAGTAGAAGAGATCTTCGGCGACGGCGAGCATTGATGGCGTGCGCCCCCCCGCCCAGGCCCCGAAGTGCGCTGAGCCCCCGGCGCGCGGCAAGGCGCCCAATCGCCAGCCCTTCTCCTGTGTCTGCTCGACGAAGTAGATCTGGCTATCATCCATCGCCAGCGTCGGAATATAACCGGTTGGGGAGTACAGAACGCGCGGGTCTGATCCGTCGAGTGCGTTGATGGTGAAGTGACCATCTTCCGCTTGGTCCAACCACGCGAAGTGTTCTCGAGACCCGACGATTCGCTGCGGGCGGTGTGGAACCGTGGCGAGCACGTCGGGATCGCTCCCTGCCTTGTAGACCTGCAGGAGAGAGCCACCCGACCAATAGACGAATCGATCGCGCGTGAGCGCGGGTGATACACCGAGATCGAGCGCCCAGCGGTGGGCGGCTTGGTCTGGGAGCAGCGCGTACGCCGCCGCCGGGGTGAGCAAGTAGCTGGCGTGCTCGTCGACGCCCAGGGTGGCGCCGTAGGGAGTCTCGCCCAGTTCGAGGAGTGTGGTTGGCGCCTGAGTGGCCAGGCTGGTCTTCGTGGAGTCGTCCGACCTCTCACGTTTGGAGGGTACCTCGCTACCTGTCGACGAGACTACCGGTCGTGCGGTCGTCGGTCGTACGGCGCTGCTGGCGTCTGCGTCGCGGCTGCACCCAAAACCGAGGCTCGCGATCAGGGGAAGCAGCACCGAGGCAAGAGCGCGCGCGCTCGAGCCGTCCTTGCCTCGGTCGGTTGTGTTGCTCCGAACTCCCCGTTGCGCCTGCGCTGCTCCGGGGCACCAATTAGTTTGCCACCATGACGGTGTCGCTCCTCGTTCGAGGCGTGGCTTCATGGCTCCGAGCGCCCGAGGTACTGCATGAGCCAGGTCATCGCGGGGCGGGGTGAGCCGTTCCGAATGAGGCCGCTGTGGGGCACCCAGGTCTGACCGTAGATCCAGCCCCACAGCGTGACACCGTGGATCCAGTCGGTCTCCATGAAGAAGGGGATGTGCTCCTGGAACTTCGTGAGCTGCGCGTTGTCGTCGTCGAGATCGATGTCGTACTCGGTGATGTAAACCGGGAGTCCCGTGTCGTCGTGGAGCTTCGTCAGCAGATTCTTCATGTTCTGCGTCGGCATGTTGCTCAAGCCGTGCGCCTGCGCTCCAACGGCATCGATGGGTGCACCCGCATTTTTTACCGCGTTCGCGATGTCGATGAAGTGCTGGTTCTGATCCGCGTATTCGATGTTGTTGTAGTCGTTGAGGATGAGGATCGCGTTGGGGCAATACTGGCGTGCCCAGTTGAACGAGTTGATGATCCACTGCCAGCTACCGTTCGTTCCTCCACCGATCGCGTTGGCATACGAAGGCTCGGTGTGCGGAGGAGGCTCGTTCACCACGTCGATCAGCTTGGTGTTCGGGTAACGAGAGCAGAACTGCTGCATCCAATTCTTGACGTGGGCCTCGGTGATGTTGCCGCTGGGCTGCTGCGAGCCCCACACGAACACGTGCTCCTTGAAGATGATGCCGTGGCTCTCCGTGTAGTCGTAGATGGCGTCGAGCGTGGACCAGTTGAACCCGCTGTCCGCGGTCTGTTGGACGGACTGCCACTTGCCCGCATTCTCCGGGGTGACCTGGTCCCAGTAGGTTGAAAAGGTCCGGCCCCCGACGTCCATGTTGGCTTGCCAACCCGTGGTGATGTTCCCGAGGAACTTCCCGACTTCTCCACCGGTGCCGCCGGTGCCGCCGGTGCCGCCAGAGCCATCGGTTCCTCCACTGCCCCCCGTGCCGCCAGCCCCGCCAGTACCGACCACGTCGGTGCCGAAGGAGATCGAGTCGAGGTCGACGTCGTTACTTTCGCCGACGGTGACGCGGATGACCTGAAGTCCAGCCGAGAGATGGACGGACACGGGAGTCGTGTCGGCGAACTCTCCCCAGTCGGAGATCTGCGGGATGGAAATGGGCCCGGTCAGCGAGGTTCCACACTGGGACAGTTCGAGAGTGCGGTTGGCGTCGACGGCGCCCGCGTGGAGGACGACGCTGTAGTCGCCTTCCACGGGGACGTCGACGGTGTACTCGAGCCATTCGCCCGCGGTCATCCACCCCACGGCGTGACCTGTGCTGACCATCTTGATGTCGACGTCGACGTCGGCGCGATACTCGCCGCCTTCATTTCCGGGCGTATCGTCGGAGTACCCAGCGGGGTCGAAATCCTCGGCTTGGATCATGCCGGGGATCTGCGCCGGAACTCCCTGGTAGGCGTCGCCCGCTGTTCCCGGACAAGTGGGATGGATGAGCGAGCCACCACCGCCCGTGCCGCCACTGCCTGCGATTTGGCCGCCAACGCCCGGAGTCCCACCGGTGCCTGGAGCGCCACCGGTGCCTGGAGCGCCACCGGTGACCGTGGTGGTCCCTCCGCCGTCACCGCCTCCGTACATTGGGGCTCCATCGCTCTGTCCGTTCGAGCTCGTACAGCCCGCGGCGGATGCGAGGAAGAGTGTGGAAAGGTAAGTCCAGAGGTGCGCGCGCGACTTCGTCACGGCGCCACGTGGGGCCGGGTAGCGAAAAGTTTGCATGTGTTCTTCCCGGGAGATGGCGGAGCGGCACGGGTGCAACGGCCGACGCAAGGCTTCTCCCTAATGACCGCAAAATGCCACGTTTGCGCGTTCAAAAGAAGGTGATTTCTCCATCCCCCGCGGCCTTCAAAGTTCTGTTGTTGGAGGATTTGACTGCTCCCTTCGTCCGGCTTTGCGCAAGAAAAAAGGGTCCGCGGAGGTTTGCTGGGGTCAGGGGCAAACCGTCGTAGAATTGTCTGTGGGCGACGCAACCGGAGCGCTCGATCCACGGAAGGCGCGGTTGCTCCATGTCTCGGGGGATGGTCGCTCACCCGACGGGGACTTCGGTGCAGCATCCGGAGCGCGACGCTGCCGAACGTGCGCGTTCACCGCTATGGAAACCACGGGGCGCACCTTTTGCGCGACGATCGCGCACCGTGGCGTCAAATTCGACTGGAGTGGGGGGCGACAATTTTGTCGCCCCCGTTTCTCAGCTCTCGACCTCGGAGTCGTCCTTTTCGAGCGGTCGGTCTCTGGGCGATGCTCTCGCGTCGTACCGCTGGCGCCCTCGCGGCAATTTTTGCCATCGCCCTGAACTCGCAACCTGCCCGTACGGCTCGAACGCCGGCTCTGTTGCGACGAAGCTTACGTGACGCCGTCAGGTCTTCCTCGAGCTGCGCCTCCACGGCCGCGTGCTCGAACCCGCGGAGGGTCCACGAGGCGGGCTTCGCAGGCGAAGATGCCTGGCGTGAGCAGAATGCGCAGTTTTCGTGCCAGATGCGACAAGCGTGTTGGGAGCTACGAGACACGGAGGAGCATCATCTGCACAGAAGCAGAGAATGCGGAGGCAATTGAGAGGTTAGAATTCGCCCCCCTCGCGTCAAAAGTCGTCTCTTCTTCGATCATCGCTTCTACTCCGCCATCAACCTTTGGAAGAACTTCCAGAATGCCGGAGCTGCGAGGTTGTCCTGGCGTGAGTGACCTTGGCCGCTCGTTTGGCACCACACGACGGGGTAATCGGGATCGCAACCCTGGTATTCGACGCAGGGCGAAGGATCGACGGGCATCGTCGTCGTCGAGCAATTGTTGGTTGCGATCATTCGATCGCGCGAGGGTGTGTCCCACGAGATCAGATTGTCGTTGTCGTTTGCGTCGTGGACGTACATCCGACCTACCTGGCCCATGCAACCGGAGGTCCCCCCGGGTTCACCGCCCGTAACCGTGGCGATCCCACGGAAAACATCTCCTCGAATGCATGAAAGCATGCTGGCGAGCCACGAACCGCTGCTGTAGCCGACTGCGAAGAGCTGGTCTGGGTTCACGCAGAACCGCGCCTGAACGTCTTCGACGATGGCGTCGAGATAGGGCACGTCGGGTTGATTTGCACCGGTGAACCAGCAGGTTCCATCGGTGCCCTTGCCACGCACGACGATGGCATCTTCGCCGGTCTGCCCTTCCATCGGCACGTTGTTGGTACTGCTCCCGCAACCGTGTAGGAGGAGCACCATAGGATAAGGGCGGTTCGGATCGTAGTTGTTCGGTAGCCACACGTCGTAGCTGCGGTCTCCGTCCCCCGCATTGACGCTGTCCGACTGCCACGACGCAGTTTGTTGCTGGGTACTCATCCCGCACCCGGTGCTCCCCACAGGATCGCCACCGCCCGAGCCTTGCCCTCCACTCGATGCACCGCCGGAAGCCGCGCCTCCACTCGGTGCCCCACCCGTAGCGACGCCTCCGGTCCCGGCACCACCGCTTGCGCTGCCTCCGTTTCCAGGGAGAGTTCCGCCCGTTCCGCCGCCTCCGGTCCCGGCGCCTCCGGTTCCGGGGAGAGTTCCGCCCGTTCCGGTGCCCCCGGTCGACGCACTACTTCCGTTCTGGTTCCCATTGCCTGGCCCTTCCGTTCCCGAAGAGCACCCAACGGCGAGGGCGGGGATCGCCAGGAGTGAAAAAGAAGCGAGCGTTGAGCGGAAAGCAGAGCGTTTCATGAGAGGAGATGCCTTTCATCGACCGGGAGTTGACGTTGGGAACAGTTCTCGCCACTGAAACGCTAGTGCGGTTTGTCGAGCGGTCGGAGAGGAGAAACCCCGCCCTCCCGCGATGTACGGATCCAGGGTGGTGGGAACGGGCAGCGCCCCGAGTGCGCAAGGCTCTGCTCAGTGCCTACGCCCGCGCCACGCGGATGTCCGCTGGCCCGATGCGAAGCACCGATGAAGGTTCGTCGTCCGCTGTTCCTACGGGAGGTTGGGGCGTTCGTCACAGTTCCCGACTGGATGGTTCGGCCTCTTCCTTGGCATACGTTTCATGCTCCGGCATCGCACAAAGCGGTGGCAGTACTCTTGACGCAGCGGGCGCTCGCTGCCGTCCGGTGCGCTGCCTGCGGGGTCAAGCGTGATACTTCGGTCGAACTTACGGGCGCGAGCGATGACCGCTTGGGGTGCGTTTACGCGACGACGATGTGAAGTGCGACCGGGACCTCCATCGCCGCCGCAACTACCCACCGCGATGGCTACTCGAGGTGGAATGAGTCGAGTTCGAAGGCCGCGTCGCCCGAGAACTTCAGGCATAGATCGTGAGGACCTCCGGGGGCGGAGATGGTGCATGTGAGTTCGGAGAACGTCGTGAGCCCTCCGGTGCTCTCCACGTTGCAAGTGCCCGCCGAAGTGCCTTCCGATCCGTCGATGCAGCCATCGATGATGACGTCAATCGCGCCTCCACCCGACTCTGCGGAGACTTGAGCGACGAGACTCTTCGCTCCGCCGCGAAAATCTACCTGGGAGTAGGCGACCCAGTCACCCGGCTCGATATCTGTGACCCTTACTGTCTCGCCCGCGTTGCCCTCGACCTCGATGCCGCTTTCGGCTCCGAGCCGTTCGGCTTCGACTTCTTGAAACGCATCGAGGCACTTGAGCTGCGTCACCGTGAAGTCGTCCGTGCTCATGTCCATCGTGTTGATGGAGCCGTCCCCCGCGTAGGTGAGTTCCTCGAAGGCGATGCTCCGGTTGTTCACCTTGTTGGTGCCGAGCGACTGCATCAACTTGCGGTTGTGATAAAATAGATAATGCTTGCCTTGAAATTCGATGATCGATCCATGGCTATTGTTTCCGTTGTTGATACCGGAATTGTTGAGCAGCGCGCCCTTGTACTCCGCGCCCGCCATCAGGGGTGAATCGCCCATGTAGTACTCGAGGGCAGCGCCATGCCCGCCACTAAAGTCCGACGAATAGCTGAAGTAGTACTTTCCGTCGTGCTTGTGCATGAAGGACGCCTCGAAGAAGGCGGTGGTGGGGACGGTGGTGGCAGCGGAGTCCTTGATGCTGATCATGTCGTCGTTGAGCCTCACGACACGCGCATTTTCACCGCTTGGACCTCCGCCGAAGTAGAGATACGCCTGCCCGTCGTCGTCGACGAAACAGGCCGGATCGAAGAGCCAAGGTACGTTTGCGTTGGGGAAACTGGATGAGAGGAGACCGTGGCCGAGCGCGTCGACGAAGGGCCCTCCGGGATCGTCCGAGGTGGCGACGCCGATCTGCGAGCCGCCGTTGGTCAGGTACATGTAGTAGGTCCCGTCCTTTTCGCAGGCGCCCGGGGCATACAATCGACCCGCCCAGCTCAGGTCAGCCGTGCGAATCACCACCCCATGATCTTGCCAATTGACGAGATCATCGGATGAGTAGACATGATGGTCGATCATGTCGAATCCCTCCTGGCCGTCTTCGTCGTGTGACACGTAGACGTAAACCTTGTCGCCGTACACGACGGCGTTGGGATCAGCGGTGAAGATGTGGCTGATCAAGGGGTTTCGCGCTCTGCCGTTGGGTATGCAATTCGAGGGCGGATTCTCGCTCCCGCCCATCCCTGGGCTTCCGCCGGAATCGCCACTGGTGCCAGCTCCGGCTCCACCCGAGGAGGCCCCTCCCCCCGTCCCGCGGCTCGCTGCGCCACCGCTCCCGGGGATCTGACCTCCCGCATTTTCTGTGGGGGGGCCACCATTTTTGTCCGAGGCGACCATGCTGCCGTCGCCGCAGGCTGGGGCGAAGAGCGCACACCCCAGCATCAAGAGCGCACGGTCGCGTGCTCTTCTAAGTTGGAAAGCTCTAATGACGACTCTTGCAGTTCTCATAGGCTAGGTGTTTCCGCTTTTTGCGGGGAGCGAAAGAGGAGATGGTGCGCACCTGACGGGTGGAAAAGTGTTGTGCGTTCAGAACAGGCCTGGAGACCACGTGTTGGAAAAAAATCGAGTGCCGGGGTACAACGCCGAAACGGCTCGCGCCAATGGTTCCGGCACGGGGCCGAACGGTGCCCTCGTGGTCGACCTCGATGCGGTCTCGCCGGCACCCGGGGGGGTCGATCAGCCGCTCTCGACCGGCGGGCGAACGGGTCAGTGGATTCTGATCCCGTTCCCGTTCTAAACATCCACGGGACGAACGATACGGAGCGTCAAGCCTATGGCCTCAATGACGGCAACGGGCAAAAGGACATCGTTCCGTACCGCACCAGCAACGGTTGCCAGGCCACGTCGGTCCCGTCCGATCTCGATACCGCCGGTTGCGGCGGCAACATCACCCCCGGGTGCGTGGAGTTCCAAGGCTGCAGCGAGCTCACTCTCTGGTGCAACCACAACGACCCGCAGTACGGAACCTCGAACCACGGTATCCCGTGCTTCGCGACCTCGGCCATCGCTGACTTCCTGGGTCGACTCTGAGCCAGACACGCGGGCGTCTCGGGGTTGACGAGCTCGACCGGCTGCGTCCACGCGGTCGCACCTGCGGGCGTGAAGCGCTGAATGTAGATGCGATTGCTTGCGTTGTCCCAGAGCAGCACGCCAAAGTGTCCGTCTGGCTCGACGGCGAGGCCGCGGCACTCTCGCCCTTCACCGACGTCGTGCACCGTGACGAGTGCGTCGTTCGAGTCGAGCTCGATCATATGGGCATTGGGTTCGCTGTTCGATCCGCTCGTGTAACGGACCAGAGTGCCGTTGCAGTGGCTCGCGAGTTTTCCGTCGTGGCTGCTTGTGCGAGTGCTCAGCGTTGCGATGCCACTGGGCCGAGCCCCGAGTCAGCAATCCCCTTCGCCGACGAGGCAGCTCAGGTACTCCTCGATGTTAGTGTAGCCGTCGCCATCGTCGTCTCCGCCGTCGTCCGGCGTGTTCGGGTCGAGTCCCCGAGTCGATTCCCAGCCGTCGGGCATCCCATCTCGATCGGTGTCGGCAGGGGGCGTGCCATTCGCCACTGTGCCCACGTTGCCCGCGATCATGTTGTCGTCCTCGGTGTTGATGATCTGGCCAGCCGTGCCGTAGGAACGAACCTGGTCGATCAAAAGCTCATCGACCGCGTCGCGAACCAACGAGGCGCCGACGTTGTCGAGCACGTGCTCGAGAGCTTGCTCGGCCGAGAGCTTGCCGGCGACCCCGGCGGGATAATTGAACGGCGTCGCCACGACGGTTGCCGTCTTGTAGTCCGTCATCAGGCTGCCATCGAGGACCCCGTTCTTGTTCGAATCGACCCAGTTGTCGTCACCGTACACGTAGAAAGTCGGGGTCGTGTTGGTAATGTGTGAACCGGAGCTGCTGGAGGGGCCGTAGATGAAGTAATTGCCCACGAGGTTGCACTCGGACACCCCACTCGTGTCCCCCATGATGTACCCGTTGGTCGCCCAGTTGTAGAGGACGCTGTTGATGAACTCGTGCGTTCCACGTGCCTTCGGGTTGCGTGTCTTGTTGTCGATGTAGAGCGAGCGAATCATCGACCACTTGCCGCTTTGCATCAGTCCACCGGTCGAGTGGTTCGAATTGTTGATCCCTTGGCTGACGATGGTTTCCTGAAAGGTCAGGTTGTCGATACCGGAGCCGTTGACGTCGAGCGTTCCGTCGCGCCCCCACGAAATGGACACGTGATCGAAGATGTAATCCTGCCCGGCGGAGATGGCGACTGCGTCCTTGCCGCTGTCGCCGTTCTTGCCCATGCGGACGCGGATGTAGCGGATGATGTTGTTTCCGGAGTCGCCGTTCAGGGCGATGCCGTTGCCGTAGATGGTGATTCCTCCACCCGGCGCGGTTTGTCCCGCCACGTAGACGTTCCTCTTGATGACGATGCGGGTGGAGATGTTGATGACCCCGCCGACGTCGAACACGACGATGCGATTGGGCTGACTGACTGCGTCGCGGAAGGAACCCGCTCCGGAGTCGTTCAGGTTGGTGACGTGGTACACCTCGCCGCCCCGACCCCCTGAAGTCCAGCGACCGAACCCTTCCGCTCCAGGAAACGCGAGCGGTGGGCCACCGGGATCGGGATCCACGCCGGGATCGGTTTCGCAGGAGCGCACGGAAACTCCGGGTCCGACGATGTTGAGCGAGTCGATGTTGGCAAGCCCCTCGGCGGTGGTCGCCTCCAAGCGAATCGTGTTTTCTCCTGCGACTAGGTCCACGGTTTGCTTCGCCGTGTCCCAGGTCGACCAATCCCCGGTCACGGGAAAGTCGAGCGTTGCGACGACGGTTCCGTTCACCACCACCGACGCGGGACGCGTTACTGCGCCCCCATTGGCGTAGAGCCACTCGAGGGAGACGGGGGTCGGCCCGACGGCAGTGACGGACCACTCGATCCCGGCGCCAACGGCATTGTCGGCATTGGCGAAGCCATCACCCGAGAAGCCAGCGTTGTCTGTGTCTATCGTGCCATCGACTCGACAGAAGCCATCAGCCTCCTCGATGAGCACGCTGACTTCGGGACCTAGATCGGCGCCACCCGTTCCGGAAGCCGGGGTCCCGCCCGTTCCGGGAGCTGCACCCGTACCTGTGGTTCCGCCCGCTCCCGGCGTGGCCCCGGTGCCGAGTCCCGAGTCTGCACCCGTACCCGAGTTTCCGCCGGTCAAGCTGACCGAGCCTTCGGACCCTGGACCCGACGTCTCGGAAGTGCAGGCGAGCGCGAGGCCGGTGCCCAAACACAGAGAAAAGAGCATCCAGAAGCGGCCGATGGACCTTCGGGAGAAGCACATGCCCTCGTAGTCGCTCGAGGGGCTTGCCACCGGTCATGAATCTCCCTCGCCTCGTTCCCAGGTCGCTGCGTTTGCAGCTTGGCGGAAAAGTTCCTGCGAAAACCAGATGTTTTCACTCGTCCCGCGCTCGTCCCAAGCGGTGACACGCCCCCAGGCGGAACCCGACTCTTCCCAGACCGGCTGATAGATCGCAAGCTGCCTGATCTCGATTGCCTTGAGGATCAGCGTCACCTCCTCGTCGAAGGGTGCGAGGCGATTGCTGGTCGTGGTGTGCTCCTGCAGGCAGCAGTGGCCACCCCAGGTGTCCTCTCCGTCCTTGTAGTCACACGCAGGATCGCCTGCTTCCCGGTCCAATCGACGCGGCCAAGAGCCGGGGGCGCCGATGTTGGTGAAGGTCATCGTGCCGCCGCGGGTGACGGGTGATGGCGTTCGGCGCCCGGATCGTCTCCGACGAATCCCCAGTAGCGCTTCGAACTCAGGGACTCGACGTCGGTGCCGATGTCGACGCAAGCGAAGCTACCCGGCAACTAGCGCTGAAAAGGTGACCGAGGGGCCACCCCTGGCACGTTCCGAACCGAGACGACGCAGCCGTGCGGATCAGTCGCGCGTCAAGGGGATGGCCCACGGGCCCCCCGTTCCCGCGCGCGAGATGACGGCCGGCCACGCCTCGCTAGCCGTTTCGAGCCCGTAGTCGTAAGGGGGCGCGAAGACGCTGTCGGTCGGTTCGGAGCCATCGTCGCCGAGGTGTACGTTGCTGTCGTCTCGGTAGAGGTTCGAGCCGGGCGAGGTCTGAATGAGCCCGAGCTCCGCGACTCCATCGCACCCTGAGCGATAGGTCGCGGCGTCGACGTTCTCGAACGTATTGCCCTCGAGCAACATTTGCGCGAGGCAGGATGCCCCGACCGTCCACCCGCTGGTGTTGGAAAAGACGTTGTTGAAGAGGTGAGCTCGGGAGCTGGCTCCGACTACCAGGGGCGCTCGAGTGCGGGCATGGTCATAGCGGCTGTGATGGATCGTCACGGTCGTGTCGGTGATGGAGGACGTCCAGGCGTGCCGTCCTCCGCAGACCGCATCGTCCTCACCGTCGTAGTGCATGTAGGAAAGCGTGACGTTGCTCGTCCCCTCGCGCATGTCGGTGAATCCGTCACTGACCCATTTGACGGTTCCATGGTCGATCCATACGCGCTGGGGTTCTTGCAGACTGAAAGCGTCCCCGGCTTCGAGGATGTGCGGATTGATGTCGTAGAGCGCTACGTTCCGCACGATGAGGTTCTCACTGCCCTGGAAATCGAAGGTGACGCCGCGGACGGACGCGCCGCGCCCGAGTCCGACGATGGTCTTGTTGGAGCCCAATGAGAGAATTCGATCGTTCCGCTGAACCGTGATTAGCGGGTTGGGGCAAGTGTCCGTGCCCAAGAGGACTTGGTAGCGCTCCATCGAGGGGTCGTCTGGGCACTCGGTGGGGCAAACCTCCTGGTCGACGACGCCCGCGCCCGTGAGACGAAAGTCGTAGTTGCCTTCCTGCAGAAGCACGACCGTAGGAGCGTCCGTATTCACGGCGAGCTCCAGCTCTTCCCAGGTCGAGACGACGACTGGTGCTCTCGCACCCCCTCCAGTGGTCCCCTCTGCAAACCCGACGGGTGCGATGCGAATCCGTTTGCGAAGCATGATCGGTCCCTCGGTGCCGGCGGTGGGGCTGATCCAGCGTGCCGTCGAGCTCCTCGGAAAGTCGACCTTCGGATCGCACCCGGGAAGGTCTCCGAAATCCGCGAGCTCCTGCGCGGCAGGCCAGGAGCTGTCGTCGTAGTCGACGCTCGTCCAACCCTGCGATGGCGTGGAGCTCACCTTCCACGTGTCGTCGCTCGTGTAGTCGCGTTCCAGTTCGGCGAGATGAAGGAGAGCCGCCGGCATGCCCTCTTGAGCGGCGATTGCGATGGCCAGCATGTTGTCGCCTGGCGGGAGCGAAAGCGGAACGAACAGTGCGGCCCGTGGATTTTCACTTTCGGAAACCAGGTTTCCGTTGAGATACACGCGAAACGCGTCACGGGCCGCAATGGACAGTCCCGGACCTTCTCCGGCCCCGTAGCTGCCCGTCGCGAAGAGCGACCCTTCGGGCGCGTTCTCGTCCGCGACAGCGGCGCCCCACGAAACCTGCTCGGCCGTTGGAGCGGTTTCGCAGGTGACGGAGAGGCTGCTTTCGCCGCCGAATCCGAGTCCGCCGCTGTTTCCTCCGAATCCGTTGTCGGTCCTCGCTGTTTGAAGGACCTCCTCGAGGCACCCGGTGCCCAGGACCGCTAGCGCAAGACAGGAGAGGATGTATGTCCTGCGGGGAGCTTGTAAGGGGGAAAGACGCATGAAAAGCGTTGAGCAGTCTGGAGGGGGTGTTCCCCTGGAGCAAGCGACGACTACGCTGCCCAAATTCCCGTTTCTGTCGACCTGATCCGCCGCACGGGTTCGTCCAGGCCGGGCTCGATGCTCTGCTGCACATTTTGATGACGGGTCATCGGTCGGCCGAGCAACTAGTAATCGCGTGCTCCCTCAATCCAATTCCAGTCCTGCGGTTTCAGGAGGATCGGTTGCCCGTTTTCCTTCGGAGAAGCGTTCTGACGCGAGTCTCGTCGCGGGCGCTGCGGCAGGCGAGCGCGAGGCGATCGCGACGATTTGGGACCGCTACGCGGGTCTCGTGCGCGGGGTCCTTTACGGAGCCTTGGGCCCCGACCCCGCGATCGAGGACCTCGTTCAAGAGGTCTTTCTCTCCTTCATTCGCAGGGCCGGGCAGATCCAGGAAGGCGCTGCGCTTCGGGGATACCTGGCGTCCACGGCGGTTCGTCAGGCCGCGCAGGAGCTGAGAAAGCGAAAGATTCGTCGTTGGGTTGGGCTTTCGCCGACCGGGGAGCTTCCCGAGCGGACGGCGCCCCCCCTCGATGCGGAAAGCCGCCAGGCTCTGGCGGCACTTCACCGGGTGCTCGGAAGACTGAGCGAGCGCCGACGCATGGCGTTCGTGCTCCGACGAGTGCAAGGCCTCGAAATGCAGGAAGCAGCGTCCGCCCTGGGCGTTTCAGAGTCGACACTCCGTCGAGAGCTGGGCAAAGCTCGGGATTTCATTCAACGCGCTTCGGCGAGCGAACCAGCGCTGGCGGAGTTGATGTTCAGATACCAGGGGTCGTCGTCATGAGTCATCCCCAACGCAATCGCGATCCCATCGCGGAGCTGATGCATCGGGCGATCGCCCTCCACGAAGAGGAGGCAGTCCTCCGCCGCGAAGACTTCCTCGCGCGCGTGGACCAAGAGCGTCATCGAGGTCGTCGAGCAGCGGAGGCCTTCAAAGCCGTCTGGACGGCCCCCCTGGCCGCCGCAGCGGCGATTGCGCTGGCGATCGGTGTGCTGTGGCCCGAACCCAGTCTGAAGTACGAGGTTTCCGGAGCAGACAACGAAGGCGGTTACATCCGCGCGGCGTCCAGCGAGCCCGCCCTAGTGCGCTTCACCGACGCTACGGTCGTTACGGCCGCACCGGGCGCCCGCTTGAGAATCGTCGACACCGATGAAGACGGGGCTCGCGTTTCGGTCGAGCAGGGAAGGCTCGCTGTGCAGGTGACGCACACGGACGCGAGCGAGTGGCGTTTCGTGGCCGGTCCTTTTCAGGTGCACGTGACGGGAACGCGTTTCCACCTCGACTGGGATCCGCAAAGCGAGCAGCTTCGCGTCGACCTTCACGAAGGTTCCGTCGAAGTCGAGGGGTATGCCGACTCCGGGCCCATCGCGGTACGCGCCGGTCAGCGTTTCGTGGGCGATGCGCGTTCGCGGACCATGAAGGTGAGCGAGTCGCGAGCTACGAGTAAAGACGAAGAAGGTTCGTCGAAATCCGACGTGGCGCCCTCGGTAGGAGTTGATACGGCGGAGCCCGAACCCAGTTCGGAACAGCCGATGGAGGAGGGCGCTGCGGCGAGTCCCGACTCTTCGCGCCGCTCGACGTCGTCAGCGGCAGGCGGACGTGAGGAGGGGACGTCGTGGGCAAAGCTCGTGTCTCTCGGCGAGTTCCCGCAGGTGGTCCAAGCGGCCGAGCGCCGGGGGATCCAAAGCTGTCTCTCGAGCTGCGAGTCAGCAGAACTGAGCGCGCTGGCTGACGCCGCTCGCTACACGGGGCGGAACGATCTGGCGGCGAAGACCCTCTTGGCGCTTCGGCAACGGTTTGCGAGCTCGTCCGGGGTGCGGGCCGCGTTTCTCCTCGGTCGGCTGTACGAGAGCCAAGGGCAGCATGACAAGGCGCGGGGTTGGTATGAAACGTCGCTCCGCGAATCGCCCGCGGGGTCCTTTGCTTCGGAATCTCTTGCCGGGAAAATGCGAACGGTGCGCGCCGTGCGAGGGAAGGCGGCGGCAGCGAAAATCGCGCAGGAGTATCTGAACCGTTACCCGCACGGGGTGCATGCGAAAGCGGCTCGTGAGCTAGTTCGACCCTGAGATGGGGATCCGGACCAGAGCCTTCCTTTTTTGCGTCGCACTGCTCACGTGCGCCCAGGCGGCGCTTGCGTTGCGGGTTCTCGTCGTCCGCCCCGCGCCCAGTGACGCCGCGCTCTTCGAGGCCTTTGGCCGCCTCCGAGCCGAGCTCGCGCTTCAGGGGTTCGATGTCGTGGTCTTGGAGAATGCGGACACGCCGATCGATACGGACGTGCTCGAAGTGGAGGCGCAGTCTCGCGATGCGTTTGCCGCCGTCGCGCTGCAACGTGAAGCGGGAAGCACCACGGCGAAAGTCCACATCGTCGATCGCGTGACGGGCAAGACCGTCACGCGAAAGCTCAAGATTTCGAGCGGTCAGGATGGACCCATGTTGCTTGCCATCCGTTCGGCTGACCTGCTTCGCGCGAGCTTGCTCGAGCTTAGGCCTGGTGAGCAGCCTCCACCGGACGTCGTGGGCGCGGAACGGAAGGCGCCCCCGAGCGAGGTCGTTCGGTTTGCTCACGAGCCGCCTCACCTTCAGGTCGTCGTCGGAGGGGCTGCGCTGGGACATCCAGATTTGGGCTTTTCCTTCGGAACGACGGTCGGTCTGCTGTCTCGCCCGATCCCTCGGCTCTCGCTCGGAGTCGAGTTCAGCGGCCCTGCTTTTGGCGGCGAGTACCAGACCACCGATGGTGTCGCCACCGTTCGACAGGAATTCGGTATCGTTCGTGGTGCTTGGAATTTAGGAGATTTGCAGTCGGGTCGGCATTGGGAATGGGGTCCCCTGATCGGTGTTGGCGTTGCCCATATCGATGCCCGTGGTCGAGTGGAGCCACCGTTGGTTTCTCAGAGCCGTGACTTGTGGGCCTTCGCAGTCGTGGGGGGAGGTCATCTCGATGCCTTCCTCAGCGAGTCGGTGAGCATGGGGGTCGAGGCGAGTTGTCTCGGGCTCGTCCCGCAGCCCGTCGTGGCCGTTGCGGAAGACCGCTCGACACCTCTTTCGGTTCAAGGCGTGGTCTCGCTCCGCCTCGGGGTTGCCTTCTGAACTCGCGGCGCGAGGCCGAATCGGGGGCGCCCTGGGTCGCGGGGCAAGTGAGGACCACGCCGATGCGTCGATGACGGGAGCCCCAGCCGGTGGCGCTGGCGGTTCGATGAACTCGGTGCCCGCGGGAGGGACGAGTGGTGTCGGGGGACGGAGGACCGAAGCGAGCGCGACGGTCGAGCTGGCAGCGGGTGACCAGGTGATCCGCTTGAGCGCTCTCGACGAATCGGGTCTCGCCAACATCGACAGGGTGATGGGCCGACTCGGGCGCGATCGAGCTTTCGGTGTGAGCGGTCTGCGCAGCATCGAGCGCAAATATTGGCGTTTCGATGAAGTCGTTGGAACCACATCGGGTGGGCGCCGAAACGGCTACGCGCGGCCGGGTCGAGGCGACCTATGCGAGCCGGTCCACGGGTCCTCAGCCTGGAACGCGACCCCTTCGTTCCGCTCAATTCGCAACTTTTCTGTCGGGTGGGGAGAAAGAGCACGTCTTACCAGGCCGGTGCGCGGACGTTTTAATTCCCGGTATCTCAATTATCCGCGGCCGCGATTCGGATCTGACGGAATGAGTTCCGAGAGGACACCCGAGACGAACATGAAAAAGCTCTTTGGGGATTTTGACTGGTTTCGCGTCATCGGGCCGGCCGTGGCGGGCGCGCTGTTGCAGCTCTCCTGCACGGGGGATTTGACCGGAGGCTTGGGGCCCACCGCGTCGAATGCCGAAACTGGTGGTGGCGGCAGCGGTACCGGGGGGACGGCGGGGGAGCCGCCGCCCTACGAGCCCCCGGTAGGGATGCTTCGGCGCCTCACTCGAACTCAGTTTCGAAACGCCATGAGCGATCTTCTGGGCGTGAACGTCGACACCAGCGCCCTCGACGCGGACAGCTACCATGGCGAATTCGCGACGGTCGGCGCATCGACGGTGGTGACATCGAGTCGTGGGGTGGAGCTGTATCAGACGGCGGTGGAGGCCGCCGTGAACGACGTGTTCGACGATGACGCAAGGCGAACGGAGTTCATGGGGTGCACGCCGGTGGCGGCCGACGACGCGTGTGTGCGGGGCTTCGTTGAAGCGTTGGGGCGGCGCGCGTGGCGGCGACCTCTGGAAACGGCCGAAATCGAGCGACTGGTAGGGGTCGCTCGAACTGCGGATACCGAGCTGGGAAGCTCGGTCGAAGGTGCGCGTTGGGCCACCGTCGCGATGCTCGCGTCTCCGAACTTCCTGTACCGACCTGAGCTCGGCGTTCCGGCGGACGGCGCAAATCGCCTGACCGGTTACGAGATGGCGTCTCGGCTGTCTTTCCTCCTGTGGAACAGCATCCCCGATGAGCAACTGTTGGATGACGCAGAAAATGGACTTCTCTCGACTGCCGTCGGGATCCGGACGGCGGCCGAGCGTCTGCTCGATGCGCCTGCCGGGCGCGAGGCGGTGGCCGCCTTCGCCGAGGAGTACATGCGCCTGGATCGCGTGACGACCCAGGCCAAGGATCCGTTCTTGTTCCCCGAGTACGGATCGGCTCTTCAGCGCGGCATGGTGGAAGACATGCGCCAGGTGTGGACCTCCGTCGCGTTGGATGACGATGCCAGTATTCTCGACGTCTTTTCCACGACGAAGGTGGTCGCGAACGCGGAGCTGGCCGAGCTCTACGGACTCGATCCGGCGGGGCTCGACTCCGACACGTTCAAGACCTTCTCCTTGCCCGAGGACGGTCCGCGCGCCGGCGTCCTGAGCAAAGCCGGATTTTTGTCGCAGTTTGCGAATCAAGTGGAAGGTTCGCCAACGCTGCGCGGCAAGTTCATTCGCGAAGCGCTCATGTGCAAAACGGTTCCCACGCCTCCGGGGAACGTGGCGCTCGAACTGCCGGAACCAGAAGAAAGTGCTCCAACGACGAAGCGGGAGCGCTTGGAAATGCACCGAACCGAGCCGACCTGCGCGGGATGTCATGGATTGATGGATCCGCTCGGTCTGCCGCTCGAGTCTTTCGACGCCGTAGGTCGCTATCGAACGACGGAACTCGGCCTGACCATCGATCCGAGCGGAGAGTTCGATGGTGTCCCGGTTGCCGACTCGCGCGAGCTGGGGACGGTTTTGGCTTCGAGCGAGACCGTCGCCGGCTGCATCACGCGCAAATACTACTCGTACGCGATGGGCCACGAGGAGCGGGACGTGGATGAGACACTGGTGCAGGAGCTGTCCGACTCATTCGAAGCTTCGGGCCACCGGCTTCGCTCTTTGATCCTCGATGTCGTGGCGAACGAAGCCTTTGCCACGGTCGCCCCTCAACCCTGATTGCTCGAACTCTGATTCACGCGGTCTCCCAACCCACACCCCAGAACCAGATGTCCATCATGAAGCCACTGAACCGACGCACGATGCTCCGCGGGATCCTCACCACGGGTGCCACGGTCTCGATCGGGTTGCCGCTCTTGGAGATCATGCTGAACGAGAGTGGGACGGCGCTGGCTCAGTCGGACGCGCCCCTCTCTCCGCTCTACACGACGTGGTTTTTCGGAAACGGCGTGCTCCCGGGTCTTTGGAAGCCATCGCAGACCGGGAGTGGGGACGGTTGGCAGCTCAGCCGGCAGCTCGAGCCTCTGGCGGACCTCAAGGCGCATCTCACGGTCATCTCCGGCCTCGAGGGCAAGCTCGTCGTCCCAGGACTAGAGCACCCGACGGGATCGGCCGGAGCGACGACCGGGGCTCCCCTAGCAGGCAACGCAGTGCGAGCGGCGTCGATCGATCAAATCGTGGCCGACGTGATTTCTGACGGGGCTCCGTTCCGTTCGCTCGAAGTCGGCGTGACTCCGGCCACGCCGGGCGGAAACCAGGATTCTTTGCACACGGTTTCTCACAACGGTCCGAACTCGCGGAACAACCCCGAGTACGATCCGCGAAAGGTCTTCTCCCGCCTGTTCGGCGGGTTCGAGCCTCCCACCGACGACGGTGCGGCCGAGCAAGCAGCCCGACTCGGGAAGGTGAAAAAGAGCGTGCTCGACTCCATCCTGGCGGACGGTGCCAGTCTTCAGCAGCGCCTTGGCAGTGCCGATCGCCAGCGTCTCGAACAGCACCTCGAAGCCATTCGAGCGATCGAACGACGGATCGATGGGACGCCCGGCGGGAATGCGCCCTCGGCCTGCACTGCCCTGATGGCGCCCACGAGAGGACCGGACGCGGCGAGTGAGGCGCCCCCCGAG
>JBNKGC010000055.1:0-31143 GCA_050289625.1 Polyangiaceae bacterium | reverse complement strand
GCGCATCGAGTCAAAGTGAGTCTCAGGCACGACTCGATGCTGCCGCGCGTAGCCCTCGTGGATCCGGAGCTCACCGTGAGCGTGCCGCCCGCGGTGACGGCGGCCACGGGGCTCGATGCGCTCACCCAGTGCATCGAGCCGTATGTCAGCTGCATTTCGAACCCCCTGACCGACGGCATCGCCCTGGAAGGGATGGCGCGCGGCGCTCGATCGCTCCGCGCCGCCTTTCGCGATGGTCGCGACCTCGGAGCGCGTGAAGACATGGCCCTCTGCTCCTTGTTCGGGGGGCTCTCGTTGGCCAACGCGAAACTCGGGGCGGTGCACGGTTTGGCCGGTCCGTTCGGGGGCATGTTCGAGAGTCCGCACGGGGCTGTGTGCGCGCGCCTGCTTCCCTTCGTGTTCGAGGCGAACCTGCGGGCGATTCGCGAGCGCGGGGACGGAGAGCGCTATCTGCCGCGCTTCGACCGAGTGGCTCGTGTCGTGACTGGGCGCGGCCACGCCAAAGCAGAGGACGCGATTTCTTGGCTCGACGAACTGGCCTCGGAGCTTTCGGTTCCTCCGCTCTCCACCTACGGCATGACCCAGGCCGACATCGTGGAGCTGGTCGACAAGGCCGCGCGAGCCAGCAGCATGAAAGGCAATCCACTTCCGCTGACATCCGCTGAGCTGTCGTCGATCGTCGAAATAGCTCTCTAAGCTGCCTGCACGGCGTCGCGGTGCCCGCTCGCGGCGCACCCTCGCACTTCTCGGCGCGGTCGAATAGGCTCGCGGCGATGGCGCGTTCCTCCCGGACTCTTGCTGGCCTCCTGGTGCTCATTCTGACTGCTCTGGCTCTCCCCGCGGCCGCTCAGCACGCTCCCACCGAGCCTCCGCCACCAGGCGCCAAGCCGGAGAACGTGCGGAAGGCGCAGTCGATAGCAAGGAACACCATGAGCCCGTTCTGCCCCGGGCGAACCTTGGCGGACTGTCCGAGTCAGTACGCGGCCGAGTGGCGCAAAGAGATCCAGTCGATGGTCGACCAGGGCAAGACAGCCCAGGAGATTCAGGCCATCTTGGAGGATCGTGCGGGTGGTGATCTCTCGGGCAGCCCGAACCGCGGCGTGGGTTGGGGCCTGCCGATCGGTCTCGGCTTCACCGCACTCATCGTCCTCTACGGTGCGCTTCGGTACGTGCGCGGGCGCAAAGAGGAGGAAGGTGCCCGTCCTCTGAGGAGAGAGCGTCTGAGCGACGTCGAAAATGCCGAGCTCGAGGAACGCCTGCGCAAGGAGCTCGAGGACGACGTCGAAGAAACCTGAAGATCATTCACCCGCCTATTCGACCAGCCAAACGGGTTGGGAGAAGCACGCGCATGACGGGTGCCACCTAGCACGCGTCAGCTCACTCGCCCTGGGGCAAGTTGTCGCACCTTGGGCATTTCTTCAGGGAAAAATGCTCAAAACGCGCGGGAGTGAGGAGTCAGAAGCGAGCTTCGAGTCCAGCGCTACCCGCAAAGACGAAGTCGGCGCGGGGTGTCACTGGCAGTTGTGCTCCCAAGGTGAGCGTCCAGCGATCGCTCATCGAAAACCCCGCACCCGCGGTCGTGTATGCACGAAGGCTCCCGGGGTCGCGATTTCGCTCGGTGACCCGACCGTCTGAACACCACTCGGAGCTCCCCGACGCCGTCGTGCACGAAGTTGCCACCCGAATGTCCGAAAGGAGCCCGACGGACAGATCCAGCCAGGTGAGTGCTCGATAGCCCCCACCGAGCCCTGCTCCTGCGTCGAAAGCGGTTCCCGCGGGACGGTGCTCGATGGGCGCCAAGAGCAGCGCGTACCACGACCAGTCGGCATACCTCCGATTGAAGACGACGAGTGGCGTCACGCTCGTCATGGCGCCCGGGTCGACTTCGAATTCGACCGTCCGCGTCGGAAGGGAAACGTTGAGCCCCAGCGTGAGCACGCGATGAGTCAGTTTGTCGGCGTGCGGTGTGAGGCGAAGTTCGAAGCGCGTGTCGCCGTACCCGACCTTGGTGGGGGCTTCGGGGGCATCCTCGCGCACGATGGTGAGCGGCGCCTGCACTCCGACGGAGAACCACGGGTGCGGCGCCACGGAGACGAGTGCCGACGTCGTGAGGACCGTGGACGGGTTCAGCGTGGGTTCGTCCGTGCTCCGGACCACTTCGGTGAGAAGCATCGCGCGCTGGGTGGCGCGCGCAGAGCCGGCGGTGAACGTGTTCACTGTGCGGATGCCTTCCGACGCGCCGTGACCCGGGGCGTGGTGAGCACCGGCCGGTCCGGTGAAGGCGAGCGTGCAAGCCAAGGCCGAGGCTGCGCCGCGCAAGCGCCGCCCTGTGCCGCGGGGAAGCTGGGGAGCGGTCGCGCCGGCAGACGACGCGGGCGCACGCCGCGCCCTCCAGTCATGCGTCAGTGGATGCTGTGGCAGTCGGTGCACGAGCGTTCCTCTTTCAGCATCCAAGCTGGAAACCAGAGCCCGGCGGTGTCGTTCCCTCTCACGCCCGAGTCGCTCGTCCGCTCGGCGTGCATGTCCACGCCACGAGCCCCCTGAGGATCGACTCCGCGGTGTTCGATATGTGTGCCCTCTTCGCCCAGGGTCCGAGCAGTGGGGTCGGGCAGGGCGATGTGGCACGACATGCAGATGTCGTTCGGCGCGCGAGCCTCGAGCCCTTCGTGAGGGCCCTCGCTCGACGAAAGCCCGGGTGCGTACCACGAGAGGCAACTCGATGCGGCTACTGCCGTAGAGAACAGGACAATGAGGGAACGACCACGCAATGGGTCACCCTACTAGCGCACCCAACACGCCGGTCCATGCGACATCGTGTCGCAGGCGACTTTGCGGAGGCCGCGGGGCCTGACGCCTTGTCTCATAATGCGGTCTGAGGGAGGCCACTGATTCGGTGTGACTTTTTCTTCTGGGACGTTGCTGGCGTCGTCGCTTCGTTACCTACCTGTGGGAGATGATGGTCGACTTCGTGTTTGCAACGAAACGCCGATGTCTCTCGGAAGACCCATCACTTGTTGGTCTCACCGTTGGTGAAGCCGCCTGAACCCAACACTTCGAGGAACTCCATGGGCCGAACAATCCATCAGACCTTTGCTCTCCTTTTCGTTGCCGCGGTAGCAGGCGCGGTTCTCGTGAACTGCGGAGGCGATGATGGGGACACCGAGAGTGGGGGTGGCACTGGCGGCGCTGGAGGGGACACCGGTGGGAACGGCGGTGACACCGGCGGGTCGCTGGGCACAGGCGGTCTCGGTCTGGGGGGCGGAAGTACCGGAGGGGGAGGTGGCGGTTCGACGTGCCTCGACGTGGATGCGGAGTGTCAATCGAACGCCGACTGCTGTGGCGCGGTCACCTGCGCGGAGGACACAACCGGAACGAAGCGATGTACGGACGAGAGCATTTGTCTCGCACCGGGGTCTTCGTGCTCGAGTGCCGCGGAGTGCTGTTCGCTCAGCTGCGTCGGTGGCGAGTGTCAGACGAAGGGGTCGGGAAACGTCTGCAGTCCCTCCGGTACGGAGTGCACCGATTCGAGCGAGTGCTGCAGCAACGACTGCCAAGGTACCTGCCAGTCCATCGGTGAAGGCTGTTCTTCTCTCGGAGAAACCTGCAGCACGGAAGGGGTCGATAGCGGCTGCTGCAGCAAGAACTGCGAGAACTTCGGAACCGCAGAGGCCCCCGACTTGCGCTGTGCCCGCTCGTCTTCGTGCGGGGCGCGCGGCGAAATCTGCGATGAACCGAGTGACTGCTGTTCCGGAGTGTGCATCGACGGGCGCTGTCCCACGCAGAACGAAATTGGGGGTCAGCTTTTTGCTGGCGAACCGTGCTCGAACGACTCCGATTGCGCCTCCTTCGCATGTGCGTCGTCGAGCCCAGGTGCACCCAAGACGTGCCAGTTTCTCGGTGGCTGTCGACCGGCTGGCGAAATCTGCACGGACAATTGGCAATGCTGCAGCCAGATAGACATCTCGGAAGGCGGTGGCGCCATGTGCCTCGAGGAAAACGCCAAAGTAGGCGTGGGGTGCGAAGCTCACCCGATCGAGGGACTGAGTGTTTGCGGCCTCAACACGGATCCGAAGGAAGTCGGGGAGATCTGTCGCGACACCGAAGGCAATGCGGTGCACACGTGCTGCCCCAGTGAAAACTGCGAACTCACGGCGACGGGGGTGTCTCGTTGCTCGGGCGGAGAAGGCTTCGAAGAGTGCCGAGCGGATGGCGAAACGTGTCAGGCGGCCGCGCAGTGTTGCTCGAGTGTCTGCTCCCCAGTGGACACCGGAAACGGGATCGAGCTTCGCTGTGGGGCATCTTGCGTCGAGGCCGCGGGGCTATGCACGACGAACGCCGACTGCTGCGGCGGCATCTGCACCGACGGTGTCTGTGATGCAGAAACTTCATCCTGCACGCCCCTCGGTGACAGCTGCTCCGATGGATCCGAGTGCTGCTCGGGGATCTGCAGCGGAGGGTACTGTCAGACGATCGTGATTCGATGAGTGAAGCCGCCGCTCGGGGCTGATCGACGTGGCCGCCGTTTATGGCAGGGTGCTTTTTCAGCACCCCGCCATGTGGGAAATCACTCGCGCTCGCAGACGATTAGCTCCCGGTATTCCGGAAGACTCGTGGATTCCGTGCTCGAGGGCGATTCGGAGCTGATCGGATGTGCGTGTTCTCCGCTCATCGTGACCACGCCACTGTGCGTGTGGTTCCCGGTCGATTGGGTGGCTGGGGTTCCTCCCGAGATGCGACCGTTGCGCGCCGCCGAGGCGGTGCCGGTCTTGTGGGTTCCGCCGTGGTTGTGGGCAACGCTTTCGCTCATGCCACCGTGATCGTGGCTCGTCACGTGGTCATGAGTGTCGCTGCCACTGCGTTCACCGAAGTCGTCGTCCCCGTCGTGACCACGTAGAAAGCGATTCTGAAACTGAGTGCGTTCGGTGAATCCGTCGGGGCAGGACACGTCGTCGAACAGAACGAGCGCGCCCTTCGGGAGCAGCGAGGAAGCGCCCGCCTTGCACACGGCCACCTCGTGATAACTCGGAACGACCTCGCTCCCCGCCGTCACCGACGGGCCGGAGAACGCATGCTGATGTGAATCCGCAGTGAGCGAGATGGAATGCGTGTGATTCTGGAGTGCGATGGGGTTGTCCGCACCACCCCACAGTTGTGTCCCGGAGTCAGAGGGGCCCGTCGTCGTTCCCCCGTGGGTGTGTTCGCCGCCGAGATCCGTCGTCCCGTCGTGGTCGTGAGGAAAGGCGTGGGTGTGAGCGTCGTTACCTCCGAGTTCGCCATAGGCATCGTTGCCGTCGTGGCCACGTAGGAATCGGTTGCGCGCGTCCTCCACCTCGGTGAACCCCTCTCCACACTTGCTGCTGGCAAGCACCATGCCTCCGACAGGTACTTTGGCCTCGGGGAGCTCGAGGCGGCAGAACACCACTTCACGAAACGCAGGGAGATATTCCGCCTCGTCCGTCGTCAGGGGGAGCGCCTCGATCGTTCCGTGTTCGTGTGCGCCGCCGTCGGCGTCGCTCATCGAACCCGGATGGCCATGATCCCGGTGCGCTGCGGAGAAGTTCTGCGTGTCCGTGTCGCCCGAAGCATGCGGGGGGTTGTTCGTTCCGATGCCGTGCGTGTGCGCGGAACCGCTTTCCAGGGCCGTATGCGAATGCCCTGCGATGTCGTGAGAATGCGTTGCGGCGCCGCCGGCCTCAGCCCGGTCGGTGTCCCCGTCGTGGCCCCGGACGTAACGGTTTCGCATGTCCGTGAGTTCGGTGAAACCGGCGGGGCAGGTCGAATCGAACAAAGCGACGGCACCGAGCAGGAGGGGAAATTCTGCCGGAGGCGGGGACTCGACGGTTCCGCTGCCTGCTTCGCCGTGCATTCCGGCCGCTCCGCCGTGCATTCCGGCCGCTCCGCCTTTCCCTCTCTTGTCTGCCGACACTTCGACGGTTTTGGAACAACTGAAGGCCAACCAACTCGCGACGGAACAAAGAACGGCGCCGGAAGCGATGACCCGCCCCCTCGCCTTCCTCGAACCTCCCGTATCACGTCCCATGAAACCTCGCGGAGCGGGTGAGCGTCACCCGGCAAAAGGACATCGGGCCTGGCGCCGGAAGCCGTCGATGTCATTCGGGGAATCCGCAACGTCGTCGGGGGAACCGAAAATGAGGCCGCTACGCATGGAGCCGCAGGGTGCACGAACCTCTCGGGGGCCGCAACCATGGCGTCTCTTCGCGTTCGAGAAGTTTCGTCAGCGACTTCCGTTGCGGCTTTTACGGTGAACCATCCCGTGTTGGTTCCGTCGCTACGGTGAGTGATCCCCAGAGGGAGACGGAGCTCGAATGTTCCGCACCGGAGTTTGGAGCACCCGGCGGCCCACCGCCGTTCCGTCCACCCGGAGGTGGCCCTTTAGGCGGAGCTCCGTCGGGGCGGCACGCGAGCGCTCCACCGTGGGGGGGCGCGTCGCAAACTCCTGCAATGGGTTTTGCGTCGTCTCCCAGCGACACACTGGACGCGTCGCCGGAGCTCTTACCGTCACAGGCTCGTGTCGTTTCCGGGGGCGGCTCTCGATGTGGTGGGTGATCGGGCAGGCAAAACAACCCTTCGTCGTCCGGCGGGGCCGCGCACGATCCATCGACTGTGCGATCGCCCAGGGTGAAGCTGCAGGCGTCGCCTTCGCGCAGTCCATCGCAAGCTGCATAGGCTTCCTCGGGCGGTCGTCGCTGCCGGTGAGGGGGGCGATCCGAACGTTCGATGCGCCGGCTTCTGCGGAGGAGCTCCGCCGAAGTCGAGTCGAGCGCTGCCCCGTCGTTAGTCGCGGCGCAGGCGACGAGAAAGCAGGGGAGTGTGAGGGTGAGGAGTGGGTTCTTCTTCATGGTGGGCTTTCGGAGTGTTGCGTACGGCTCAGCGCTGGGGCTCAGCGCCGGACCTCGTAGCCCCCTCGTACCAGCGTGGCTCCCCAGCGCCGGAGCTCAGCCTTCGGGTCGAACCCGATGCGCCGGTAGTAGGCGCCGACGTCCGCTTTGGCCGCCTCCAGTGCGTCCTGGTTCTCCCAAGCCGCCAAAGTCACTAGGTTGAACGAGGCGTTCCCATCGCGCCTTTCGAGCACGAGGTGCCCCCGGAATCCGGGCAACGTGGAGATGAAGTTCATGTTGCGCGTCATTTTCTCTTCGAACTCCGCACGGGCCGCGTCGGGAACGATGAAGCCATCGAACAGGAAGTAGCTGCCTGCGGCATGGGCAGGGTCGAGAAGGGGGGTGGGCATGGATCTGCTCCTTGCATTGGTTGTCGAGGTTCGAGGGGAAGCACATCTCGGTAGGACGACGAGCGCGGCCGGTGCAGCCAGTGCCGTGCGTCTCGAAAAACGAGTGCTCATGACCTCAGGTGGCATGACCTCAGGTTGCACCGTGGCCCCGCAGCAAACTTGTACGAAGTCATTGAACGCGTGCGCCGAGGCGTGACGTTCGCCCTTTCCTCATTCGTTGCTTTGGCGGTATCTTCGATCGGTGAAGGTCCACCGATTCGAGCCGCACTCCTCGCTCGCTCCCTTCGTGCGAACGTTCGAAGTGATCGAGACGAACGACGGTGCGGCGCGAACGCTCATGCCGGAAACGGGGTTGATTCTGAGCTTTCGATACTCCGGCAGCGCGACGCTACTGGAAGGCCAATCGGAGCGCCGGGTGCCTGACTGCGCCGCAACGGGCCTGCGCTCGACTGCGCGCCGCATGCGCACTTCGTCCGAGGGAGGCATGGTCCTCGTGAAGTTCCGGGAGGGCGGTGCTACCGGCTTGGTCGATCTGCCGCTTCATCGACTGTTCGGTGAGACCGTAGCGCTCGATGAGCTGGTTCACCCGGCACAGGTGCGGGCCACTTTGGCTCGAGTGAGGGACGCTCGAAGCCACCCGGAGCGGGTGCGAGCACTCGAGAGCTTTCTCTTGGAGCAACGTGCGAGGAGTGAGTGGGCGGTGGACCCCCTGGTCGAAGCTGCGCTTCGCGCCATAGAGGCGGCGGCCACCTCGATCCGTGTTGGTCCCCTCGCCCGCGAGCTTGGGCTGAGTCTTGATGCGTTCGAGAAGCGCTTTCGTTCGCGTGTTGGAGCATCACCCAAACAGTTCGCTTCGACTCTTCGACTCAGGCGTGCAGTCGAATCGCACCGACACGCAGCGACATTGACTCGCGTTGCGCTCGAGGCCGGCTACTACGACCAAGCGCACTTCGTCCGCCAGTTCGTAGCGGCGACGGGAATTGCCCCTCGCAGGTTTCTCGCCTCGACCGAGTATTGCTTGTAGCCGTTGGCTCGTGTTGCCTCGGGCGCGTCTGTCGCCCGGTCGGCGGCGCTCAAGCGCTTTTCGAGCGAATGAACCCGCCGACCTGGCTCAAGTAGTCGTTCTTGCTGAGGACAACGCCGTGGTGCCGCAAGATGTCGTACGCCGTGACCACGTGAAAATAGAAGTGGGGAAAGGTCCATCCGAGCAGAAAGCGAGTGCCATCCATCTCGATCACGCGGTCGTCCGCGATGGGGATGCTGCAGTCGCGTTCGGCCGCCCCTTCGAAGGCAGCGGCCTCGACCCCACGCACCGCCTCGAGAGTTCGCGCGATCTGAGCCTGGAGCCCCTCGAAGGTCGTTTCCGGATCCTCGAAATCGGGGCGCTGCCCTCCCGCGAGGCGCGCCATCGCCTCTTTGGCGTAACGGCAGGCTTCCTCGACTTGCTGGGCCAGGGTGTACATGTCCTCCGCCAACCGAGCGGTGACGAGGTTGCCGCTGCGCTCGAGTTCGTGCGAGGCGCCCTTGTCGAGGAGGCCGGAGAGGCTCTCGAGCATGGGGATGAAGGTGTCGGCCGCGAGGCTGTGCATCGAGGGGGTCATGCCGCGGCCTCTCCGCTTTCGAGGTAGTCCGCCAACCGGTCGTTGCTTACTTCGATCGGACCGGTGAAGCCAAACCCGACGGCGACATCGCGCTCCTCGATGGATGCGAAGCGCACGACCAGGGTGGTCTGCGTCAAACGAGGACCGATGTCTTCGAGGGTGGAGGTGAAATGTGGATTGGGTCCCGGGAAGCTGCTTTCCTTATGCCGCCAAACCAGACGCGTCGGAGGCTCCACCTCGAGAAAGACGAAAGTGAGGGCCATTTCCTTGCCATCCGGAAAACGGAGCACGTGTTTCCACGAGCCACCGGGGCGGACGTCCATCTCGCACACGGGGTTCGAAAACCCGGGGCCGCCCCACCACTTTCGCACGTGTTTGGCTTGCGTCGTTACGCGCCAGACCAACTCGCGTGGCGCGTCGTAGGTACGAGTCATGACGATGGTCGGTTCGTCGGAGGGGATCTCCGTTTGCGTTTTCATTTTTCACCTTTCTTCGAGCGATCGCCTTGCAGCGTTTCGAGGTAGTCGCCGAGGCTTTCGAGATTCCGTTCCCAAAACACCCGATAGTTCTCGACCCAGTCCGCAACCGCCTGGAGGGGCGCGGCTTCCAGGTGGCATGGCCGCCACTGCGCTTGGCGGCCTCGGGAAATCAGACCAGCGGTCTCGAGCACCTTCAGGTGCTTCGACACGGCCGCCAGACTCATGTCGTGGGGCTCGGCGAGCTCGCTCACCGTGGCGTCTCCCTGAGTGGGCTTCTGCAGGATGGCGCGCCGCGTGGGGTCTGCGAGGGCCGAGAGGGTCGAACTGAGTGTGTCGTGGAGCATATTCAACCATTAGGTTGTAAACCTACTGGTTGAATATTGCGCCGCGGCACTCCTGTCAAGCTCGTTTGCCGCTTTCGTCGATCGCGCCGAGTTCGTGGCGTGCACGGTGTTTTTGCCGTCGCCACTTCGACTTTCGTGGTCCTCGATCGGACCCCCGCGGTACGGACGAATGGGACTGCTCCACCCAGCTTCTGCTCGTCGCCGCACCCGGGATCCGGAGGACAAAGCGGAGAATGGAAATGAGCAAGACGGATCGGATTGGCTTCTCGCGAGCACCCACTCGCCACTGCAGGAAAAGAGCCAGGAACGCAGGCCAGGGCGATCCCTGAGCGTAGGCACCGCGCTCGCGGCCGGGTTCCTCCTGATTTCGACCTTCGGGTGTAGTGGTGACGATGGATCCGCCATCGCTTCGGGAGCTGCGACAGCTTGTCGCAGCTGCCTTGCTCGGAGCGGCCCGTTTGCTAGGTGACCCCGCCATGTCGAACTTGCGGCGTCTGGGGGAAAATCCACTCGAGTGGCGGCTCCGGGTCATTTTCCTCGGAATCGTCGTCCTGGTGGCAGTCGGCTGCTCGGGTGCCGATTCGCGCGGTGACGTCGGCGCCGTCTGTGATGTAGACGAGGATTGCCTCGATGATCTCGTCTGCGACCTCCACGATGACGGCGGGAGCTGCCAAAAACCCCACGAGCACTGACGCGCTCGGCCCGGTGCAGATCGGACCGCGCGCTCTCGTCACGGCGCGTTGGGCTCTCGTCGCGGTCGGGCTCGGCCTCGTGGTGACGAACCGATTCTGGCCCGGCCTCTGGGGTATGGTGAGCTTCGGTGGACTGGGAGGGCAGCTCCTCGTTCTCTCGGTTTGGGCACTGGCGAATCTGTACGTGGCGCGACGGAGCGGTCCCTCCTGGGCACGACAGCGGGTGGGCCTTCACCTGCTCGGCGACGTAGCCATGCTCACGGGGCTCTTGTTGTTGCTTGGTGCGGCGAGCAACCCGTTCTCGATGCTCTACTTCGTGCCCATCACCCTGGCCACGCTCGTGTCGCGGTTCTGGACGTGGACCGTGGCTCTGTCCGCGATGGTCGGCTTTGCCGCTCTGTTCGGGGTGAGCGCCTGGACCATGGGAGATCACGGTCACGGAGTTCACTTTTGGCGTCATCTGATCGGTATGGGTATCGCTCTTGGCGTGGCGGGTTCGCTTGTCACCTACTTCGTCCACCGCATCGCATCGGCGCTGAGTCGCGAGCGGGGCGAGGTGGAGTCTCTTCGACGAGCTGCCCGTGAAGATCACTTCGTCGCCTCCTTGGGGGCGCTCTCCGCCGGGGCGGCCCACGAGCTTGGTACGCCCCTCGGGACCATCCAGTTGTTGGTTGGCGAATTGCCCTTGATGAGCGACGCGGAACGAGCGGAGGCACTGGAGTCGATTCGCGGGGAGCTCGACCGCTGCAAAGGGATCCTCCACGGCATGAGCAATCCGGAACTCAGCGCGCAAGCTCTGGAGGTCGACACGCCCTGGACCGTGTTCGAGTTCAACGATCAGATCGAGGAACAAATCGGGGCGCTCCAAGGTGCGCGCGTGACCGTTCGAGCCCCTTCCGACGTCGGCGGGGTGGTTTGCCGTCAGCCACAGCCCGTGCTTCTACAAACCGTGCGCGAGCTCGTGACGAACGCCTCCCGTGCGACCGAAGAGCGCGGTGGGGAGCGTCGAATCGAAGTCGAAACCAAGATCGTTGGCGAACGACTAGTAATTTCGGTGACTGACGATGGTGTGGGGATGGACGAGGTGGAGCAGAAGGCCGCGTTCGAACCGTTTTCCACCACCCGTTCGGAGAGTCGAGGCCTCGGCTTGTTCTTGGCGCGCGTTCACGTGAGGCAGCTCGGGGGCAGGATTGCGATGCAGAGCGACAAAGGCGGGGGCACGGTCGTGACCTTGTCGATGCCGCTCATGCCTCCACTCGAGGTGCGAACTTGCGGCGGGGGAAGGAGTCACTCGTGAGTTCGGCCGAGCAAACGAAAAAGCTCGAGTCGATCCTCGTCGTCGACGATGACCGGGCGTTCTGCGCGGCCCTCTCGGGAGCACTCAGGCGTCGTGGTCATCCGGTGGTCGTCGCGCACGGCTACGACGAGGCCCTGGCCGAAGCAGAGGCTTGGCTTCCCAGTCGTGCGGTCGTCGACTTGCGCATGCCCGGGCGCGGGGGGCTCGAATTGGTTTCTGCTCTCGCGGGGTCCCATCCCTCGATGCGGATCGTCGTACTGACCGGTTACGGTAGCATCGCGACGGCGGTCGAGGCGGTGAAGCTCGGCGCCGTTCACTACCTGACGAAGCCCGCCGACGTCGCTCAGGTACTCGCTGCGTTCGAGCGTTCCGAGCCGAACGCGACGGTCGAACCCGCAGAAGCTCCGATGTCACTCGACGACGTCGAGTGGGAGCATCTGCAGCAGGTGCTCACCGACTGTGGTGGGAACGTGTCGGAAGCGGCGCGACGGCTCGGAATGCATCGACGGACCTTGCAACGAAAGCTCGCGCGGAGAGGGTAGCCAAACGGCTACCCTCGCGAGTCCCTCGCCGCAAGCGCTGATCGCTGGATTTCTCCGCTGTCCGCGGAGCAGAGAGGTGTCTCCGACCGCCGAATCCCTCTTGTGGTCGCTCCTCCACTCCGGCAAGGTTCTGGTGAATTCGCGGCGGACGGCTGCGTCCAACAGATGGTGCAGGGGAGGAGAACCGAGGTGCAGGAGTCGATGCTGAGGCGAACCGTTCACGCGAGCAGGCTCGCGCAGTGGATTCTCGTGGCGGGGGGCTTCGCCTTGGCAGCGTGTGGCGGGACCGATGGACCGAATCCTCCATCGGACGCGGCCGCTGGCGTAGGCGGCGGCTCCGGCGCGAGCACAGGAGGAACCGGATCCGCGGACGGGGTCGGGGGGAGCCCCTCCGCCACGGGAGGTGTCACGAGCTCCGGGGGCGCGAGTGGGGGGGCGTCCAGTGGTGGTAGCGAAGGCGGAGGCACTGGCGGCGCCGGTGGGAGTTCCGGCGGGGAGACCAGCGGTGGAGGCACCGGTGGGGCGAGTGGGGGTACTGGAGGTGCCCCTGGTGACCGACTCATGACGGCCACCAAGCTCGACTTGCTCTTCGTCATCGACAACTCGGTGTCCATGGCCGACAAGCAGGCTTTGCTCGTGGACGCGGTCCCCGGACTGCTCCTCGATCGCCTCGCGGATCCACCCTGTCTCGATGGAAACGGCACGGCCGTGCCTGCCACGAACGGTCAGTGTCCTTCGGGCTTCCAGCGGGCGCACACACCTCTCACCGACGTCCGCATCGGGGTGACCACGTCGTCGTTGGGAGACCATGGAGGCAACCTCTGCAACCCCGACCGGGGCAACCCGACGCAGAACGATCGAGCCCACCTGCTCCCCACTGTCCGGACCGGACTCACCTCCAGTAATGCCGCGGGGTACGTCGCCTGGAACGGCCAGGATGGTTCGTCGAGTTTCGACGCCACGGCTCTCTTGCAGGACCACGTCGCGGCCGCGGGAGAGATAGGGTGCGGTTTCGAGGCTCCGCTCGAGGCGTGGTACCGCTTTCTGGTGGATCCAAGCCCTCCCATCGACCTCGAGGTCGATGGTTCGAGAGCGGTTTCCACCGGGGTCGACCAGGAAGTTCTGGCGCAACGTGCTGCCTTTCTCCGTCCCGACTCGGCCGTGATGATCGTGATGCTCACCGACGAGAACGATTGTTCGGTGATGGAGGGTGGGGGGTACTATCCGAACGCGGAGTTCAGCTGGTTGACTGGCACGAGCGACCCGAATGGTTTCCGCAAGTTTCCTCTGGCCAGTGACGAATGCGCGACCGACCCGAACAGCGAGTGCTGCTATTCGTGTCTGGCCAGCGATAGGCCAGCCGGATGCAGCAATCCTTGCGACGAAGCGCGTCCCGCCGAGCTCGATCGCCCGAATCTCCGCTGCTTCGACCAGAAGCGAAGGTTTGGGATCGACCTCTTGTATCCCGTCCAGCGGTACATCGACGGGCTGACGCAGACCTACGTCCCGGACACGCGGCACCCCGATTGTTCGCTCGGGGACTGCCCGCTGGTGGAAAACCCGCTCTTTGCGGAGGTCGATGGAAAGCGCCGATCTCCGTCCATGATCATCCTGCTCGGGATCGTGGGTGTGCCCTGGCAAGACATTGCCACGTCGCCAAGCTTGGCGGACCCGACGCGTCTCGAGTTCCTGAGCTCGACGGAGCTCGATGCCCTCGGTCGGTGGGACGTGATCCTCGGCGATCCCGAAAATGGCGTTCTCGCCTCGGACCCGCTGATGCATGAAGCCTACACGGAGCGCACGGGAACCAATCCGATCACCGGCGACGCTCTCGTTCCTTCGACGAGCCAAGACCCGCAGGCGAACCCGATCAATGGTCACGAGTTCGACAACTCCCTCCCTTCCCTCGACGTCCCGGGGGATGGGTTGCCGATGAACGACGATCTACAATTCGCTTGTATCTTCCCCCTCGAGGCGCCACGCGACTGCCGGGCGGTCGCCAATCTCGCATCCTGCGACTGCGCGACCACAGATGACGTCGCCAAGAACAAGCCATTGTGCCAGGACCCTGAGACTGGAGTGAGTGGGCACATTCAGCGCTATGCGAAGGCCTACCCGGGTCTGCGTCACCTGCAGGTGCTGCGGGGACTTGGCAGTTCGGGCGTCGTTGCCTCCATTTGCCCGAAGAATCCCAGCGGTGATCCAGCGGACGTGAATTTTGGCTACAACCCGGCGATGCAAGCCGGCCATCGGGCGCTCTCGTCGGCACTCGAATAGGTCGCGGGATCAGCGTGACTCCCGAAGGTGTTGCGCAACATCCTGGAGACGAATTCGTGTTGAAGGAGCGCGGTGGCGGCTGGCGATGGCCATTCACGCGCCCCTCACCAAGGCCGCGGAGCCAATCGATGCGTGTCGTCGGCCTGCTTCAGGCTCAGCGGACTCTGCGTGGGATTGAGAGAGCGAGCACTCGGTTCTTTCGTTGATGTTTCAACGTGCGTCCATTGCTCGATCCGAAGGACAATGACGTTCCTCATCGGCCGCCCGGTCTGCCGGTCGTCGACTGGGCCCGCCGAGCTACCTTGCATCGCTTCACGCCATCCACTATCCGAATTGCAGGGTGATGAAGGCCGAGCGAAGGGTGCGCGATGAAGCACCGTGGGTCGTGCTCTTGAGCTTGCACGCTCGGTGGCTCGGATCGGTGCGCCTGCCGATGGCGCTGAAGCGCGCGGGGTTTCGGGTGGCAGTCGTGTGTCCCCAGGGAAGCCCGCTCCTGTTGAGCCGCCATGTCGACTACGCGCAGCGGTTCAACCCCGTCGGCGACTACGGCTACATCCCCCGATGGGTTTTGGTCCTCGCCCTTGCTGCGTGCCTGGCCGTGCGACCACGCTTCGTGATACCGGGCGACGAGGACGCGATGCGTGTCCTCCGCGATCTTCGTCGCGTCGTGCGCTGGCTGCCGCTTCCGCATCTCCGGAAGGCCATCGAGAGTTCGCTTTGGTCGGACCAGCGTGACGAGGAGGTTCTCGACAAGGGCAACTTCGTGCGAGCGGTGTCCGAATGGGGGCTGTCGACGCCGACGTTGCTTTCCGAAGACGAAGCTTTGGCGAGGGTCGGCGGCGCCGATGGAGCTGGCGTCGTGGTCAAGGGTGCGGCCGGGTGCGGCGGAAGTTCGGTCAAGATGTGCCGAGACGTCGACTCGCTGCGAGCCGCGCTGACCGAGCTGAAGGGGACTACGTTCGCCGAACGGGTGAGGCGCACTGTCAAACAGCTCATCTTCTACGACTTCAACAGCCTGCCGACGCTGCTTCACATCCAGGATCTGGTTGAAGGTGACGTCGGGATGCTTTCCTTCGTGGCCTTTCGCGGAAAGCTCCTCGAGGCGATCTGCGCCTTCAAGACGTGCACCTACCCGACGGACACCGGACCGAGCAGCGTGATCACGGGCCATCGTGACGAGCGCCTCTTCCACGAGGCTGAAATCATCGTGGAGCGCCTCGGCTACTCGGGGTTCGGCAGCTTCGACTTCATCCGGGATCGCAAGTCTGGCCGTTGTTACATCATCGAGCTCAACGGTCGCGTCGTCCCCATCTCGCACATCGCAGGACCGACCGGCGTCGATCTGCCTGTGAGGTTGTCTCGAGCTCTCGACGGTGACCTCGGGGAGACTCGGTACAGCGAGGAGGGCTTCGTGGTGGCGCTGTACCCGACGGAGCTCCGGCGCGATCCGAACAGCCGTTTCATCCGCGAGCACTACCACGACGTCCCCGACGACACGGAAGAGTTCCGCTTGGCCATCGGCGGCGAAGTCGCTTCCTAGGTAACGCGGTTCGGAGCGGAACCGATTCGGTCGACCGCGTCATCTTTCGTTTTCGAAGGGGCGAACCTCGAGTCGGGCTCGGTGTTTCGGAGCTTTTCAGGATGCTTGCGGATCCCGTGATTCAGGCGGTTCGGGCGAGGAATCGCGCCGAGGTAGCGCGCTCAGCGCGTTGACGTATACTAAGGCCGTTCGACGGGTGGTTTCCGTCGGGCACTAACCCCAAGGGTCCAGCGTTGGCCCTGAGGGCGGGTGGTTTCCGTCCTCGAAAACGAAACAAAGGAAAACTCATGATCCAGGTGAAACTGCCTGACGGCAGCGCTCGCTCGCTCGACGATGGTGCCTCCGCCGCCGACCTAGCCGCATCAATCGGCCCCGGGCTGGCCAAGGCCGCCGTCGCCGCGAAGGTCAACGGACAGGTCAAGGATCTCGCTTCGCCCCTGAAGGACGGGGACGAGGTGAGCCTCTTGACGAAGAAGGACGAGGAGGCGCTCGAAGTCCTGCGGCACTCGTCCGCCCACCTCATGGCCGACGCCATCCTGCGGGTGTTCCCGAAGGCGGAGCTCACCATCGGTCCGGTGGTGGAGGACGGCTTCTACTACGACATTCACATGCCCGAAGGGAAAATCACTCCCGATGATTTTCCCAAGATCGAAGCCGAGATGCAGCGTCTTGCCAAGGAATCGCACCGCTTCGAGCGCTGCGTTTCCGACGGCAAGGACGAGATCTTCAAGCGCTACAAGGCCATCGACGGTGGGCAGAACAAGTTCAAGGCGGAGCTCATCGCCGGCATCCAAGAGCGCGGCGACGAGATGAGCTTTTACAAGCACGGGGAGTTCATCGATCTGTGTCGAGGACCTCACGTGCCGAACACCGGCTTCCTCAAGAACGTGAAACTCACGAAGGTGGCGGGCGCCTATTGGCGCGGCGACTCCGAACGGGAGCAGCTCGTGCGCGTCTACGGCACGGCCTTCTTCACCAAAGAGGAACTGAAGGACTACCTGCACACCCTCGAGGAGGCGAAAAAGCGCGATCACCGCGTTCTCGGCGAGCAGCTCGATCTGTTCACCTTCGTGGAAGACGCGCCGGGATTTCCCTTCTTTCAGCCGAAGGGAACACAGCTCTTCAACTCGCTCATGGACTACATGCGCGGGCTCTTGCGGCGGCGCGGGTACTACGAGGTGAAGACCCCGCTCATCTTGAGCGAGCAGCTCTGGCACCAGTCCGGCCACTACCAGAACTATCTCGAGAACATGTTCTTCACGAAGCTCAAGCTCCGTGACGAAGATGATCCCGAGAAAGTCAACGAGAACGTCGAGGAAGAGCGGCCCATGGCGGTCAAGCCCATGAACTGCCCCGGCCACGTCATGCTCTACAAGAGTCGTCAACACAGCCACAATGAGTTCCCGCTCCGCTTCGCGGAGATGGGTCTCGTACATCGTCGCGAGATGAGCGGTGTGCGCCACGGGCTATTCCGGGTGCAGGCGTTCACGCAGGACGACGCGCATCACTTCTGCACTCCGGATCAGATCGGAGACGAAGTGAAAATGCTGATCGACTTCTTCGAAGAGGTGTACGCCGCTTTCGATCTCGGGGACGTTCGCATCGAGCTGTCGACTCGACCCGATAAGAGCATCGGCTCGGACGAGATGTGGGAAAAAGCCGAGAGCGCCCTCAAGATTGCGCTCGACGAGAAGGGCATTCCCTACGTCATCAACCCGGGCGACGGTGCCTTCTACGGCCCGAAGATCGACTTTCACATTCGCGACGTTCTGAAGCGATCGTGGCAATGCGGCACCATCCAGCTCGATTTTTCGATGCCGGAACGGTTCGGCTGCAGCTACATCGGTGCAGACGGCGAGAAGCACACGCCCGTGATGATTCACCGGGCTTGCTATGGCAGCCTCGAGCGCTTCCTCGGAATCATCATCGAGAACTACGCGGGGAAATTCCCGGCGTGGCTCGCTCCGGTGCAGGTGACTGTCATCCCGGTCAGCGAGAAGTTCGAGGACTACGCCAAGAAGGTCGCCGCTCAGCTGCTGGATGCAAATGTGCGCGTCGAAACCAACCTGTCCGACGATCGCGTGGGCTACAAAATTCGGGACGCCAGCATGAAGAAGATCCCGTACGTCATCGTGGTCGGAGAAAAGGAGCAGGGCGAAGGGAGCATCAACGTGCGCTCACGTGACGATGGCTCCCAGGTGGAAACGACCATTGCCGAGTGGCTCCGTCAGGTCGACCTGAGTCCGCCGCGCAAGCTCGAGCAGGCCGCACAAGCGGCGGAGTGATTCGGGATCGCCGCGCCGTCCGAGAGTGCCGCGCGGTCTCCGCGCTGGACGCCCGGAAAAAACCGCCCCCCGTCTTTTGCGAGGGGGTGGTTTTCACCGGCTCGGCTTCGTCCGCCGCACCGAGTTGCTGGCTTGGCCCATGCGCGTTGATTCCGCCGTACGCGCGGGCCGGGCCAGTCCTCAGCTCGTCACCACCCCAGCTTCAAGGCCAGGACGAGCAACCCCACGAGTGCGGCCGCGATGAGTCCCATGAGCCACAGTTGGGGGACGAAATAGGGAAAGGCCATCATCAGCAAGCCGACCAGCATCTGGGGACCGCGGGTCATCTTCTTCCCGTAGCTGAAGAGCACGAAGCCCACCCCCGAGACGAGGAAGGAGAGCATGAGTGAGCTGCCGTCGATTTCCATGGGTTACCCGTAGTGACCCTTTGGCACGCTTTTCGAAAAAATCACGGGGAAACGTCGATGGCTCGACAATGTGGCGATTCCGTCTGCGATCGCGGCGACCGTTTGCGATGATCGCGGAAACCTACAGGGTGACGCGTTTGACGAATCGCCGCAGCTTGTTGCGCGATGCGGTCTTGGGCGCTCCTCCTCCCGTTCTCGGTCGTCGCGGCGTCCTGCAACGGCACCGAGGGAGTGCTTCTGGAGCGTGCTGGACCTACGTTGGGTTCCAGCAGCGCGGACGGTGGAGCCGGCAGCGCCGGTGCGCCTTTGGTCGAGGGAGCCGGACGTGGGATCGGGTGTCGGTGGTGGGAGCGGCGTAGGTCGCGGCTCAATGGCGAGGAGAACGCAGTGCGAGCCACGCGAACACCCCTCGCTGCCAGCGGGGGGTGCCTCGTTTCACGCGCGCCGGCTCGGCCCGGCTCCTCTACTTCGACGCTTCGGTGAAGGCCTTCTTGTAGCCTTCGAGGGAGGCTTCACTGTCGAGGACTGCTTTGCAGCCGGCGGCCTTCTGATCGTCGGTGAGGGCTTCCTCGTTCGGCCCCCGACCGACCTTGTCGTTCAGCCATTTTTCGGCCTTCTCGCAATCGTTGCCTCCGCAGATCTTCTGAGCGAGCTCGGCGCAGGCGTCCGCGCCTTCGGAGGGCGCCTCCGCTGCCGGCTCCGGATCGGCGGCCTTCTTCTCCACCTGTTCCGTGGTGGCGGCTTCCGTTTTCGTCGTCACTTCACCGGCGGCAGACCCGTCGGCCTCCGCTTCCTTCTTGGAACAAGCGGACGAAGCGGCAAAAACCAGAGCCAATGAACCTGCCACGAAGCAAGTTCTGCCCATCACCAAAGTCTTCGACATCGGATCCCCCTCTCTCTTTTTGTCTTGCGTGATCCGCGTTGCTGTCGCGTCACGCTTTCAAGCTGCGCCGGTAGTCGGCGTCAGCGAAACTGAAGGCTCTCCGTGCTTGCCACGAGGGTCAACCTTAAAACGCGAGGTCGACGGAACGCTCCCTTTCGAAGGAATTCCTTGCGCGAGAGGCCCTCTTCGAAGAGGGCAGTTGCTGGGAAAACGCCAAGGCACTCGACAAGCTTCGTACCCGTAGCCGGTGTTGGCGCTCCCGTCAGAGTAGGCCCAGTCCGGGAAAAGGTTCCCCTCGACGACCTCACTCCAGGAACGCACGCGGTCGTCGCCCGTGCGCTCGATCCCACCCCGTGGGTCCGCGACCAGCGAGCTGATCTGGAGCAGAGCGTGACTTGTACGGTCGAACTGAGCGCTGGAAGCTGACCCAGCTACTGCAATCCGCACACGGGATCTCATTTCTTGAACCGGCGGAAGGGGGTTGTGACACCGCCCCCTCGATGGAGAAGATCCGCCCACCCTCCGGGGCCGTTCAGCGCGTCGCCCTCAGTGCGAGCGAGTGCGGTCGGTTTCCGTCTTGGAGGCGTGCACTCCTCTCCGGGATCGTCACCGCGAGTCTCCTTCTGACGGCGTGCAAAGCCGCCGATCCAGGTGGAGGCGAGGGGGTCGCCGGAGGTTCTGACGTCGCGCCGGACGAGGTCCTTACGGACGACGGGACGTTGGTCGATTGCACGGCGCTCGAGCGACCTCCGACGCCCCTGCGGCGCCTCACTCGCTTCGAGTACGACAACACCGTGCGGGACCTGCTCGGGACGACGCTGACACCGTCTACCAACTTTCCGCCCGATGAGGTGGCCGAAGGATTCAGCAACAACGCACTGGTCCTGACTGTTTCGTCCCTTCACGCGGAAAAATACACCTTTGCTGCTGAAGCGCTGGCCGAGGAAGTTGTCTCCAAGCTCGACACCCTCGTGCAGTGCGATCCCGCAGCCCTCGACGAAGAGGCGTGTGCTCGCCAATTCGCGGAGACGTTTGGCCGACGGGCGTACCGACGCGCCCTCGAGCCGGAGGATGTCGCTGCGCTGATGGAGGCCTACGCTCTCGGTGACAGCTTCGAGAAGGGGATCGAAATCATGGTCCGGGCGGCTCTCCAGTCGCCCCACTTCTTGTTTCGAGTGGAGTTTTCCGGGGCTCAGACGCCCGGCACCGGGATGGTGCGCCTGAATGGCTACGAAACCGCCACGCGCCTTTCGTACTTGATCTGGTCTTCGACTCCCGACCAGGCCTTGCTCGACGCCGCCGAGGCCGGCGAGCTCGAGACGCCGGAGCAAGTTGCGAACCAAGCGCGCCGAATGCTGCAAGATCCGAAGGCGCGTCGTGCGGTGACGGAGTTTTATCGACAGTGGCTCGAGCTGACTCGCCTCGAAGTGATCACGAAAGACGTCGATGCCTTCCCGCTGTGGAGCGAGGCGATGCGCGGCGCTATGCAGGCGGAGAGCCAGGCGGTGGTCGAGCAAGTCTTGTTCGAGGAGGACGCCTCTCTCGAACGCCTCCTCACCGCCCCCCTCGGGCTTCCTTCTGGCCCGCTCGCAGAGCTGTACGGGGTTCCGGAGAGCTCTTCTGTTGCGATGCTGCCAGCGGCGGAGCGAGCCGGCGTACTGACGCTGCCTGGCTTTCTCGCGGTGCAGGCTCATCCGGACCAGACGGCACCCGTTCTGCGGGGCAAATTCGTGAGAACCAAGCTTCTTTGCGGGGAAGTACAACCCCCTCCGGATAACGTGGACATTTCCGCGCCGAACCCTGCCGAGGGAGGAACCGCTCGGGAGCGCTTCAGCGCTCATGCCGAGTCGGGGTGCACCAGCTGCCACCAGTTGATGGATCCGATCGGCTACCCTTTCGAGAGTTACGATTCGATGGGGCAGTTCCGTACGACCGACGCTGGACAGGAGATGGATCTATCCGGCGAGTTCGTCGCCACGAAAGCCATCGATGGTCCCTTCGTTGGAGTTCATGAAATGCTCAGCATCTTGGCAGGGAGCCAAGAGGTGAGCGATTGCGTAGCTAAGCAGCCGACGCCCTCTTCGTGGCGCGCATGGTCAGGACGTGCTCGGTGCGTCCCTGAGTCGAGAGCGGCGAGGCCAAGTGCGGGAACGGCTCGTACGTCGCGCCCTCGATTGAAAAACCTGCCTGTGCGACGAGGTGGAGGAACTCGTCGGCGAGGTAGCGATGGGCTGGTCGAGTGCGTTGCGGATCGTAGACGAAGGGCCCTTGGTTGATCCAAGTGCCACCTTCGCGGAGGACATTGGCGATCGTTGGAAGCAGAGTCTTCGCATCCGCGGGGACTTGGTCCACGAACCACGGTGTGATCACCGTGTCGAAGCTGTTCGGGGCGACGGGTGGTGCGAGTCCGTCGGCGAACAGCAGTCGGAGCCCCGCGGGGGCCGGGTGGGGTGCCCGCAACTTCCGCTCTACGCAGGCGTCGGAGGCGCGACGAGGGTGAGCCGGCAGCTCCCACGCCTCCACTTCGTCACCCCGAAGGAGCTTTTGGGTGACGAGGAACGGAAGCGGGTTCACGTCGATCGCCACGACCGGGTTGCTCGAGTTCAGGGCCTCCGCGAGCTTCCACGCGTGTCGCGCGGTGCCTGCACCGAGGACCAGCGTGGCGCAAAGGGCGGCTCCCTCCGGCATCAGCGCCACGACCCGTTCGACGGCCGGAGTGACTTCATCCACGTCGGGAGGCCAGCCGAAGTCGCGATGGATCAGGGTGGAGTAGGTGAGCAGCGAATCGTCGCAAGCTACCTCGGGTGGAGCACCGCGAGCGGCCGAGAAGTTGGTTCCGTCGTTCCGGTCGCTCGCCTCGATCGACGGAGCGCTCGGGTGGATGTCCGCTTCCGCGAAGATTCGAACGATGGATTCCTTGTGCTTCGGCAGACCGTGGGCCACGGCTGTGAGGCGCGCCCGCGCGGGCTCGGCCAGGTCTTCGTCCACGAGATCGACCAAGAGGTGCTTCGTTGCTTGGTCGACCTGCTGCACAAAATCGGCGAGGCGGCGCGCCCACGAGTCGAGAGCGCGTATCGGGTCCTCGAGGAGGACGGGGATCCCCAAGACGCGAGGGTAGGCGACGTCGCATCCCTCGCACCGAATGGGGTCTTCGGATGCCGTCCACAGGTCCTGGTCGAGCGCATGGAGCGAGCGGGTACAGCGGGGGCAGATGAACATGGGGACCGTTTCGTCACTCAGACTATCCCGGTCACGGTCACTGCCGCAGCACTTCCCTGGCCGTCGGAAGTCGTTTGGCGGCTACGAGTTCGTGTGACTCGCGGAACTCTCTAAAGGCCTGCGCCCTGATCATGCGCGGAGTGATTTTCGACAGTCGGTACGGAAATGCCCTTGGAACGCCGAGGTCGGCCCGCTCAGCCTCGCCGCATGGGCAAGGCCGCCGGATCGACTCACCGGGCCGAGCTCCACGGGTTGCCAGGCGCACTCTGGAACGGAAACGCGGGACCGTAGCTGGGGGGCGGGGCCCAGTCGCCGCCGAGGGGCGGCGTGCCCGAGCGCCCACTCCGCGGTCGACTCTCGTGCCCGTCGTCTGGGTGGTGGGAGTGATGGCCGGAGAACCGCGAGCCTGGACCCAGGCCGTACCCGTAGCCGCCGTAACCGAAGGGGACGTACACCGGTGCACCGTAGTCGTACCAGACTGGAGCATTCGCGAAGGGGGGCAGGGGAGCTTCGCCCGCGGCTTCGGGCGCGACAGGCACGCCTGGTGGCTGGTCCGTCGGGGCCTCCTGGGTTGCCCCGAGGCGAATGACCTGGCCGGGCTCGGAATCCCCGGCGGGGGCCGGCTTTTCGACCCGAAGTTCTTCGGGAGGCACCTCACTCTGACCCGGTGCGTCGGGCGGCGCCGCTTCGGCGACTTCACTCACCCAAGCCTGGCCACTCGCGCCGCAGCCCAGGCCCAGCACGGCCAGCAGACAGCAGCCCCATCGCATCCCGAGCATGACGAGTCCATCGCAGCACGTCCCCTCAGGGACGGCAATGTTGGCGCGCGCGTGCCGTCACTCTGCCCTCGGCCGGCCATGCGCTTGGCGACTTGTTCAGCGGACGGTGCCCGGGGTGAAGACGGAACAGGGGAACGTGATGTCGAGATCTTCTTCGCCCGCTCGAATGAGGTCACATGCGGCGCCGACGAGCTCCACCTGATCGGTCCGTTTGAGAACCCAGCCGTCCGAATCGCCGTAGGGCAGCTCCTGTCCCGCGAGCGTGACGGTCCCCTCGCCAGCGTCGGCCTCCTCGACTTCGCCGTTCAGCGCGAAAACGCAGCTGCGGGGGACCTCCGCGATGATGGTGCTGAAGGCGAGCTCGAGGTCCTCTTGACTCTCGGCGGTGTAGTATGGGGCGGGCGTCGCCGAGTCCGCGGGAAGGCCCACGCCCAGATTGGCGATACGCTGCATGTGGGGAGCATCGGTGCCCGTGGCGATGCTCACAGCGAAGGTCTCGATGCCCTTGGTGTGGGCCAGAGCCACCTCCTTCTCGACTTCGGCGGTCGCTGCACCCGTGCGCGGTGCGCACGTTCCAGGAGCGCCGTCCGTCGCAAGCACGAGAATCTTCGGCCCGCCCGTGAGATCACTGGTTGCCGCGACGGCTACCACGGCAGCAACGGAGTCAGCGGTGGGAGTGCCGCCGGTGGGGCTGAGCTTGTTGTAGCGCTGGCGGATGTCCGTGTAGCTGTTCGCGGCAAGAGCGACTGACTCCAGATCGAGCACGCATCCCGACGAGCCGGAGCCCGTGGTGTAGAAGGTCGCACCAAACGCTGCTCGATCTTCGAAGTCACCGACGACACCCCGATCTGTCGAGTCCGCTGGATCGCCGAGCAATACGGCGCCGAGCGCGTCCCAGCGCGACACCGTGCCGAGCGACCCGGTCATGCTTCCGGAGCGATCCAAGAGCAGCCACACCTGAGGAACGACGGCCTCGAACTCGACCTCTCCCTCGATACAAGTGGGGGTCTCCTCGGGCTGTTTCGTCGGATCGGTTTCGATGGGAATGATCTGGATCTGAGTTTCGGTGTGGCAGCGGCCATCCGTGGAGCACTTCGCGCCCTGCGTGCAGTCGGTGCTGTCGACGCATTCGATGGTGCACGCGCCGCCCTCGCAATGAAGACCCGTCGGACACGGAGTGGCGTCGTCGCATGCCGCCCCGCAGGAATCCCCATAGGCCTCTTCGCAGCGCGAAAGGGGACTAGGCTCCTCGAACTCTCGCGGTTCGGGTTTCGAAGCCGGGCTGCAGGACAGGCTACCCAGGACAATCAGTCGGCTCCCCCAAACGCAGCCCGAACGAGCGGTTCGATGGGAGAACGAGAGCAAAGAAAGAGTCGCTTCCCTCATTGAAATAAGCCCCCTGTAAGGCGCGGAGTCAGACTGACAGTTCCGGATGGCCGCGTCGAGTGTGAACTGAATGGTAGACGGCTCGACGGCCCAGGTGATTCACTGGCCCATTCATCTCCCTGGGGAATGCAGCTAAATGCGGCCGACGGGTCGAGTCCCGGTGCCCGCGCTCCTGAAGTTTTCCAATGCAGGCTTCCGGTTGTCCAATGAGAGTGTGTCTTGACCAGGTATCTGCAGTCCGCGGAGCGTGTTTTTTGCAACACTCGGAGAATGGGCTCGTCGTCGCCCCGTGGATCCTGTAATTTCTCGTCGAGCATCCCAGAGGGGATCTTTCGAAGGGGCGTATCGATTGGGTTGGGGGGCGAAGTGCCGGTTGCAGGGCCGGTGCGCATCCTTTGACCTTCCCGAGCAGGTGAGCTTCTTCGAAGTCCGCTTTTTTCTTTTTTTTGGCTGAATTGGTCGGTCTCCGTTTTCGTCCCACGCTCGCGGGGCGAGTCCCTCTTTTCCCGGCAGCAGCCCTCAGCGTCATCGAAGGAATGGCTTGGTCATGAAATATTTTGCGCTTTGCGGTCTCGCCCTTTTGGTCGCCGCGACCACGTGGGGTTGCGAGGACAAGTCCACCCCGGAAAGCTCGAACGATGGGCAGGGTCTCGGAGGCTCGACCTCCAGCGAGAAACAAGACGAGGAGAGCGAAAAGGCTCGCAAGGGCGAGCGCGGCGACTCGTGTGACTCCACGAACGACTGCGCCGATGGCCTCTCCTGCATCGTCTCGAGCGACTGCCCCGCGGGTATCGCTTGCGCGAACAAGTCGTGCCAGCCGTCCAACTTCGAAATCATCGGTACGGGCAAGCAGTGTCACATCACCCAGTGCGCCACTCAGGCGGACTGCTGCGGTGACATGGTCCTCGAACAGCCGGCGAAGTGCTCCGGGCGGGAGGTCATCTGCAGTCAACCGACCTTGACTGGCTGCCTGGTAACCACGTGCGCGAGCGACGCGGACTGCGATGGCGGAGGCACCTGCGGCGGAAGGTGTTCGCTCGACGGCGAGGCTTGCTTAATCGCCACCGACTGCGCACAAAACACCTGCGACCTGTCCCTGGGGTCACCGGGCACCTGCACCATTTCGGGCGCTTCTTGCACGAGTGATGTCGACTGTGCGCAGAGCACCTGTTCGGTCCCTCGATGCGACTGCACGAACCCCGACTACGACCGCACCGCAGACATCTGCACGGACGAAGAGTGCGATTCCGTCTGCGGCTATACTTGCGAAGACGAGCGATGCGTCGTCGACACCAGTTGTGATCAGGACACGGATTGCGCGCTGGCTACGCCCTATTGCGAGGACGCAGCTTGCGTCGAGTGTCGCACGAGCGACGACTGCGACGACGAGGAGTGCATCGCGGGCCGATGCGGACCGGAGTGCGAGGTGGACTCGGAGTGCTCCGTGTTCGAGACGTGCCAGGAAAACGAGTGCGTCTACGTCGGGTGCCAGTCCGATCGCGAGTGTGTGCTCGGGCTCAGCGCGAGCAATCCCACTCAGGACCCGCGCTTGTCCGTTTGCGTGGTCGAGGAAGGGGTGGGCACCTGCGTCTTCCCCTGTGAAATCGACGCTCAGTGCGCACCGACCGAGGTCTGCCTCGACGGTGTGTGTGAGTACATTGGTTGCGAGACGGACGCCGAGTGCAAGACGATCGTGGGTTTGCACAACCAGCCGGTGTCGACGGACGAGAGGCCCTGGACCACGAAGGCCGTCTGTCGGGCGGAAAACGAAACTCCGTGATGGCTTGCGGAACGCTGGCTCGCACGCGCCGGCGCCGAGGGGTCCGATGTCTCCTCGCGCTCGGGCTGTTGGCTCTGGGCTGCAACTCGAACGAAACCGAGCACAGCCGAGGGATGGACTCGGCCGCAGGCGGCGCCGGCGGAGCCGGGCCGCAGTCCACCCGCATGGTCTACGGACCGAAGAAGAGCGGTCTCGGTGATGGCTGTGCGGTCAAGAACGACTGCGCTGGCGAGTTTTCCTGCATTCGTGGAAAGTGCCAGCCCGTCAGTTTCGACTTTCTGGCGACGGGAAAGGAGTGCGTTCAGATTGACTGCGCCGACGCGGCGGACTGTTGTGGCAAACTCCCCGCCGAGGTCCCGGACAAATGCCGCAGTCGTGCTGCCAAATGTTCGGCCACACTCCCCGGCTGCGCGCCGGGTGAATGCAACCGCTCGAGCGACTGCGGCGGTGGAGGCGTGTGCACGGGCAACTGCTCGGTTTCTTCTGGTGAATGCACCGGGAATGCTGATTGTCTGGCCAACAAGTGTGTGGGGGGAACCTGCACGCTCGACTTCACGACGTGCAGCTCCGATGCGGAGTGTGGGGCCAATACCTGTGTCGGCGGTTCCTGCGCCTGCGAAAACCCCTCCTACGACCCGGCCGATCCGGTGTGTTCGGACGAGGATTGCGAGGGGCTTTGCCTCTGGGCGTGTGAGGCTTCGCGCTGCGTTCTGCCGACCGATTGTCAAACTAACGCAGACTGCGCCGGAAACACTCCGCTTTGTGACGACGGAACTTGCGTCGAATGCACGACCAGCACCGACTGTTCCTTCGACAAGATTTGCCTCGAAGGGCGTTGCGAAACTCCGTGTGAAAACGACAGCCACTGCCCGCTGTTCGAGGCGTGTCAGGCCGGAGAGTGCATCTACGTGGGCTGCCGCTCGGACCGCGAGTGCACGTTGATCCCTGGCGTGGAGCTCCTGGGGGTTTCCGGTGTCGACCCTCGACTCTTGCGCTGCAACACGGAGCGAGGCGTCGGAAAGTGCATCGTCCCTTGCCAAACCGATGCACAGTGCCCGCCGACCGAGGTTTGCTCCGGTGGTGTATGCGAGTACATCGGCTGTGAAACGGAGGCGGAGTGCAAGACAATCGTCGGCCTGCACGACCAGGGCTCCTCGGACGCGGCACCTTGGGTCCCCACGGTGGAATGTCGCTCTGCGACCGGCACGAATCCTTGAACGACCGCCACGCTTGGAGCGGAAAGCTACGGCGATGACCGCTTGCGGTGATCGCGGAACACATGAGCGGATGGCGCACAGCAGTGTCCTCCCGTAGCCGTTTTGGCCCTCATCCGACGTGGGGCAAAAACGGCGGACCGCAATCAGCGCAACCGATCACCGCTTTCTTGTCAGAAGCATTCGCTCTTATATCGCTTCACCCCGCGACCATCGACGTAGTACGGAGGATCGCAATTCGGCTTCGGTGAAGCCGCGGGCCGTGGTGCCGGCCTGGGTGCTGGCCTCGGTCGATACACGCGGCGCGGTTTGGGCTGAGGAGTGGAGGTTTCCTCCTCGGCATCCTTCGAGTCGGCCTCTTCGTCCTCTTGCGGTTCGGTCTTCGGGAGCTGGCGCAGGGTGATGACGATGTCCGCGTCCTGATCGAGGGGGATTTCTCGGGTTTCGTCGTGAAACCCGGGGGCCTTGGCGACGACCTTCAAAAGGCCGCCTTCTTTCCGGGGATAGGTTCGCGCGAACGGGTTCGACGGAAGGAGCTCGTCGTCGGCATAGAGCTGCGCCGTTGCCGGGAAGGCCGTGATGCGCAGGCGCACCTCTTCGGGGACGGTCGCGGTGGCCGGGGGGGACCGAGGAGGAGCGGCCTGCGCGGCCTGCGCGGCCTGCGCGGCTTCCGCGCCTGTCCGCGCCTGCCAGAACAGGAGCGCTGCAGCCCCGACCAGTACTCCCAAGACGGCCACGAAGAAAGTCGCGCGATTCGATGAAGTGGGGTTCGTCAGGCTTCCGGTGCGGGTTCCGCTGAGGCCGGTGCCGGTGCCGAACTTCGTCAGTTCCATCGGCAAGTAGTCTTGGACGTCATCCTCCGTGAGAGACGAGACCAACGCGAGCTGCTCTTGGACCAGTTGGCTCGTGTCGGATCGGACGTCCTCGAACAGGTCGCTGACGACCTGGCCGATGTCGCGATTTCGAATGTTGGTTTCGAAAGTCGACAGGTATTCGTCGAGGTCGCGCTGCAGCGCTGCAGCACTCTCGTAGCGATCGTCGGCGTTCGGAGCGAGTGCCTTGAGGACGATCTCTTCCAGGCGAGGGTCGACGTTCTCGACGATGCTGCTCGGAGGCGGAGCCTGGCCGTTCAGGACGGCGTTCATGATGTTCGCCTCCGACGCGTCGGCCCACATCTTCTTGCTGGTAGCCGCTTCCCAGAGCATGACGCCCACCGCGTAGACGTCCGCGCGGCGGTCGACGCCCTCGCCCGTGATCTGCTCAGGCGGCATGTAGCGAAGCTTTCCCTTGATCACGCCCGTCGCGGTTTCCACCTGCGAGGTGTTCAGCTTGGCGATCCCGAAGTCGAGCAGTTTGACCTGTCCTTCGAAGGTCAAAAAGACGTTGTGAGGGCTGACGTCCCGGTGCACCACCTCGAGGGGGGTGCCGTCGAAGTCGGTGAGCTCGTGCGAGTACTGAAGCCCCGCGAGCGTCTCCGACAGCGCGCGCAGGTGCATCTGCAAAGTGAAGGCGTTGCTCTCGCGGGCGCGACTCACCACGGAGGACAGAGGCTGCCCCTCCAGGTACTCCATTACAATTACGGGCAGCCCTTCGAAATCGAAGACCTCGTTCGTCTGCACGATGTTCGGATGGTTGAGCCGCGCGGCGAGGCGCGCCTCGTTCATGAACATCTCCGCAAAGTCGGGTTCGGTGCGGAACTGAGGGCGCATCGACTTCAGGACGACGAGCTTGCTGAAGCCCTTGGGTCCTCGTGCGACCGCGAGAGAAACATCGGCGGTTCCGCCCTGTCCCAGCTGGGCGAGTACGCGGTACTTGCCGTCGAGCTGATTAATCGTTCGATTCTTTGAGGCCATGAAAAGCGAGGTTCGGGAAGTTTGCTTGGTGCTATAGCGAAGGTCTCTCGCCGCGACAGGAGCGACCCGCAAGTTCAGTGCGCACATGGAAGCGCAATGCATACCCGGAAAGCGCTATCATGAACCTAACGATGCACAGGTCTGGGGTGAGCCTCGGTGGGCGTGCGCCTCACATGGCGCGGTTCTATGGAGGGGACTATCCTGGAGTTCGTGAACTTCGAAACTGACACGGAAAGCGTGAGCCCGTCCCGACGTTGCGTTGCCTGCGGCAAGGTTTCTCCGGCAACCGACTCCGACTACACCCTGATCAGTGCGCGTTTCGGCTGGCGCTTGTCCTTTGCCAGGACCGCCGACGGAAAGAGACTGACTCAGTGGCGATGTCCGGACTGTTGGCAGGCTCACAAGCGGCCCAACGGCTCGAGCGACTGACCGCGTTTTTGGGCCCCGCGGTAGCGTCCGAGTCCGCCAGTGCCTGGGTTCGGCGCGCTCGGGACGTTGCTGGTCGCACGCAGCGGGCAGCCGATGTGGGTCAAAGGCGGCTGTGGCGCAAAAGCGGCGATTTCCCTCCTACTATGATGCGGCGTTGCGGCTAGACTGCGCTCCCATGTCCCCCGAGGTCAACGTCATCGTCGTATCCGTGGGACCGGCGCCCACGTCTCTCATCGAAGAGATCCGTGGGCGCGGGCTCAACGTCATCGAGAGCGTCTTGAGCGAGGTGGAGGAACACTTCTCCATGACTCCGATCGACCTCGTGGTCTTGAGCGGACCCCGCGGTGCGGCGGAGCTCGCCACCGTGCTCGATGACCAGTCTGGTCCGCACCCTGCTCAAATGGCCGTCGTCGCTTCTCGTAAGGACCTCGCGAGCCTTCGGGGGTTGGGGCGCGAGCGAATCGCCGCACTGCTCGCGACCGAAACGTCGGATCGCGCCTGTGGACAGCGCTTGGAGTCCCTCGCTCGCCGCCACGCGCGGCAACGCGGAGTTCCCATGCGGTCTCTCGTGCCAGCGGCGCCGCGAGCGAGCGTTGTGGGGAAGCCTCCGGATGAGCAGGACGCGGAGGCCCCGCGTGCCGACTTCGCCGTGGAAGGGACGAAGAACGATCAAACGGCCAAGGTCCAGGCAGAAGCCCGCGCGCGCGAGGTAGAGCGGGGCACAGACGAGCAGCCTGCGAAAGCCCCCGGAGTGAAGACGCAGCGCAGCGCAGCCAAGCCGCTTCGGGAAGCGAGAGCCTCGGAGCCGAAAGCCTCCGAGCCAAGAGCCTCCGAGCCAATAGCCTCCGAGCCAAGAGCCTCCGAGCCAAGAGCCTCCGAGCCAAGAG
>JBNKGC010000054.1:0-31768 GCA_050289625.1 Polyangiaceae bacterium | reverse complement strand
GATTCGCCACCGAGAACGGAGTCCCCTTGGCTTCCGGGTAGGTTTCGCTGAGCGGACGGTCCCCGCGCACGATGGCGACGACCCAACCGTCGCGCTCCACCTCGATCTCCTCCCGAAACTCGACCGCTCCTCGCCCCCTGAAGCGCTCGGGGGCCGGAACCTTCTTCACCAACCGGCCATTTTGCCAGATCTCGAGCCGCGCGACGTCGACCCACGCCGGGGCGCGAGCGGTGACTTCGACGGGCACGCGTGATTCGGTGATGCTGACGAGGTCGCCCGGAGTCGCCGTACCTGCCACTCGCACCTCGCTGAAAATCCCGTTCGAAATCTGAGCGCGGCCATTCAAGAGAGCGGAGGCAACCTCGTCCGGAGTCACCAGCTCGGGACGATCTTCCGTGACCCGCACGTAGGTGCGCGGATAGCCCGCCCACTGGAACGCGAGGGAGTGTGAGTCGGAGTTGCCTACAGCCGTGTAGCGGTAACCGAAATCGAGAAGGGCGAACCAGTCGAGCAGGTTGGTTCGCAGTCGATCGGAATCGTCGAGCTCGAATCCGTTGACGATCTCGATCGTGTCGAAGTCGAAAGAGAAGCCCTCCTCGGCGGTTGGCGGCTGCGACTCGGAGTACCTCAGGCGATCGAAATAGCCGATGCCCTTCATGCGTGGGTGATTCACCTGGATCACGGCCCGGGGCGCCTTGGCTCTCGCGTCTTGGAAGATCTCCCACGGAACGACGCCTGCAAACTGGGGTGGAGGCGCATCGATCGGATACGGAAAGGCATTGAAATGACCCCACCCGACCGTCGTGACCTCGACGCCTACCGCCGATCGCAGTTCGTCGTGCAAACGCGCCGCATCGACGACGGGTGCGTAGTCGGTGACTCGATTGTGATCCGTGGGAACGGCAAGCTCCACCCCCTCGGCCGCGAGCGACAGGACTCGGTCAGCAAGAGTGACCGTCGAGTCGAAGCTCGGCGCCGCGTGCAGGTGGAAGTCGGCGCTGATCCACCCTGAGGTGTCCACGACACGGTCCAACGAAACCTGAAGGCTTTCTCCACGCTCGCGCTCGATGGTGACGTCTCCGCTGAACACCGAGTACTCGTATCCTCGAGTGACCCGCACCCTGTACTGTCCTGCCGGGAGCTCGAGGCGCGCTTCGCCGTCTTTGACGTAGGCGACGTTCTCCATTCCTTCCGCGCGCTGCGTGTTTCCGAAGTGCGGTTTCTTCGTGGGATGCTTGCCGTAGATCGTGACGCGAGCCGGCATGGGAATCCCTTCCGCGTCGGTCACGGACACGCGCAGAGCCCCGGGCGGCGGAGCCAGGAGCTCCACGCCAACCCGGGCGTCTTCGCCCACGAGGACAGGGAGCACGTGCCGGCCGCCGGGGGCGTGAAGCACGACTTCGTAGGACCCGGGAGGTACGGCGAGTTCGAAGCTCCCGTCTGGCTCGATCGAGGTGAGGGCCGCCGGTGCGCCCGAATCGTCCCGCACCTCGATTTCCGCCGTCCGGGGCACCGGCTTCACGGTGCCGAAGACGGTTCCGAACGGCTCTCCGACGACGCGAAGAGCGGGGCTCGACACGCTACCGAGAGGTCCGCGTTCGATGACGAGCACTCGGTTCAAGCGCGCGCTCTCGCCTGCCCCCAGCGTAACTTGGTCGGACAGGGCAATCTGCTCGGTCGGTCCAACTCGGTCCCGACGAAAGACGACGTCGGTCGGTCCTCCGGGAAACACCAACGCATAGCTCACGGCGCCTGTGGTTCGAGCGATGTAGGGCACCCGAGCCGTGACGGCGTCCGTGACCAACCCGAGGCCGGGCGCAAACGGGGGCGCGCCGGGCCACCGCACCCGGTCACCCAAGCGGACGGGGCCGATTGCGCCCCGACTCCGGTTGTAAGCGACGGTGTCGAGGTGCACCCAGGAGCGCTTCGGATCGAGGCGAATGCGCGTGACCAGCTCGACGCTGGACCACTGCGCCTGCTGCGTCACCACGAGGACGGGCGTTCTGCCTTCGGCATCCACGGCGACGGATTGGGTCTCGAGGGGAATTTCCCCGCCCTCGCTAAAGAGCACCGGTCGGAGCTCCTCCAGGGCGTCGACGACCAGCGCATCGACAGGCGCTTCCTCGGCGGGGCTGCTGACAGCCGCATCCAAGAGAGCGCCGAAATTCATCTTTCGCACGGCGCCGGCCCCTCGGGCGCCCACGACGATCGCGACGCGAGGACCAGTCATCAACCAGTCGCCCCTCGAAGCACCCAACCTCGGCAGCTTGGCGAGGTGATCCAGCGTCACCTCGGACACCCGAACGCCGCCCCGAGCAACCGGACCACCTGAGTCAAAGGCGTCGGGACGGTTCGACCACCATGAGCCCGCTACGGCCACTCCTCCGAGCCCAAACAGCAGCCAGGGCATCCAGACCGGTCTCGAGCGGACTCGTTTGCTGCGCGCTTCACTCACGTTCCGGCCTTGGCGACCCTACATCCCGAACGCGGGGAGGTACCAGGGAAAGCTAGCCAGGGAAAAGCCCTCCGGGAGCGCGGATTGGCCAAGCGGCGCAAACGCAGCCATATAGCGGGGCATTCATGGCCGAAATCGACCTCGACAAGAAGCTTCGAAACCGCCGGACCTTCGCCATCATCTCTCACCCGGATGCCGGCAAGACCACACTGACCGAGAAGCTCCTCCTCCTTGGTGGCGCTATTCAGATGGCTGGCGCCGTGAAGGCGCGCGGTGAGCAACGCCGCGCCCGCTCGGACTGGATGAAGGTGGAGAAGGAACGCGGGATCAGCGTCTCCGCGTCGGCCATGACCTTCGACTATGGCGACTATACGTTCAACCTGGTCGACACGCCCGGTCACGAAGACTTCAGCGAGGACACCTACCGAACGCTGACCGCCGTCGACTCGGCAATCATGGTGATCGATGCGGCCAAAGGCATCGAGGAACAGACGCGCAAGCTCTTCGAAGTATGCCGCTTGCGGGACATTCCAATCATCACCTTCATCAACAAACTCGACCGCGACGGACGCGAGCCGTTCGAGCTGATGGACGAGATCGAACAGAATCTGGCGCTCGACGTCACTCCTGCGAGCTGGCCCATCGGTATGGGACGGGATTTCCTCGGCTGCTACGACCTGCGTCGCGAGCGACTGCTGCTCATGGAGCGCAGCAAGGATCGGATCGCCGACATCGCCGAAGAGTGCCACGGCCTCGACGATCCGAAGCTGGACGAGCTCTTGCCTGAAGCGCGCGTCAAAGCTCTCCGGGAAGAGGCCGAGATGGTGCGTGGCCTGTGCCCGGAGTTCGACGTGAACGCCTATCGCGAGGGTCACATGACACCAGTATTTTTTGGAAGCGCCCTCAACCAGTTCGGCGTGGGCGAGCTGCTCGACGGTGTCTCCGAACTCGCGCCCTCGCCGCGCGCCCAAAAAGCAAAAGAGCGTACCGTCGAGGCGACCGAAAGGAAGGTCACTGGCTTCGTCTTCAAGATCCAAGCGAACATGGACCCGAAGCACCGGGACCGCATCGCCTTCGTGCGCCTCTGCTCGGGACATTTCAAGCGCGGTCTCAAGATGACGCACGTTCGTTCGGGCAGCGTCCTGACCCTCCACAACCCCGTTCAGTTCTTGGCGCAGGACCGCGAGCTGGCGGAAGAGGCTTGGGCTGGGGACATCATCGGTGTCCCGAACCACGGCAAGCTGCGGATCGGCGACACGCTGACCGAGGGCGAAGGGCTCACCTTTACGGGTATCCCGAGCTTCGCGCCCGAGCTTCTGCAACGAGTGCGTCCGAAGGACCCCATGCGCGCCAAGCACCTCGGGCGAGCGCTTGATCAGATCGCCGAGGAAGGCGCCGCGCGGGTGTTCAAGCCGAGCATCGGATCGAACTGGGTGGTCGGCGTGGTCGGAGCGCTGCAGTTCGACGTGCTCGCCGATCGCATCCGCACCGAGTACGACATCCCCGTCGTCTTCGAGCCTGCGGGGCTTCACACGGCCCGCTGGGTCATGTCCGGCGATGCGAAGCTTTTCGACCGATTCAGCGCCGAAAACCAGGGATACCTCGCCTCCGATCACACAGGCACCCCGGTGTTCTTGGCGCGCAACGCCTGGCACCTCGAGACGACCGAGAAGGACTGGCCCGATCTCGTCTTTCTGAAGACCAAGGAACAGACCTGACCGAACCGCTCATCCCGATACCTTGAGCGCGAGCGCGCCCGTCAAGCTTGAGTTTTGGCGAGGCTTTCGCGAGCACCGGAGCGGAACGTACGTAGGTACTTGAGCACCGGAGCGCAGGGAAAACGAAGCCAAAACTCAAGATCGGCGGGCGTCCTGGTCCGTTAAGATACCGGCGGTGCCGAACCGCTGCGCGGAGAGTCCGTGCCACGTCGAACCTTCATGCGGTCCGACGTGGCAATGCCGAGTCATTTTTCCGCCTTGGGCGGCAACCCCGCATACTTTCGCAGGTTGCTGTCGACCTCGACGTACTCCTTCGAGAACACGTGAGCCTCGCTGCCCTGCGCGTCGGTGACCACCGCTTGCAGCCCGGACAGCGGCCCGCCGGTGATCTCGCACAGGTAGCGCTTGGCCTTCCCGCCAGCCACGGCCTGTGTGCCTAGCACCTTCGAGGCTCCGAATTCTTCGCACGTCATTGCCTTGGGCGGCTTCGTCGTGAACCGTGCGACCTTCGGATCTGCCTCCCAGTAGCGCACCTGGAAAGTAAACTTGTCGCCCACCTGGCGAGTGGACTTGCACCAGCGGTCCTTCGACTTGCCGGGCTTGTCTTCGCCGCAGTCGGGGTTCTTCGACGCCTGATCTGGCGCCTCGCGGTTGTCGGCAACGAATTTCGAGAAGAGCGAAACGAACTGCTGCGCCTTCGCCGCCTCCGCCTCGTCCGCGGCTTTCTTCTCAGCGGCCTTTTTTTCGGCATCGACGATCGATTGGTCCAGGGCCGCGAGCGCGCCGGTGTCCTCACACTGCTTGTAGGCGTATTCGCGCCACTGTTTTGCGGAGGCCCAATCCTGCGCTTCCACCGCCTTCTGCACCGTCGTCTTGGCTTCGTCGCATTTCTCGGCGCTCTTCTGCTTGCATCCACTGACGCTCGAAACGGCCGCTGCGACACAAAGTCCAACGAGCACGCGTCGCATCACGGGGCGACTTGCGTCTCGCTGCACCGCGCTCGGGGAAAAGCAACCGTCATCACCGGGGCAACAGTCGATCGAAGGGGCGGCTTCCGAGGCAATCGGAACGCCAGCGCGCTGCGCGCCAAGGATGGAAAGTGCCGTTTTGTACCACTCGAACTTACCCGCCAACATGCGACGGGTGTATATCTGTCCTGCTTCTGGGGCAACTGAGCGGATGGGACCAACGTCCAGTGTCGGCGGCTCCAGGTCTCCTCCCCCGGCTCTCCCAGCGGGGCGTCCCTCACATCCCCCTCTGACATGAGTCGCGACGCTTTGCCCCCCGGCCCCTCGCCTCTCGGCGGTCGCTATGCGTACGCCACCCGAGTTCGCGCCGGCGGTCAGGCAGTCGCATGGATCGCTCGTGACGGGAAAGGGGGTGGCCTGGTCGTTTGCTCTCCGGTCCAGGGCACGCGGCTCGAACGATTCCGCGCCTTGCGGGGCATGCGACTGGAAGGCTTGGCGCCCGTGCTCGACGTACTCGAGAGTCCGAGTCCGGAAGAGCTCCCGGAGGACTTCGCCGAGCGCCGGCCCGGCGCCATCGCGGTCGCACGGCACATCGACGGCGCTACGCTCCACGAACGCATCTTGGCGGGCCCCGTCCGCACGGGGCAGGTCGTGCGCTGGATTGCCGCCGCGGCCCAGACGCTTGCGTCGGTGCACGCTCGCGGCGTCGCCCATGGCGCCCTGTCACCGCGCAGCCTGGTCGTGTCGCCACGGGAAGGCACCGACCCGATTCTGAGCCAACTCCTCGCCCCTGCCAGCCTCGCGTTTTGCTCGCCCAATCGTGTGCGCACGGGCAACGTCAGAACCGAGGACGACTGCTACGCACTGCTCGCTGCGTTGTTCACGGCCCTTGTCGGTCGTCCGCCCGTTGCCGGGGCGACACACCGTGACCTCCTCCACAACCTCGATCGTCCGCTCCCCCTCGACGAGGTGGTGGATCCACTGCTTCGCCAACTGATCGCCGATGGCCTCGAGCGGTCCGGGCAAACACCTCCGGCAACCGCGATTCGGGCACGGCTCGAAGCCTGGCTCCAGCTCCACCGCTCACCGAGCGAACGCCCCCCCGCGCCGACCAGGCCCTCGAAGCCGCCTTCCATTCCTCCGAGCCGCCGCCAACACGGCACGATCACACCCCCCGCGCTGGCGGCAAAGGTGGGGCAGCGCACCACGACCGAGGACGACGACATCGAGGTCTTCGTTGAAATTCTCGAATTTTCCCAGGCGGGGGGCATGCAACGACGAACTCAGCCGCCCGCGCGCCCAGCTGCACCCCGTCCGGTACCCGCCCAGCGCCCTCCCACGCGAGCGCCTGCGACCAGCGCGCCGACCGCACCGACGAGCCCGGGCGACGCGGCACCCGACTCGGCCTCTCCCTCCAGGCGGGCGCCAGCCACGCTCCAACCAAGCGCGTCGACGATGCGTCCCGCGCGGGCCCCACCGGGCCGCGCTGCCTCACTCCTGGTCGCGATGTTCTGGGGCACCTTGGCCACGGGATTCGGTGCGAGCGCCGCAGCCGTCTATTGGGAGTTCCAGATCGAACCCGAGGTCGCCGCCGCGCGCGTTCACGAGGCGCCAAGCCTGGTCGATCGGCCCCTGGCCGATCCGCCGCCGGATCCTGTGCCCGCCCCTGAAGAAGTTGCGCCGGTCGAGGCGAAGACCAACACCGCCGTGGCGTGCATCGAAGGTTTCTTTCCGGAGGACACCTTCGCTCCGACGAGCCTCGCGTCCAGCGACGAGCTCATGGCTGGGGTGTGCGCCACCACGGACCTGCGGAACGCCAAATCGATCCTGCACCAGGAAGTGCTCGCTCACGCCGAGGGCAAGCCAACACCGGGATTGGTCTCCTGGGGTACGATGGGCTGGTACCAGCTTCCCCTGACCGCAGCCATCCGCCGGGCGTGTTGCACCGGCGAGGGGCAAGCGACACAACTCCCACGACAACACGGAATGTGCGCCGGCCTCGCACCAACGATCGAGCAGCTCGTCGACAGTCCCCCCACCCAGGCGGAGCTCGAAAGTCGCGGGCGCGAGTACGCGGGCGCCGTCCGCTGCCTTTACGATGCAAAGCGCCAGGGCGCGTACGGTTACGAGTACCGACCGAGCCAGCGAAACCGCCAAGAGTTCCAGCGCTGGCTCCAGCGCGGCCGCGACAACACCGGGCAGCCAACGAAGTGAAAATGCGTTAGAATCGCCAGTGTGGATCGACGCCGCGCCGAACGCCTGGAAAAGTGGTTGCCTGTCCGCTTGGACGGCGATCAACCTGGGCTAGCCGTCACGCACAACGCCAACGAACGAGGCGTGCTCTTGGTGACGGCCCAAACTCTGGAGATTGGCACGGAGATCGTCATCTCCGTTCCCACGTCGGAAGACGGGGACGAACTCCACCTGGAGGGCCGGGTGGTGCGATTTTCCAAGAACAACGAAGACCCTCAGGGCCTCTGGCCCCACGCGGTGGCCATCGAGTTCACTCGCCCCTATCCAGCGTTTGAGACGCTGCTTCGCTCCCTCGAGCCCTGAGCTCTGGTCAACGACGAAGTCGTGCCAGTCCCCCCCATCGAGGCGCCGTGCAGCGCAGCATGGTTCGCGTCACCGTGGTCACGACGCACTCTCCTTCGCGCGTGGTGTCCACGTCGGTCGCCACTGTTCCCGAAGCGCGCACGTCGAAGCTTCGCGTTTCCGAGGCTCCCGCGTCGGCGAGTAGAACGTAGGCGAAGCGTCCCGTGCTTCGTCCTAGATCGTGGATCAGCCGCTGAAGCCGCGCAGCCTCGCCGTCGTGCACCCGGAACGAAGTGTTCACCTCGAACGTTGCTTCTCGGAGATCGGGCCGGAGCTCTACCGTCACGCGAGCCACATCGTCCACGCCCGGCCGCACGCAGTCCCGGAAGACATCGGCCGCGGCTTGAGCGAAACCGCTGGCCGTCTCTGCGTCGACGTAGCCTCCCAAGAACTCGCGAAGCATCCGGCGTACGCCCACGAGCGCCCCTCGACTGGGACTGAACGTCACGTGGAAGACGCCCCGACCGGCGAGAGTCAGCTCTCCTGGAGACGGGACCGGCAAACTCGACATCAGCTGGGGGTACGACCAAACCCCGGGGGGAGTTAACGCCGTCCCACCCGGTGGCCCGGTCGCGACGGGTAAATCATCGAGTCTTCAGGCTGCTCTGCATGTGGGCGGAGTCCCACCCCGCGCCCGCGCCGAACTCCCGAGCGCCGCTACCGCGCAGCCGTGGAAGCGGACAAAACATGATGCCTAGTGAGCGGCGCTCGCGGTAGTCGCAGAAACCGAGCGCGGCACGCACCGAGGACTTGTCTCCGCGCCTCCGCGCGCCTCCACGCGGGACGACAGGTGGCTCCCCGGCAGTGCAGCGTGCTATCCGGCGCCCGATGCGCTCCCTGCTTGGCATCTGGACGTGGCTTGCCTTCACCCTCGTCTCCGCACTCGGCTACTGCATCGTCGGAACGATGTTTCTGCTGATCTGGCCCTTCGACAAGAATCGGCGGATCACCGGGCGCGCCATCCGACTGGTCGGCATCACGATGATCAAATGCGTCCCTGCCTGGCGTTTCAGCGTTCATGGCAGCGTCCCTGAGAAACTGCCAACGCGACTCGTGTGCGTGAGCAACCACTGTTCCCACACCGATCCCTTCCTCATCGCGCACCTCCCCTGGGAGATGAAGTTCTTGGCGAAGTCGAGCCTGTTCAAGATCCCCTTCGTCGGTTGGGGGATTGGGCTCGCGGGAGACATTCCCCTCGTGCGCGGCTCGGCCAAGAGCATCAAGCGGGCGATGGTTCGCTGCGCCGAGTACGTCGCGAACGGAATGCCCGTCCTGATTTTTCCCGAGGGGACCCGCTCCGTGTCGGGAGAAATGCTGCCGTTCAAGGACGGCGCCTTCAAACTCGCCATCGAGCAGCAGGCGCACGTTCTGCCCATCGCCGTGGCTGGCACGGTCACGGCACTGAAGAAGCACGACTGGCGCCCCGGCCCTGCGAAAGGCCTCGTCACGGTCGGCGCTCCCATCTCCACTGAGGGAATGACCCTCCGAGACCTGCCAACGCTCAAGGCCGAGGTGCGTCAGGCCATCACCGAGCTTCGGGAACGAATCATCCCTCTAACGCAGTGAACCGATCAGCCGGCGTCGAATCCCTCGGACGCGGTGAACCGAGGATTCGACGGCGAAGCTTCGACGGCTCGACGTCAATGGGCGGCGTCGGGATGACGCCTGCCGCCCAGGGCAAGCGGCACGCCCGGCTCGCGGATGTGATCCACCAACTCCTGGATCTCGGCCGGTGGCCGGGGGGCGCTCGGGAAACTCCCAGCGCGACGACGAAGTTGAGCAGCATGCCCAGTTCGGCACGCATTTCAGCTTCGTTTTCCCCAGTCGTCCCTCAGGAGGCGCGACCATACCACGATGCCGATCGCCCCGAGCTCTCGAGCGGATCGGCCGAGTGAGGAGCAGCGGATGCGCGCACTCGACACCGGTCTGGTCGATCGAATTTCCGCCCCGGGCACGACGAAGTGCCTCGAACGCGACGCTCGACGCACGACGTGCGACGCCCTGGCGCTTCGGCCGGCAACGTGAGAAACACGGGCGCATGGCGCCCCTGGAGCAGCGACCCGAAGATCAGCCCTTGAACGAAGACATGCGTTGGCTTGCCGGCGCCCTCGGCCGAGTGATCCAGCGCCTGGAAGGAGACGCGGTTTTCCAGGCAGTCGAAGAGCTGCGCACCGCGTGCCGCGACCGGCGCCGCGGTGCCCCTGGAGCGGCGACGCTGCGCTCCCTGCTGGATAAGGTCGACTCGCTGCCGGTAGAGCAGGCGGCACCCGTCGCCCGCGCGTTCACGCTGTTCTTCCTCCTGATCAACACCGCAGAGCAGGTGCATCGCGTCCGCCGACGCCATCAGTACGGTCAGGGTGCCGAAGCTCCCTCACAGCCTGCTAGCCTTCGGTGGGCCTTCGAGCAATTGGCGGCGCAGGGCAAGAGCGCGGCAGACATCCGGGCCACTCTGGAAAAACTTCACGTGCGTCCCGTGCTGACGGCGCACCCCACCGAGGCGACTCGCCGCACGGTTCTCACGCTGCAGGCTCGCCTCGCCGGAGCGCTCCTCGAGCGCGACGATGCCACCGCGGCGGAGCGCATCCGCCTCGAGGAGCGCCTCGAAAGCGGCATCGAGCTCCTGTGGCTCACCGACGAAGTACGGAAGAACCGTCCGAGCGTGATGGACGAGGTGAGCACGGTGATCTGGTACCTCGAGGACCGCCTGCTCGACGCGACGAACCACGTCCACGAATCCTGCGCTACTTCGTTCCGCGAAGTGTTCGGCGAAGAGCTCGGCGTCGACGTGCCTCTCACACTCGGCAGTTGGGTCGCAGGCGATCGCGACGGGAACCCGTTCGTGACACCGCAGGTGACGGTGGGGGCAGCGCGCCGCTCGGCTCATGCCCTTCTCGGACATTATCAGCGGCGCGTGCGTCGTCTGATTGAGCGGCTCGCCATCTCGAGCCGCATCGCCCCCCCTTCACAAGAGCTGCGGGAATCGATCGAATCCGACAAGGCAATCTTGCCGGACATCTGGGAAGCGAACCGGAGGCGTGACGAGGAAGAACCTCTGCGCCTGAAGCTAAGCTTCATCCTCGGGCGCCTCGAGGCGACGCGGCAAGAAATCGCCGCCCGCGATGCCGGCCGCCCCGGGACCGTATTGGGGGCGTACACGGCTCCCGAACAACTGGTGGCCGATCTGGAGCTCGTCCAGAATGCGGTGGTCGATGCGAAAGCCGAGCGAGCGGCGCGAGCGCTCGTGGCTCCCTTCGTCGCTCAAGTCCGGCTCCTCGGCTTTCACGGCTACTACCTCGACGTCCGCGAGGACTCCGAGATGCACACCCAGGCGCTGGCGGCCGTCGCCAAATCCGTAGGAGTCGACACGCTCGACGGCGCCGCGCTGCGGCGTGAGCTCCTCGGTCGGCGCCCACTCACGTCTCCGAACCTCGCTCTCGACGAAAGCACCGAGAAAGTGCTCGCTGTCTTCGACGCAGTTCGCGACGTGCAGCAGGAGCTCGGAGAGCCCGTTGCATCCACGTACATCATTTCGATGACCCGGAGCCCCGAGGACATGCTGCGCGTGGCCCTCTTGGCTCGTGAGCGCGGCCTGCTCGATCTCTCCGTGACACCGGCCTGGTCGAAGATCGACATCGTTCCCCTCTTCGAGACGCGGGACGATCTCGCGCACGCCCCCGGGATCATGCGCAGCTTGTTCTCCGACGATGTCTACCGACGCCAGCTCGCGGCGCGCGGCATGCGCCAAGAGATCATGCTCGGCTATTCCGACTCCGCGAAGGACGTCGGTGTGCTCGCCGCGGCATGGGAGCTCTACCTGGCGCAGGAAGAACTGGCGAAGATCGCTCGGGACGCCGGCGTGCACCTGACCCTGTTCCACGGGCGCGGAGGGAGCGTTGGACGCGGTGGCGGCTCGCCGGTGTATCGAGCCCTCGCGGCGCTGCCTCCGGGATCTCTTTCGGGGAGCATCAAGGTCACCGAGCAGGGCGAAATCATCTCTCAGAAGTTCGGCATTCTCTCGATTGCGGAGCGCAGCCTCGAAGTGATGATGGCCGGCACCTTGATGGCCACCTTCGCCGACTGGCGCAAGGGTGTGAGCGAGGCCGAGCAAGCCCAGTTCCGCGAAGTCGTCGAAACCCTGGCCAAGCGCTCGCGCGAGCAGTTCCGCAAGGTCGTGCACGAAGAGGGGGAACTGTTCCAGGTCTTCCTGAACGCAACCCCCGTGCGTGAACTGTCCCACGTGCACTTCGGTTCACGCCCCGCGTACCGTGAGCGCGGCGCGGGCACGATGGCCGGCATTCGCGCCATCCCCTACAACTTCGGCTGGACGCAGACCCGGTTGATGCTCACCAGTTGGCTCGGCGCCGGCACAGCCTTGGCGGAAGCAGCTGAAAAGCCCGGCGGCCTCGAAGTCCTCCGCAAGATGGCCAAGACGTGGCCCTTCTTCGACGATTTGATCGCCAAGGTGGAGATGGTCTGCGCCAAGGCCGATCTCGAAATCGCGGAGCTTTACCTCGCCGAGCTAGGTGGGTTCGGCGACATCTTCGAAAGCCTCAAAGGCGAGTTCGAGCGGGCGGCGAAGACGCTGCTCGCGATCCGCGAAAAGAACGATCTCGCCGGTGAGCACCGCTTCCTCAGGCACTCGATCGACATGCGCAACCCCTACGTCGATCCGCTCAACCTGCTCCAGGTAAGCCTGCTCAAGCGCAAGCGTTCGCTCCCCGATGACTCTCCGGAAAAGCGCCTCATCGATCAGGCCCTCGGAACGACGTTGAACGGGATCGCACAGGGGATGCGGAACACGGGCTGACTCCACCTTTCCAAAGCGCGGCTCCGCACCGCAGGCTGCTGAAGTGACTTTTTCAGCAGCCTGCTGATGGGGAGCGACCCTGCCAAGTCGCGAGGCCCCCCTAGATACTGCGTTTGCGCAGACGCTCCCGCACGGTTCCGACCCGAGCTCAATCGAAGTTGGCGAAGGCGGTACCATGCCGGTGCCGGAAGAGCTCCGGCTCGACCAGGATGTCGCCGCACTGGTTCAGGAGTCGTCGAAAGAGCGGTACGCCGACCATCGGTGGCCTTACCGGTTTTTTTGGGCGCGGGGGGCAGCTCTTCCTTTGGCAGGGGATGGTCGTGCCGTAGACGAATTCTTACACGATCATTTCGGCGGTCGGCGACCAGCACGAACGGATTCGTGCTTGGGTCCCGACCCATGCGACGTTCGGCTGAGGGCGCGCCCGAAGGGACAGTCGCGGCGACGCCGCGCGCGCGCTTGTGAAATGGAATCTAGCACCCCCCCTGGGTGACATAGGACTCCGCAGAGGTGAGGTAGGGGCTCTGCAGCGTCTGGAGCTCGCTCAAGCTCGCGGCGGCCGCCGCGCAATCCGCCGCGTCGACCTGTGCGCGGAGCGAGTAGTACCAAGAGTTGTCGACGTACTGGCTCAGAGGAAAGCTCCCTCGGAGCGCGTCCCAGGCGGACAGAGCCGTCGGCAAGTCGCCCTGTGCGTACGCCACTCGCCCCGAGTAAAATTGAGCGTTGTCCTGGTAGATGGATCCAACCAGTCCCAGTACTGCGTCGAAGGCCGAGCTGGCCGTCGCGTAGTCCTTCTGGTCGAAAGCGACCCGGCCCAGGTAGTATTTGGAGTTGTCCAGATAGGAGCTGTCTGGGTGGTCGACCTCGACCTTGGCGAGTTCCGAAGCGGCCAGCGTGAGGTCACCGAGCTCGTAGGCGGTCCGCCCCACGTAGTACTGGGCATTGTCCGCGTACGTGTTCCCGGGATCCTCGACCAGGACGGCCTGGAAACGCAGCATGGCCTCTGCATAGCGTTGAGTACGAAAGAAGCTGCGTCCGATGAAGTAGGTGGCAGAGGTGTAGAACACGGAGTCCGGAAAGCTCTGCTGGAGTTCGTCGAGCCGCGCGATCGCACCGTCGAAGTCTCCGGCGGTGTACCGGCAGCGACCCAACAGGTACGCTGCATTGTCGCGCCGCGCCGAGGCCGGATAGCTGTCATAGAGTTCCTGCAATAGAGGCTCTGCGGTGGTGCAGTCCCCGGCGTCGTAAGCGAGCAGGGCTTCCTGGAAGAGCTCCTCGTCTGCCGCAACGATGCCCCCGGATCCGGCTGTCTCGCCTCCTGTCGTGGTGCCCGTGCTAGAGCCCATGCCACCGCTCCCGGTGCTCGTGCTGGCTCCCATGCCACCGCTCCCGGTGCTCGATGTGGAGGAGGCGGAGAAGGGCGAGGCCCCGTCCGATCCGCCGCAGGCCCAGGCGAGAAGAGAGAAAGTCAAGGAAAGTCCCAGACGAAATCCGGTGCGAAGCAACATGAGCGAAGGTCTCCAGGGTTGTGTGGTGGAAGGCATTCTCTGTCGACGTGGCGCTTCATCCCCAATGCGATCACCTGAATCCAGGGCGCCTCTCAGTTCAGCTCATAGGTGACGAAGAGCAGGACTCTCGCGTTCGTGTAGTCCCAGGGAATGTCGTACTGCGCACCTGCGGGGAATTCTGCGGCCACGTAGTCCGGGAAGTTCGTGTTGCGGAGTCTCAGCTTACCCTCGAGCTCCAAACCTAGGCGGTCCGTGAGCGTCTGCGCGGCGCTGAGGCGTAGGTCGAGCCGACGGTCGCGTCTCACGTAGCCATCATCGAGGGGGGGGTGTCCGGCGCTGGTCTGGTAGCCAGCGTCCGTGTACCGTCGAACCCACGCTTCGACTTCGAGCTCCAGTTCGAGGTCGCGGCGGGCCTGGAACCTGACCGCGGCTCCAGCGTAAGGCTCCCAATAGCTGTAGTACCCTTGATAGGTATCGCGATTCAGCGTGAGCCGAAGCTTCGGGCGGACTGTGAGCACCGCGCTGAGCTCCCACTTGAGCGTGAGCTCAGGGACGACCCCGAGGAAACGTTGGAGCGGGTTGGGCGGAGGTCCGCCGGCGCCCGCGTGAGTCTGTCCAGTTCCACGGTCACGCGAGAACTCGAAAAGGTAGCGGCGCGAATACAGGCCGACCTCCGCGTTGACGTTTCCGCTTCCGAAGAAGAGCCGCCAGCTCGGGGTCAGCACGTGCTCGGTCGTGTCCGCTGGCGTCAAATGGTTGGGACGGCCGATCGGATCGAAGGTTGGATCCCTGAGGTACTGTCGGACGGCATAGCTGTACTTGAGGCGCGCGTGGTGGTGACGGAACGGAATCGTCGCGAGCCCGAGTCGACCTTCGCGCTTCACGTAGCTGAAGCGGTTGGTCCTCACCAGCGAGCCGTCGGAGAGGGGTTGATACTGGTCGGGCCAGCCCGGTCGGTAGACGCCGGAAAGTCGTGCCCCGACGGAGGGGCGAAGCTCGCGCATGGGGCGATAGGTGAGATCGAAGCCCATCCTCGCGCGCGACTCTCGAAGCGACACCGCGACTGGCCAGGACTGCTCGGCGTCGATCGGGATCTCGAGCTGGAAATCTCCGAATCGAAGATCGAGCTCCGTGTCGAGTCCAGCTTCGAGCACCGGGCTCTCGAGCCGACGTGTGATGCGTCCCGCCATAGCCCCCGCTCCCAAGCGCGCGCGGAGCGCAAGGTGCACGGGTTCGGTCTTCCTTCCCCTTCTCCGCCTCTTCTTCTTCTTTTTCTTCGCCTTCTTCTTTGTGAGGGAGCCGCTCGGTTTCATCGAGCGCGCTGGGTCCTCACTGACTGACGGATCGTGGGGTTCGGTCGGGCGGTTCAGGTGGGAGGGAGCCTCATCATCCGTAGGTTCTGCTTGACCCCTCGCGCTCGGCGCGTGCAGGAGCACCAGCGAGACGACGACTGCCGACCAGGTGAAGCGGGACACGGGATTTGCTCTGTGGAGCGCCGTAAGGCTCAGCAGCCTCCCTGGGCCAAATAGTCGCTCGCTCTGGCAACGTAGCTGCCCCCGAGTGCTTGAAGCTCCACCAGCGTGGACTCTGCTGCGCCACAGTCTCCGGTGTCCACGCGAATGCGGACCAGATAGTAGAGGCTGTTGTCGAGGTACTGGCTGTCAGGGTGCTCCGCACGCAGTTCTTCAAGCACGCTGGCGGCCTCCGCAGACTGCCCGAGCTCGTAGTGGCTTCGCGCCTGGTAGTACAGGCCATCATCGATGTAGATGGAGTCGGGATGAGCACTCAGCGCGGCGAGTTCATCGACGCTGACCAAGTACCGCGCCAGCTCGAAGCTCGCTCGGCCCCTGTAGTAGATGGCGTTGTCGACATAGCCACTGTCCGGATACGTGACCAGAAAGGCGTCGAGTGTGGCGTGTGCCGCATCGAGTTCCCCAAGCTCGTACATAGTGCGACCGACGTAGTATGCTGCATTGTCCAAGTAGGTGTTCCCGGCTCCCGTCGCGACGACACTCTCGAACTCGATCAGTGCGCCATCGAGGTCACCACTTCGGAAGGAGGCGCGTCCGATGAAGTATCCCGCAGAAACGAAGAACGGGGATTCAGGATAGCTGTCTCGGAACTGCGAGAGTGTGGTCATCGCGTCTGGAAAGGCGCCCTGGAAGTAGCGGCACTTGCCACGCAAGTAGCCGGCGTTGTCCCTCCTTCGCGACTCTGGATATTCGAGCCAGAGCTGATCGAACAGCGGCTGCGCCTCGGCGTAATTGCCAGCGTCGTACGCGACCAGGGCCTGCTGAAAGAGCCGTTCGTCCGGGGTCTGCGGGGCGTCCGACGACTCGGCGAGCGGGGACGATTCTGAGCTGCAGGCGCTGAGGTGGATCGCGGCGAGTGCGGCGAACGCGCTGCTTGCGAGGGTTCGTGTCAGAGTGCTGATCGTCTTCTTCATCGGGGTCTCTCGGGTTGGAATGAGTACGGTTTCCGAGATTCAAGGTTGAGGCGAGCACTGCTCGAGGAGGCTCCGCGCGCGGGCGTCGTTGCCGAAGGCGCGCAGTACGCGCCTAGCCTCCTGTTGGCAGCGGTCGGACGCTCCCTGCAGTCGGTAGGTATCGGCCAGCTCCAGGCGCGCGTCTTGGTTGCCCGGGTGCTGGTCCAGGAGTGCGCCGTAGCCTCGCGCCGCCTCCTCGAGCCGTCCTCGACGCTTGCGCGCGTCCGCAACGACTCGAAGCGCGACCACGGAATCCGGGGCCAGCGTGAGGGCGCGCTCACCAAACTCGAGCGCGCGGTCGAGACGGCTCTCCGCCAGTGCGACGCGGGCGAGCGTTGCCCAGGCTTCCGCGTTGCGCGGGTCCGCGCTCACGACTCCCTTGAGCGTGGACCGCGCAGCCAGCGGATCACCGGCGTCGAGCTGCGCCGCGCCCAGCGCCACCCGGATCGATGCGTCGTCGGGGCGCTCCTCGAGCGCCTTTTTCAACGCCCCAACCGCCGCAGCGTGCGCGCCCTGTCGTGCTTCGAGCTCCGCTAAGTTGATCCACGCCGAAGCGTACTTGGGACGGATCTTCAGCGCCTGCTGATAGGCGTGGCGTGCGTCAGCGTCGCGACCTGCTGCCGCCAGCGCTACGCCCAGGTTGTTCAGGGCCTCGACGTACTTTGGACGCTGCTCGATGGCCTTTTCGTACATCTCGGCAGCCCGGTCGAGAGCGCCGCTATGACGCTCCAAGAGGCCGAGGTTGAAGTAGGCCTCGGGGTAATTTCCGTCGGCTCGCTCGATGGCGGCTTCGTAGTGTCGCCTGGCGTCGCCAGCCCGCCCGGCACGGGCCGCAACGAGTCCGGCGAGAAAGTGGTGCTCCGGCTCCTGGTCGTTCCGCTTGAGGAGAGCCGCCGCGTGCCGTTCGGCACTCTCGAAGTCTCGCTTGGAGAGGTCGATTCTCAGGAGCCTTCGCCGGGCAAACGTCTCCCCTGGCTCCAGCTCGATCGCCTTGTGGTACGCGTCGGTGGCGTGGTCCACGTCTCCAGTGGCCTCGCACGCGCGGCCGAGCAGCGTGTGGAGGGAGGCATCTCGCGGTGCGAGCAGAGTGCCCCGTTCTGCCGCCACCGCAGCCCGCGACCGGCTGCCAGGTACCGACGCGCGCAGCCACGCGCGCGCGATGCTCGCACGCAGTGCAGCACTGGCGGGCATGCGTTCCACAGCGCGCTCGAGACTCTGTTCAGCGCGAGCTGCATCCCCTTGCTTGAGTTGCAGGCGACCGAGTGCGAGCAGTGCGCGCGCCCGGTCGTCGTGTCCCCCCCGTTCGGAGGCGCGCGTGAGCAGGGTGTGCGCTGACTCCAGCTTGCCGCCCTTGATCAAAAGCTGCGCCAGCGCGAGCTCCGCCTCGATGTAGCCCGGGCGCAGCTCCAGCGCACGTCGGTAGGCGGACTCGGCGCCCTTCGCGTCGCCGCCCTTTCGTCGGGCAGCGCCCAGGTTCAGCTGGACCAGGGCGGAGTCGGGGGCGAGCTCCGCGGCCCTCTCGAGCTCGGCCTCTGCATCCTTGGGGCGACCGGCCTTGATCAGCCAGTAGCCATGATCCGCTCGCACGCCGGCGGCGTTGGGATGCCGCTCGATGAGCTTGGCGAAGGTCGCGAGGGCCTCTGCGACCTGACCCCGTCGGGCCAATGCACGCGCCTGTCGGTGCGCACCATCGACGGGTTCTCCGAGCTGAGCGTTGGTGCCCTCGTCCGGATCATCGAGGTCCCTGGTCCCCTCGGTGGTGGCCGCAGTGGGAATGCTCACGTGCAGCGCGGACGCCCCGTGATGGCGCGCCATTGCTTCGAGAGAGACCGCGACCGTCGCGACCGCGGAAACCAGCATCAGAACCGGCCAGAGGGGATCCGCCCTGAATCTCATCGCAGTACCTCCAGGGCCTCGGGCAACGTCGCCGCGCAGACGTTCTGGATCTCGAGACCCGCTCGCACGTTGACCTCCAGAACCAACGGACCTCTCGTTTCGTCGACGCAGAGATCCACTCCCAGGTATCCGAGCGGGAACGCTCGAGCGGCCCGCACCGCGGTGCCGAGGAGCTCGGGCCAATGGGGGAGCACCCGGCCGGCGAGCTCCAGACCCGTGTCGGGGTGGTGGTCGAGCACCCGGCCACGCTGCAGAGCGCGGCCGACGCGTCCGGAGTCCAGATCGACGGCAAGCCCGAGCCCGCCCGCATGAAGATTGGCGCGTCCCGCGGAACGACGTGTCGGAATCCGGGCCATGGCAAGGACCGGACGCCCCTTGAGCACCAGCACTCGCACGTCACAGAGGCCCGCCGGGCTCAGCACGCGCAAGGCCGGGTGCTGGCGGACCAGGCTCTCCACGAGCGCCACATCCTCCAGTGTTCGAGAGTAGGCGCCGAACACGATCTCGGCCAGATGACGCCGCAGCTCGGTGGGCGCCAGGCGCTGGTTGTCAGCGCGCAGAAACGCGTCGCCGTCGTGCCCGACGATCACCAGGATCCCCCGGCCGCCGGCGCCCCTCGCGGGCTTGATCACGAAGGCTGTCTCGCGACTGAGGCGCTCGAGCGTCTGGGGGACCTCGCCCAGACTCGAGGTAGCCACCAGGGTCCGCGGCGTCGGAACGCCCGCTTCGGCAAGCACCGCCTTCGCGCGGATCTTGTCGTCCGCGAGGTGGCGCAGTGCCCTGGGGTTCTCGCGCTCCACGAGCGCGCGGTTGCGAAGGTTCAATCCCATCAGGCGTTGTCGCTGCCGTCCAAACTCTCGCCAATCCTCTGCGAGATGCGACAAGCGCCCTCGCCAGGTCACGACGCCCTCCGCAGCAGCAGTCCGCGGAAGCGCAGATGCTCACTGATGCGAATGCCGGTCCAGGTGCCGAGGTAGGCGTCCATCGCGACCACGACCAGCAACACCTCCGGGAAGCCCACGACCAGCGCCTGCAGCGCGAGCGAGTGCATCAAGAGGTAGCAGGCGAGGATGACCAGGAGCGTGCCCGCCAGCTCCCGCAGACCGTGGGACAGGCCATGATCGGCAAGGGAGATGTAGAACCGCTCCGCGCTGATCGCGAGAACCGCGATCGGAAACAGGGAGATGCGCGTCAGTGCTCGGATCTCCAGACGGTCCGCGACGAGGCTCGTTCCAAGCATGGTCAGGGTCACCGCCGCCAACAGAATGGCCAGTGTGGGAGAGTGCAGGAGCCTCAGGCGCTGGACCAAGAGGCGCACGACGGCCACCGTGCAGATGATCCCGAGCAACCCCACCACACCCCAGAGGGCACCTGTCTGGAGCATTGCCGCGGCGATGAGCGCCGGCAGGAAGGTCCCAAACGTGGGCACGCCAACCACGTTTCGGGCGACCACCACGACCAGCGCCCCAATGGGGAGCATGAGCAGGGTGCGCAGCAGCGAAAACGGCAGTCCGAGGCGCTCGAACAAGGCCCACACGTTGATCGCCTCGAGTCCGGTCTTTGCCTTCTCGGACGGAACCTGGTGGAGACTGGTCTCGAAGAGATAGTCGAAGTTGATGTCCGAGGTGTGCGTGAAAAGTGCCTCGTCGTCGCGATACAGGGTGAGGTAGTTTCCGGGCAGACTCGCGAAATGCCCGTTGGTCGGACCGAAGGGGACCCAGTAGCCGTTGACGTAGGCCTCGACCCACTGGTGGCTGGTCCGCTTCTCTCCCGGCTCCAGGATGAGCCCCCCAACGAGCCGCGCTGGAATACCGCTGGCGCGCGACAGTGCCACGAAGAGGCGACTCTTCCCATTGCAGCTCGCCTCTCCGAGACGCAACGCAGTCAGTGCGTCCGTCGTGCCCTTGAACGAGCGCGGGGCGAGACCTGCTGCCTTGTCGAAGATGACCCGCAGCCTGTGCCGGACGTCGCCGTGGTTGGCGCCAATGCGCTCGGCGGTCTCGACGATCTCGGAGTGGTCGACCTGGATAGCTTCCTCTGGCCTCAGGTACGACTCGATGGACGCGGGGTATCTCTCGGGCAGTTCGAGCCCTTCGGGCAGCTGGTAACGGACTGCGCGCGGAGCCACCTCGAACGTGTAGCTGAGAGCCAACTGATTCGGAGCGTGCGCTCGACTCCAGACGGCGCGACGGTTGAGGCCCTCTTGATACACCTTGAGGAACAGCTCCGGCGAGTCGTTGGCCTCCTCGAAGACCCGCTGTCGCTCGTCAGTGCGCGGCAGGAACGTCCGGACGGTGACGTCTCCGTCGTGGCCATCGAGTGTGACGGCCAGCTTCACCTGATAGCGCGATTCGGGAAGAACGTCGCTCAGTCGGTAGCCGAGGACGAAGATCTTGTAACCGATGAGCCCGAGCGCCACCGAGAGCAGCAGCAGCCCGGTGGCCCAAGGCAAGAATCGTCCGTGAAGTAAGGGAATCCGCAGCATCGCCGTGCTGCTCCGCGTCCACAATCGGAGGCCCGCGGAACACCCTTCTCGTGGCGCGACCGAGGGGAGTCGATCACTGCTCGCGAAGATTTTCGAGCGGAGTCAGAGCCCTTCGAGCTCGGTGGTGTCTGACTGCGACTCGGGGTCCTGGCACCGTGCGTCGACGCACGTCCCTCCCTCCTCGCAGATCTCCGTTGCGCACTGAACGCACATGCCCGTCTCACAAGGCACCAAACACTCACACTCGGGCGACAGCGTTCCTTCCGCACAAGCTTCGAGCGTTGCCACCGGGCAACCGGTCTCACAGTCGGTGAAGGTCGGGTCGCATCCACTCTGTGCGTCCGTCGCAGCGTCCGTCCCGCCTGCCCCGTCGGGTTGTTCCTCTGTCTCTTCGGGTACGGAGCCGAGGTAGAGATCCGACGTACAGGCGACCGCACACAGGGCGAGCCCGAGGGCGAAGCTGTGTGACCAGCTGACCGTCATTCTTCCTCCTCGACTAGTTGGCGCACGTCCTTGCTCCGGGGACTCTCGGGGTGGTCCCGAAGAAAGGTCTTGGCCGCCGCCGCCGTCTGTCCGTTGGTCTGCTCGGTGGTGGCAAGAATTTGGACGTCCACCTCGTGGAGGAGCGGGCTGCTGGGCCAGCGCTGCTTGAACGCGCGGAGGGCAACCAGTCTCCGCCCCGGATCGGCATGGGCCATCGCGCGCTTGTAGTCCTGCACTTGCCGCGTCAGATCGGACGAGGGTGCGCGCGTCTCGTCGCTCGAGTCGACGCCGGCTGGTGTCGGACCATGGTGCCGTGGGCGGGGAACAGGGGGAACGTCGTGCTCGGATGGTGTCGGGGGGGCTTCGTCCGGACGCTGCGCTGTGTCGGTATCGCCGCGCTGCACTGCTTCTGCCGGTGCGGGCGGCCTGGGCTCGTCCTCGCCATTCGCCGCATCGCTCTTCAGCGCCGGGCTGGGGTTCACGGGCCGGAGTGGTGCTGCTCCGGACCGCGGGGGAGGGGTCGGCGCGGCCGACTCTCCCAGCCCGAGCAGGGTCGCGGTCCGTTGCAGCAGTGGCTCGACGCCCCCGGCTTGACCCACGGCGAGCCCCGCAATCGCAAGCACTCCGAAAGCGGCCGACCACGCCCAGCGTCGCTGCCGCCCTCCACCCGTCCGCCTCGACTCCACGGCCAACAGGACCCGTTGCTTCGCACCGGGTGGTACCTCGCGGGCGCACAAGACCTCTCGGACCTGGGCCAGGTCATTGTCATCAACCGTCGACATCGAACGCCTCCTTGGCGGTGGCCCGCCAGCGTCGTCGAAAATCCTCCAGGGCCAGGCGCCTACGTGACCGGACTGTGTTCGTGGGACAGCCGAGGACCTCGGCTGCCTCCTGAGGGCCCAGGCCCTCGATTTCGGTGAGCACCAAGACGTCACGGAGCTTGTGACTCATGCCGCCCAGAACCTCCGCGATGCGTGCGCGCTGCTGGAGGCTGGCCGCTTCGCTTTCCGGGTTCGGGACCTCTCCGGGCGAGGTGCCGGCCACATCGGGAAGCAGCCAGTTCTTCAGGCGCCTGACCTTACGCCATCGGTAGTGCTCGCTCACGACCTTGAGGACGATGCCTCGCACCCACGCGCCGACATTGCGCACCGCGCCGACATTGCACACGTTGTCCCCCTCCGATAGCCGGCGGTGCACGATCACGAACGCGCGCTGCGCCAAGTCCTCAGCGTCGCTGGGGTCGACGCCCGACCGCAGGATCAGCCGGTAGGCGCGCTGGAACTCCGAGTCGTACAACCTGCGCCACGCGCGCGTCCTTTCCAGCTCGTCGCTGGAGCGGAGGCTGTGCGCAGACGGAGGCATCAGGGACGAGACCACTTCAGTCTCATAGTGTGGCGTCATCGCCCGCAATCGATCATCGATTCGTTCGAATCACCGCCTTCTGCCGGGCAACCGCGCGCTTTCCAGCCCCATCTCCTCGTTGCTACGGCAGGAGGGACGCCCCGACGCTGACTCCCAGGTAGGCTCTTGGGCCGAGCCCGACCGCTCCCAGCGGGTCAACGACGTACCGATCCCGTCGCAAGAGCGTTATCCCGCCCACATCGACCCACGGTGTCAGCGGAGCGGTCGGCCACTCGACGCGGGCGCCGGCGCAGAGCGTTGGCGACCAGCTCGCTGTCAGGCTCGGGTTCCCGACCGAAACGCCTTCCACCAGCGCAAGCTGGGCGCCGACGCCGGCGTGGGGTTCGAGCAACCAGCCCGTGCCGAACCGCCAGCCGAGGTTCACTGCGACGCTCAGCGGCAACCGGGAGACGTCCGCTGGGGAGTCTCCCCGCCGGGTGGGCAGCGCCCCAACGAAACTGGCTCGAAGTGTGCGCCGGGCAACGACCCGACCGACCTCCAGCCGAAGACTCGGGGTTGGGGTGATCTCGGGCAGCTCCAGGAGCGCTCCCATCCCCGCGCCCAGCTCCCACCGAGTCGAGTCGGCCTCCGTGACAGCGGCCCCCTCGGGGCCTTGCGGAGAGGTCCCGGGCGCCCGTGCTGGGGCGGGTGGTGCTGGTGGCGGCGCCTCGGGTTGCGCGACGGGTGGCCGGGACGTGGAGCCGTCTTCCACTGCCGACTTGTCGTCTTCCGCGGGCGAGTCTCCACGCCCAACCGCTGGCTCGGGCAGGTGCATTCCAAGCTCGACGAAGTGGGCGCGGAGGATGATCGCAACCGCCTCCGCCACAGCGACGCAGTCGCGGCTCTGCAGTGTTCGATCGAACTCAAGCTCGCCCCGGGGGCCCAGTAAGACGACCTGGATCCGTCCCTCCTCGCTGCCGCGCACCTGCAGCGCGTAGGCGGCCTGGTCGTCCTCCGGCGTTCGGGTGAACGGCGCGATCGGCTCGCCGAGGGTCGTCGCGTCGGGGCACTGTCCCTCGACGGATACGCGGATCGGGGGTGGAGTTGTGTGTGCGGTTGCGCTCCACAGCTGCACGATGGTGGCCCAGAGCCAGATCCGCCACATGACGTCGCCCGGACCATACCAGCGGTCCGCGGCAGTTGCGATGGTGCAAGCGCGTCGCGGCCCCTGCGCGGATGTTGGCCGAGCGCGCGCCGCTCATCAATAGCTGATGGCTGGACACTCTTCGGGTGGGTCAGCGCACCTGGCAGGTTCTTGCGTGTAATCGCAGTAGCCGCTTTGGCACTCGCGCTGGTCGTTGCATAGAGCCGTATTCATCTTCAAAGCCGTGCAAGTTCCCGTGTCCTCGGGCTGGCAGGCAGCGTCTGGGTAAGGGCAGAAGGCTCCTTCTTCGCACGAATCGAGGAACCAGTAAGGATTGCAATGAGAGCCGATCTTCACGGGCTTCTCGCAGAGGCCAGTCACCGAGAAGCACCAACCTTCCTTGCAGGAGCCAGCGTCATCTGGGAGGCATTTTTCGCCAATCGCTGCCGGAGAGGAACAGGTGCCATCAATGCAAAGCAGGGGCCCATCGTCCAAGAGGCACTTGTAGCGGTCCCAGGAGCGAGGCCCCTCGGCACTTTCGCAACTGTCGCCCAGCCCACCGGGAGGCCGGCAGACACCGTCCTCTTTGTTGCCGGGGGGCGGATAGTAGCACCAGTAGTCCTCCTGGCAGCCGAGCGGCTCGCACGGCTCGTCGGTGCCACCCAGACGCACACAGACCGTTGCGTCGTCGCCTCCCAGGGGCTCTGGATCTAAGCACCTGACCTTGCCGGAATCCTTGTTGTCACATGAGTCGGAAAATTCTCGAGGCGAGTGCTCGAAAACGGGGGTGGATGCGCGTCCCGGAAGAACTGAACAAGGAAATTTTCTCGGTCGAGTGAGAAATTGCGCGAGGCGAGTGCGGGTCGAGAGGGAGCGGGCAGCCCCGCGAGCGAGGTGAGCGGTCCGCGGAGGAAACTGAGTCGCTTTCTGGGCGAGGCGGGACCGCGTTGGGCGCAGTTGCCGAACGCAAGCATTGACGCCGCAGGCTCGATTACAGCGGAGGCGAGCTCCGGAGCGATCAGAGCTTGCTCCGACTTCAGGTCCGATGCGAAAATGGTTAGCGTCGCTACGGGCCCTCGCCCATCCTCGGGATCGACGTCGCTCGAGTTAGAATAGAGGCTTGCGTAGGGGCTCTCGTCAGCAAACTGCTACATGAAGCCGAAGTTCTGAGTCTTGCCCGAGCCACGGGCTCGATGATCTACCAACCCTCGGCGATCCGCCCACCCTCGATCCACCAGATATCGACGACCGCGATCTCCGCACCGGCATGGGGAAGCCGGCGCCGCGAGTGCATGACGACGTGGTCTCCATCGGCCAGCATGTGATGCACCTCGATTTGCATGCCGGCAAGTGGGCCCAACGCCGCTCGCACGGCGGCGAGCCATTGCGCCTTGGTATCTAGCCAGGCCAACCCAAAGCGACCAAAGCACCCGCAGCAAGAAGGTAATACGAAGTAATGAAGCAACTGACAACCAACCAAAAGCTAGCATAACTCCGTATCTTGACGCGATTAAACAAAGACACTTACGCTAACGCCGTTTACTCCGACCTCCCACGAAGGGTACTCCACATGCGTCAAACATCCCCCTGTCTTGTCTTACTCGCCGCCTTGGTCTCTAGCGCTTGCGGCGCTGAAGAACCGCAGTCTCCAGAAGCCGATCACGAAGCTCATTGGGGCTACTCGGGCGAAGCTGGCCCCGAGAATTGGGGCTCCCTGAACGAAGAGTTTGCCACCTGCGCAAGCGGCACCGTTCAATCCCCAATTGACATCAAAGCAGCCACCTCAAAGAACATCCCAGATGTTGACTTCAATTACAAAGAAACCGCACTAACAATCTTGAACAACGGACATACTATTCAGGTCAATTACGACAAAGGCAGCTCCATCAGTGTGGATGGTCACACCTATAACGTCCTGCAGTTCCACTTCCACACGCCGAGCGAAAACACGGTCAATGGTGAGCACTTCCCCATGGAAATGCACATCGTGCATGCCGACGATGACATGAATCTGGCTGTGGTCGCAGTCATGTTCAAGGAAGCCGATGCCAATGAGGCCTTTGCTCCGGTGGCAGATCATGCACCATCCGAACCTGCCGAGGCAAAGGCAATTCCTGAGGTGAGCATGAACGTCGCAGACCTGCTGCCCGAATCCACCTTGGCTTATCACTTCATGGGCTCACTGACCACGCCGCCGTGCACCGAGGGTGTCAATTGGTTTGTGCTGCGGGACCCAGTTGCCGCATCGTCCAGTCAACTAGCAGCTCTGCATGATGTACTAGGTAACAACAACCGCCCTGTTCAGCCTCTCAATGGTCGAGATCTGGTTGCAGACAGCGCATCGGAATAGTCCGTTGACCCGCAGAACGGCATAGCGCGCATCGCTTGTAACGATCGTAGGACACGTCCGTCAGAAAGGCGCGGATTGGCACCGCAGGCTACCGAACGGACTTTTTGGCAGCCTGCTAGTCTGTTTTGGTCCTCGAATAGTACTGCGCGATGGCCGGCACCTGGGCGATACGCCGCATGTGTGCGTTCAGCTTCGGTGCCACGTTTTCCACCAAGTCGGTCGGAACGTGATCCAGATGGCCTGAGTTGAGACTGCGGATGAGAACAAAGACCTTCAGATCGGCAATGGTCAGCCGGTTACCTGCAAAGAACTCGCCGCCGTGACTGTCCAGCTGCCTCTCCAACCAGCGCTGGTACTTCTGGAATACGCCATCCACGAGCTCGCTACGCGCCTTCTTCAGAGCGTCGCCAGCCAGGCCAAACGTTGTCCCCACCTTGACATTGACGTCCTCCACCCCGTCCATGATTTCGTCGCAGAGCAGTGCCTGGAACGCATCGTCCGGATACAGTCCGGTCAGCTTTCCAATGTAACGGGTGATGGCGCCGCTTTGGGTAACCTGCACATCGTCGACCTGCAGAGTGGGCACCTGATTCAGCGGCGTTGTCTTGCGGACCTCAGCGAACTCAGCAAACCCGAAACGATGGTCATCGAACGCAATTCCACCGATACGAAGTGCCAGGCGCGCCGGTTCGGCACGACCGCCTCTGATTTGCGGAGCACTGTTCTGGCAATTGGTCGCATCGATAAAATCCGGAGAGCTTGCCATGAGGTTACAGCGGTTTCAGCTCCGCCACTCGTGACGCGCGCCCGTATTGCTGGCGCCGCACCACTGGTACCATCCGCTACGCCAACATGCTCAAGTACGTCGTCCAAAGCCTCCCGCCCCTGAATGCTCGCGTCGCCACAACCTGCCTCATCGCCCTGCTCTCCGCTTGCGGCACCCCTCCGCGCGAACCATCTACGCCGAACCCGCCCGCCATGGCAGTGCTTGAGCCGGCCCCAGAACCGCTCCCGAATCCGCCCTCAACCCCCGCCGAGGAGCCTACCGCGGCCCCACCGCTCGAGCTCCATCCGGACGCACGAGCGCTCCGGTTCGAAGGAGTCGACCCCACCCCCGCCGACCCAGACGTCGTCGTCTGCACCGGCAACCCGCCCGAGCCCGGCACCCCCCTTCGCCAGGTCAACCTGTGCGACCTCCTGGCGGAAGACGTCGTCCGGGAGCTCGACCACGACAAGCACGCCCGCTACGAACTCATCTCCGCCCAATACGCTGACATCCGACCCACCTGGTCTTCCGCAAACGCAACCCTTTGCGCCGGCGACGAGGCGGTCCTGCTCGTCGACGTGTACCCCGAAGGCAGCGACTCCCCCCGCCAGTGCGTCCAACTACGCTGCGCCTCCAGCTTCCCTCCGGATCCCGCTCGCGTTGGCAAGAACGGCGAATTCTGCCGCTCCCGAGTCAACCCCCTCGACCACTGGCTCATCCGTCCCGGCCGCGTCGAAGCCCACTACAGCTACGGCGTCGAAGTCTGGACCATGACGCCCGTCGGCGAGGACTACCAGTTCATTCGGCGATAGCAGGTCGTCATCGTCCCGCGCCGCGCCACCAGCGTCGAAGCCGAGCTCCAGCTGCGTCCACGGCGCCGACGAAGACTCCACCGGCGGCGGCCACCTGGGCTCGAGGACGTAATGTTTCGAGGGTCTGTCATGCCTCCATCCCGGGGTGCGACAACGGGGCAGGCTCGGCGTAGAGGGCGCCTGCAGAAACCGCCCCTCCGCAAGAGCGTGGTGTTAAGGCGTGGGAAGCGCTGCCGTTCTCGCCGATATGGTGACGGGTCGGCGGAAGATTCTGATCGTGGACGACGATCCGGCCGTGCTGCTCACGACCGCCGCGCTGCTGGAGGAGGTTGGTTACGAGGTGGTCAAACGCCAGACCGCTCTAGGTACATCCGGCGCAGCACTTCGTGAACGTCCCGACCTGATTCTGCTCGACATCAGTATGCCGGGCCTGTCCGGGGGACAGCTCGCACATCTGCTTGCGGAGCACCCAAGGATTCGCCCCATTCCCATCGTTCTCCATTCGGGGGCAGAACCGGTGACTTTGCGGAGACTCGTAGCGGAAACGGGTGCGGCCGCGTACGTCCAGAAGGGGGGCCCGGAAAGGGATCTTTTCGATACAATCGCCGCGGCACTCGGAGACTCCAATGCCTGAGGGCCCATCCTTTGGGTGGCGTCCCCCTTGGCGCGCGATAGCCATTTTGGTGGCGGCCTGGCTGGCCCTCGTAGGGAGCGGTTCGGGCGCGCTGTACGCGTATTCCACGAAGCCTGGGGCTGGAGCTGACGCGCCAGCCAGGTGGCCGTCCTCGGTCCCATTCGAGCCGTCGATCAACCACCACACGTTGGTGATGATCGCTCATCCGAAATGCAGCTGTACCCGAGCCACCATCGCGGAGTTGGCCCGCCTACTCAGGCGACTTTCCTCGCGACTCGAGGCTCACGTCTTGTTCGTGATTCCTCCCGGCGTCGAGTCTGGATTTCAGGATACGGACCTCTACCACCGAACGGCTCGGATTCCGGGAGTGACTGTCCACGACGATCCGGGAGGCGTAGTCGCCGAACGCTTTGGAGCGAAGACATCCGGACAGGTCTTGCTGTTCGGTATCGACCGAAAGCTTCGCTTCGCCGGCGGTCTGACACCATCGCGTTCCCACGAGGGCGACAGCGTCGGCAAGCGTCGCATCATCGAACTCGTCGAGTCGGGTGAAACGGATCGGGGGGTGAGCGACGTCTACGGCTGTGAGTTGTGGGCGCCGAGTACAACCGCCACTCCGTCGTCGAGCCGCGCCGAAACGGCCTCTATCCCGCAGAAGTGAGGTGGGCAATGAACTACTCGAGTGCTTCGAACGACGATTCAGACGATTCAGTAGTGCGGCAGCTGTTCGAGAAGCGCTACGAAGCTGTGGCGCGGCGCACGGACACCATCTTCGCCGGATTGATGATTCTCCAGTGGCTCGCAGGGATCTTCGTTGCGGTCTGGCTGTCTCCTCGGGCCTGGGCAGGTGCGCGGAGCAGCGTCCACGAGCATGTGCTAGCCGCGGTTCTTCTCGGCGGCGCTATCACCAGTCTCCCGCTTGCGCTCATCATCGTTCGTCCGGGTCAGCCGGTCACTCGCTATGTGATCGCTAGTGCGCAGGCCATGTGGTCGGCGCTCCTGATCCATCTCTCCGGGGGTCGCATTGAAACTCACTTTCACGTCTTCGGTAGTCTCGCGATTATCGCCTTCTACCGAGACCCCCGGGTCCTGATTCCCGCAACCGCGCTGGTTGCAATCGATCACTTCGTTCGCGGTATGGTATGGCCCGAATCCGTGTACGGGGTGGTCAACCCCGAGTGGTGGCGCTTCCTCGAGCATGCCGGTTGGGTCGTCTTCATCGACACGTTCCTCGTGATCAACTGCGTGCAGTCGCGTCGGGAGCTTTTCGAGCTTTGCCGACAGCACGTCGACCTCGAGGATGCTCAGGAGCAGGCGCTTCGAGTGGAGCGTCTCGCCGCTGTGGGGCAGCTTGCCGCGAGCATCGGTCACGAGCTGCGTAACCCGCTCGCTGCAATTCGGAACGCCCAGTCGTTCGTGAAGCGCAAGCTCACCAAGGACGGCGTGGAAATTTCGCCACGGGTCGAACAGTTCTTCGGGGTGATGGAGCGGGAGATCGACGCGAGCACGAAGATCATCTCCGACCTACTCGACTTCGCTCGCGCGCGCGAGCCGAAGCAACAGCCGACGCCTCTCAGAGATCTCGCCGACGAGGCTCTCGGAGTTATTCCGGACCCGCCTTCGAGTGTTGTCGTGTTGAATGAGATCCCCGATGACCTCGACGTACCGGAGCTGGACCGAGATCAAATGCGTCAAGTCCTCATTAACCTCGTCCAGAACGCGGTCGAGGCCATGCCCGAGAAACACTCTGGTGAGGTGAGGGTCACCGCCGACTTCCCCACGCCCGAGTCGGTGCGTGTGTGCGTGATCGACAACGGACCGGGAATGCCCGAGGAGGTGCTCCGCAAGGTGTTTCAGCCGCTCTTCAGTACGAAGACCAAGGGAACGGGTCTCGGGCTCGCGGTGGTACAAGGTGTCGTGGAACGACACGGCGGTACCGTCAGCATCGAAAGCGCAATCGGCGAAGGGACGAAGTTCAGTCTTCTCCTGCCTGCCCTCGCGAGGGAACCGGCAGGCATATCGCTTCGCCCTTCTCGAACCTCGACGCTGCGGCCTCCCGCGGACGAATAGAGGACGTGGGAACGGTCCGGATGAGCACAGCGTGTCGGGGCACGCAAACGAACAGTACGAGGGAAGCCTGATGACTCATGTGAATCGCATTCTACTCGTCGAGGATGAGCCGGGGGTTCGGCTCACCCTTGCTGCCAATTTGGAACTGGAAGGATTCGAACTCGTCGAGGCAGAAACCGCCGAAGAAGCGCTCTCGTTGTTGGCGGACGAAACCGTCGATCTCGTGCTCAGCGACATTCGTATGCCGGGGATGGGCGGGCTCGGTCTCCTTCGCGAGGTTCGTGAGCGAATCCCCGAGCTGCCAGTCGTACTAATGACGGCATTCACTACCGAACAGAGCATCGACGACGCGCTTCGGGCTGGAGTTTTTACCGTTCTAGCCAAACCGTTCGACACCGAGCGCGCAGCGAGTTTGCTCGCTCGCGCCGTTGCGCGCCCCGTCGTTCTCCTAGTGGAAGGAGAAGGGGCGCGGGAGCGACTCGGGGAGAAGCTCGAGGCGACCGGGCTGCGTACGGTGGCGGTGGAAACCCCCGGTTTGGCCTTGGCGGCGCTGCGAGGGGGGGAAGTTGACGTCTGCGTTGCTCAGGGGGGCGACGACGAGGTAGTCCTCGGCCTGGTCGATGAGATCCGAGCCGCTTCCCCGGAAGTCGTCGTCGTCGTCGCCACCCATTCCGAATCCCCCACGTTCCTGTCGAGGCTGCTTCGGTCCGGGGTGCGCTGCGTGCGACGATTGGATCAGGACCAGTTGGTGCGCGCGATCGCCGAGGCGCGGGGCCACGGCCTGCACGCTTGAGGTCGGGCCACACGGGCGATCGTTGCCTTGCGTCTCAGTCGTGTCCCGGCCAGTCGCTGCCGCAGCCGTTCTCGTCGACGGAGCTCCGACCCGGCACGACCCGGGCGCTCTTGCGTTTGAGGGCGCCGCTCGGCTGGATCTCGTCGACGGAGTGCGTCGAGCTGATCTGACACTGGATCTTGGAGGTGGGGCGGCTACCGTCGAAGTGCTCCTTGACGTAGTCGATGATCTCCTTCGCCTCGGTGCGTACGGTCTTGAGCTCTCCCGAAGCGCTCACCGTGGATTCGACGACCAGCGCCGTGCGGGTCTGAGCGCCAGTTCCGTCCGGCCGCTCCTCGATTTCGGACTCCACCGACTCGGCGGAGGCCACAGTCTGCACGCTCAGGGGCCTGCCAGCTGCGGAGTAGGTGCGCAGCTCGACCTTGCCCGACTCGAGGTCGAGCACCGTCGCCCCCAAC